>NZ_JBSGWV010000023.1:91700-102671 GCF_053609105.1 Streptomyces sp. NPDC054975
ACCACCAAAACCCCTACCTCTTGGTCGCCCCCCCCCCCCCCCCGCCCACAAACCCCCCGGCCCACCCCAACGTCGGCCCCGCGGGTGGGGGGCGGCCGCCCCCGGGCCGCCCCCTCTCAGCAATCTGTCGTCAGCCCTTCACACAGATGACCTGCTTCAGCTTGGCGACGACCTCGACCAGGTCCCGCTGCTGTTCCATGACCTTCTCGATCGGCTTGTACGCACCGGGAATCTCATCCACGACGCCGGAGTCCTTACGGCACTCCACGCCCCGCGTCTGCTCCTCCAGGTCCCGCGTCGAGAAGCGCCTCTTCGCCGCACTCCGGCTCATCTTCCGGCCGGCGCCGTGCGAGGCCGAGTTGAAGGACGCGTCGTTGCCGAGCCCCTTCACGATGTACGAACCGGTGCCCATCGAGCCCGGGATGATCCCGTACTCACCGGAGCCGGCCCGGATCGCGCCCTTACGGGTGACCAGCAGGTCCATCCCCTCGTACCGCTCCTCCGCCACATAGTTGTGGTGACAGGAGATCACCTGGTCGAAGGACACCTTCGCCTTGCGGAACTCCCTGCGGACGACCTCCTGGAACAGAGCCATCATGACCGCGCGGTTGTACTTCGCGTACTCCTGCGCCCAGAAGAGATCGTTCCGGTACGCCGCCATCTGCGGGGTGTCCGCCACGAAGACCGCCAGATCGCGATCCACGAGCCCCTGGTTGTGCGGCAGTTTCTGCGCCTCGCCGATGTGGTACTCGGCGAGCTCCTTGCCGATGTTCCGCGAGCCGGAGTGCAGCATCAGCCACACCGCACCCGACTCGTCGAGACAGAACTCGATGAAGTGGTTTCCACTTCCGAGCGTTCCCATCTGCTTATGGGCCCGCTCATGACGGAACTTGACCGACTCCGCGATCTCGTCGAAGCGCGACCAGAAGTCGTCCCAGCCCGCCGTCGGGAACTGGTACAGCCGCGACGGATCCACGTCGTCCCGGTGCATCCCCCGCCCCACCGGAATCGCCTGCTCGATCTTCGACCGCAGTCGCGACAGGTCCCCCGGCAGGTCGTTCGCCGTCAGGGACGTCTTCACCGCCGACATCCCGCAGCCGATGTCCACACCCACCGCCGCCGGGCACACCGCCCCGCGCATAGCGATCACCGAGCCGACCGTCGCGCCCTTGCCGTAGTGCACGTCCGGCATCACGGCCAGGCCCTTGATCCACGGGAGGGTGGCCACGTTGTGGAGTTGGCGCATCGCGCCGTCTTCGATCATGGAAGGATCGGTCCACATCCGGATGGGTACCTTCGCACCCGGTACCTCTACATACGACATACTTCCTCGATTCCCCCAAAAGCCTGATAACGCAAAAACCGGCTCCAAGGCCCGTACAGGTGACGACGGACCGGCATCAACGGCAGCGCGTGCGATAGACATTGTGTCCACCGACCGGTATCCGGCGGCAAAGGGTTTTCGGGGAAGTCTTCGGGAGAAGGGAGCCTGAGAGCGTGCAGCGACAGGCGTACGTACCCGGACTGGCAGCGCTCGGCGCGGCGCTCGTCCTGGGGCTCACCGGATGCTCCGCCGGTGCCGGCTCCGGCGCCGAGGCAGTCGACTCCAAGGCCGGTCCGGCCGCCCCCGCCGCTCCCCCCGGCCGCTACCGCACGCTCTTCGAGCCCTGCGGCGCCGTCCCTCAGAACACCCTCCGCGACCTGCTCCCCGGCGCGGCCCAGCTCCCCGACGACGAGCGGGACGCGGCGTACCGGGGCAGTGCCGACGTCACGTACGACACCGACCGTCGTGTCGGTTGCAGCTGGAAGGCCGACACCCCGGACGCGATGCACCGGTTGCGGCTCGACATCGAGCGGGTGGTGTCGTACGACCCGACGGTGAGCGACGACGATCGCGCGCAGGAGGTGTTCTCGCGTAAGCAGGTCGCGGCGAACCTCCCCCAGCCGCCGCCGAGCCCGACCCCGACGGGGACGACTCCCAGCGCCCGGGCGTCCGGCACGCCGAGCGGGACCACGACGCCTCCCGGTACGTCGCCGGGAACTCCCGACGGGAGCTCGGGCGGCCCGTCCACCGGTAGCCCCTCCGGCGCGGCCACCACCGGTCTGGAGCCTCGTGTCCTGGAGGGTCTCGGGCAGGTCGCGTTCCTCGACGACGCGCTCAGCGCGGGTGGCGCGAACGGCCGGCACCGGACGGTGAGCGTGGTGTTCCGCACATCCAATGTGATCGTGACGGTCGAGTACGTGGAGCAGACGACGGGTTCGGCGGATGCTCCCGACAGCCGGGAACTGCAGGAAAAGGCCCGGAATCTGGCCCGTCTGCTGGCCGAGCGCCTGGAGGAGTAGCGCTCCGGTAGGCGTTCGGATCCGCTCCGTGACCGCTCCTGGACCACGTAACGTGTCGGCGTGGTCCCCTCCCGACCGCACGCACCGCACCGCACCGGAATCCGGACCGTACGACAAGCGACTGAAGGAACCATGCACCGATCAGCCCCGCGACTCACCCGCATACTCGCCTGCGCAGCCGTCCCGGTGATGCTCGTCGTCGCCGGCTGCTCCTCGGACTCCGATGGTGGTTCGACGCCGGACAAGGGCAAGGGTTCGGCGACGCCGAGCGCCGCGCCGTCGACGAAGTCGGTCGAGCCCGCGAAGTTCGCGAAGCTGCCGGATGTCTGCAAGTCGATCTCGGAGAAGACGACCGCGAGCCTGGTGCCGAAGGCGAAGGTGAAGAACGGTACGGCGGCGGCGTCCAGCGATGTCGAGAGCCGGGGCGGCTGTTCGTGGAACGGTCTGGACGACAAGGGTGTGAAGGGCTCGCAGTACCGCTGGCTCGATGTCTCCTTCTACCGTTACGCGTCGGACGCGACCCTCGGCAGTGGTGAGAAGCGCGCCCAGGACAACTTCGCGAAGGAGTTGGCGAAGCTGCAGGCGACCGCGGGTGCGAAGAAGCTGCGTACCGCGGACGCGTCGGGCATCGGTGACCAGTCGAAGACCGTGGCGTACGAGCTGAAGAAGACGGACGAGGATTTCAAGTACGTGTCGGTCGTGGCGCGGACGGGCAATGTGCTGGTGCTGCTCACGTACAACGGCGCGGGCTACGCGGGGGCGGACGCGCCTTCGGACAAGACGGTGATGGACGGCGCGGTGAAGGCGTCGAAGGAGGCGGTCGCGGCGGTCGCGGCGGCGAACAAGTAGGCCGGGAAGCCGTCGGGCGTCGCGTACACCCGTATTTGCGCACGTTTTCGAGGAGCCTGTCCCTCCCCCGGGGGTCGGGCTCCTCGCGCGTGTGCCACGCTGTGCCCGCGAGATGTGGATTGACGGGAGGGGATCGCGGGTGGCCGCGGTGCAGCTGACACGCACGCACAAGGTGCTGATCGGTGTGGTGATCGCCGGTGCGGTGATCATCGCCGGTATCGGTTTCGCGGGTTCGTACGCAGCTGTGCGCGAGCTCGCCGTGGAGAAGGGCTTCGGCAACTTCTCGTACTTCTTCCCGATCGGTATCGACGCGGGTATCTGTGTGCTGCTGGCACTGGATCTGCTGTTGACGTGGATCCGGATCCCGTTCCCGTTGCTTCGGCAGACGGCGTGGGTGCTGACGGCGGCGACGATCGCGTTCAACGGCGCGGCGGCGTGGCCGGACCCGCTGGGTGTCGGTATGCACGCGGTGATCCCGGTGCTGTTCGTGGTGGCGGTGGAGGCGGCGCGTCACGCGGTGGGTCGCATAGCCGACATCACTGCGGACAAGCACATGGAGGGTGTGCGGCTGACGCGTTGGCTGCTGTCGCCGGTGCCGACGTTCCGGTTGTGGCGGCGGATGAAGCTGTGGGAGCTGCGTTCGTACGAGCAGGTGATCAAGCTGGAGCAGGATCGTTTGATCTACCAGGCGCGGCTTCAGGCGCGGTTCGGGCGGGCGTGGCGGCGGAAGGCGCCGGTGGAGGCGCTGATGCCGTTGCGGCTTGCGAAGTACGGTGTGCCGTTGGCGGAGACGGCGCCGGCGGGGCTGGCGGCGGCGGGTATCGAGCCGGTCCTGTTGCCGCCGCAGCCGGTGGTCGCTCAGGCGGAGCCGGTGCAGGTCCCGGCCTCGCAGTCGGCGCCTCAGCTGACGCAGGCGTCTCAGGGTTCCGTGCAGCAGCAGGGCCCCCAGGCGCCGCAGCAGGAGCAGCAGGAGCAGCAGGGGGAGCCGAATCACGACAGCCCGTGGTTCCAGGCCCAGCAGCTGCCCCCGGAGGCGTACGAAGGGTCTTACGCGCCGCAGATCGTGGAGGGTCTGGAGCCCACGCCGGTGGCGGTTCCCTATGGTCCGGAGGAGCTTCCGGTGCCGGGGCCCCGCCAGGAGCAGGGTGGTCTGGAGCAGTTCCAGGAGTATCCGGAGTACGTGGAGCCGGAGCCGCACCCGGACGAGTTCGCCGAGGCGGCCTACAAGGCGATGTGGAGCTATGTGGAGGAGAAGCAGGACTTCCCCAACGCGGAGCAGCTCGACATATGGCTCAGCGACACGTATCAGATCAACCACCCGCGCAGCGCGTCGATCCTTCGGGAGCTGACTCCGCAGCTGCGCCACCGTCTTGAGAGGGAGATGGCGGAGAACCACATCCCGTGACGGGCAGGGGGCCGGGCTTCCCGCCGCGGGCCCGTGCGTCGTGCCCTCATGGCGAGGGGCCGCCACTTGTTCGTGCCCTCATGGCGAAGGGCCGCCACCGGGTTCCCGGTGGCGGCCCTTCTGCCGTTTCTGCGGTTACGCGCCGAGCAGCTTGCGTACGCGTCCGGCGCCGACGGCGAGGAGGAGCGTGGGCAGGCGGGGCCCGGTCTCGCGGCTGACGAGGAGCTTGTAGAGCAGGGCGAAGAAGGAGCGCTGGGCGACCTTCAGCTCGGGGGTCGGCTTGGCTTCGGGGTCGAGGCCGGCCATGACCTTCGGGACGCCGTAGACGAGGGTGGTGAGGCCGTCCAGGGACCAGTGCGTGTCCAGGCCCTCCAGGAGGAGGCGCAGGGATTCGCGGCCCTCGTCGTCGAGGGAGCCGAGCAGTTCGGTGTCGGGCTCGTCGCGGACGACGGTGCGCTGGTCGGCCGGGACCTGGGTGGTGATCCAGTTCTCGGCGCGGTCCAGGCGGGGGCGGACCTCGTCCAGGCTGGTGACCGGGTTCTCGGGGTCCAGTTCGGTCAGGATCCGCAGGGTCTGCTCGTCGTGGCCGGCGGTGATGTCCATGACCGAGGCGAGCGTGCGGTACGGCAGGGGGCGCGGGGTGCGGGGCAGCTCGCCGGCGGCGGTGCGTGCGGCGCGCGCGTAGGCGGCGGCGTCCGCCGGCAGGACGGAGCCGTCGGCGACCTTGGCCTCCAGCTTGTCCCACTCGTCGTAGAGCCGCTGGATCTCCTGGTCGAAGGCGATCTTGAAGGACTGGTTGGGCCTGCGGCGGGCGTAGAGCCAGCGCAGCAGCGGCGCCTCCATGATCTTCAGCGCGTCCGCCGGGGTGGGCACGCCGCCCTTGGAGGAGGACATCTTGGCCATGCCGCTGATGCCGACGAAGGCGTACATGGGGCCGATCGGCTGGACGCCGGCGAAGATCTCGCGCACGATCTGGCCGCCGACGACGAACGACGAGCCGGGGGACGAGTGGTCGACGCCCGAAGGCTCGAAGATGACGCCTTCGTAGGCCCAGCGCATCGGCCAGTCGACCTTCCAGACCAGCTTGCCGCGGTTGAAATCGCTGAGCTTGACGGTCTCGGAGAAGCCGCACGCGGTGCAGGTGTAGGCCAGCTCGGTGGTCTCGTCGTCGTAGGAGGTGACGGCGGTGAGGTCCTTCTCGCACTGCCCGCAGTACGGCTTGTACGGGAAGTAGCCGCCGGCGCCGCCGGAGCCGTCGTCCTCGCTCGCCGCGCCGGAGCCCTCCTCGGCCTCCAGTTCGGCGGCGTCGACGGGCTTCTGGGTCTGCTTCTTCGGCGTCTTCTTCGTCCGGTACTGGTCGAGGATGGCGTCGATGTCGCCGCGGTGCTTCATGGCGTGCAGGATCTGCTCACGGTAGGCGCCGGCGGTGTACTGCTCGGTCTGGCTGATCGGGTCGTATTCGACGCCGAGCTCGGCGAGCGACTCGACCATGGCGGCCTTGAAGTGCTCGGCCCAGTTCGGGTGGGGCGATCCGGGCGGGGCGGGGACGGAGGTCAGCGGCTTGCCGATGTGCTGCTCGTAGCCGTCCTTGTCCACGCCCGGGATGCCGTTGGGCACCTTGCGGTACCGGTCGTAGTCGTCCCACGAGATGAGGTGGCGGACTTCGTGTCCCCGGCGGCGGATCTCGTCGGCGACCAGGTGCGGGGTCATGACCTCGCGGAGGTTGCCCAGGTGGATGGGGCCGGAGGGGGAGAGGCCGGAGGCGACGACGACCGGTTTGCCAGGCGCACGTCGCTCCGACTCGGCGATGACCTCGTCCGCGAAACGGGAGACCCAGTCGGTCTCGGTGCTGCTCTGAGCCACGGTCGGTACGTCCTTCTTCCTGGATGGTCTCTCTGGATGCGCTCGAAAGCCTTGCGGCCTTACGTCAGCCATTCTCCCAGACGGAACAGCCCGCTCCGAGGTTGTCCACAGTCCGAGGTTGTCCACAGGTGGAGAAAACACGTTGCCCACCCATGGGACACTTGACAAGCGATATAACCCACCACGAACCACCGACAGGAACGGAAGCTCATGGCCTCGGTCCCTTCCCTCGCTTCGACCGTGCAGCAGCGTCTCGCGGAAGGTCTCATCGCGGCTCTGCCGGAGGCCGGTTCCGCCGACCCGCTGCTGCGACGAAGCGACCGGGCCGACTTCCAGGCCAACGGCATCCTGGCGCTCGCGAAGCAGCTCAAGGGCAACCCGCGTGAGCTGGCGACGAAGGTCGTCGACGG
Organism: Streptomyces sp. NPDC054975; assembly: GCF_053609105.1. Lineage (NCBI taxonomy): Bacteria > Bacillati > Actinomycetota > Actinomycetes > Kitasatosporales > Streptomycetaceae > Streptomyces > Streptomyces sp. NPDC054975. The sequence continues at coordinate 98,571 of NZ_JBSGWV010000023.1, forward strand.
AATCCCGGCGAACGACGTGCTGAAGGAGATCGAGGTCTCGGGCCCCGGCTTCCTGAACATCACGGTCACGGACGAGGCGATCGTCAGGACCCTCGCCGCGCGTGCCGCCGACGACCGCCTCGGTGTGCCGTTCGCGCAGGACGCGGGTACGACGGTGATCGACTACGCCCAGCCGAACGTGGCCAAGGAGATGCACGTCGGCCACCTGCGGTCGGCCGTGATCGGCGCCGCGATGGTCGAGATCCTGGAGTTCACGGGCGAGAAGGTGGTCCGTCGCCACCACATCGGCGACTGGGGCACCCAGTTCGGCATGCTCATCCAGTATCTGGAGGAGCACCCGCACGAGCTGGACCACAAGGACGCCCAGGTGTCGGGCGAGGAGGCGATGTCGAACCTCGACCGTCTCTACAAGGCCGCGCGCAAGTTCTTCGACTCCGACGAGGAGTTCAAGACGCGGGCGCGCCGCCGGGTGGTCGAGCTTCAGGCCGGGGATCCGCAGACGCTCGCGATGTGGCAGAAGTTCGTCGACGAGTCGAAGATCTACTTCTTCTCGGTCTTCGAGAAGCTGGACATGGACATCCGGGACCCCGACATCGTCGGTGAGTCGGGGTACAACGACATGCTGGCGGAGACCTGCCGCATCCTGGAGGAGTCCGGTGTCGCGGTCCGTTCCAACGGCGCGCTGTGTGTCTTCTTCGACGACATCAAGGGCCCGGACGGCAATCCGACGCCGCTGATCGTCCAGAAGTCCGACGGCGGTTTCGGCTATGCGGCGACGGACCTGTCGGCGATCCGGGACCGGGTGCGGAACCTGAAGGCGTCGACGTTGCTGTACGTGGTCGACGCGCGGCAGTCCCTGCACTTCAAGATGGTCTTCGAGACCGCCCGCCGGGCCGGCTGGCTGAACGAGGACGTGAAGGCGGTCCAGCTGGCGTTCGGCACGGTGCTCGGCAAGGACGGCAAGCCGTTCAAGACCCGTGAGGGCGAGACGGTCCGGCTGGTGGACCTGCTGGACGAGGCGATCGACCGGGCCGCGTCGGTGGTCCGGGAGAAGGCGCGTGACCTGACGGAGGACGAGATCGCCGAGCGGGGTGCCCAGGTGGGTATCGGCGCGGTGAAGTACGCGGACCTGTCGACGTCGGCGGCGCGGGACTACAAGTTCGACCTGGATCAGATGGTGTCGCTCAACGGCGACACGTCGGTGTACCTGCAGTACGCGTACGCCCGTATCAAGTCGATCTTCGGCAAGGCGGGCGACCGTACCCCGCTCGCCCACCCCGAGCTGGAGCTGGCTCCGGCGGAGCGTGCGCTCGGCCTGCACCTGGACCAGTTCGGCGAGACGGTGGCCGAGGCGGCTGCCGAGTACGCCCCGCACAAGCTGGCCGCGTACCTGTACCAGCTGGCGTCGCTGTACACGACGTTCTACGACCAGTGCCCGGTCATCAAGCCCGAGCCGCCGCAGGAGGTCGCGGAGAACCGCCTGTTCATCTGCGACCTGACGGCCCGCACGCTCCACCAGGGCATGGCGCTGCTGGGCATCCGGACGCCCGAGCGCCTCTGATCCGTACGGTCCGGGAACGGACTGTGAAAGGGCCCCGGCACGGGCGTACCGTGCCGGGGCCTCTTCGTGTCGTCTCGATCGCCGAGGTCAGCTGATCGGCCGAGGTCAGCGGATCGGGTGGGACGTCCGTCCCGAGACCTCGTCGATCTCGACGTGGGCCTTCTGGAGCAGCTGAGAGGCGAGGTCCATGAGCGCGCGTGCGCCCGCGATCTCCTCGCCGACCCGCAACTGCTCCGGGTCGGAGGGGTGCCGGTGGGCGTTGCCCTGGGCGCGGAACTCGGTGCCGTCGCCGAGCCGCACCATGGCGGCCGCCCGTGTCCGGTCGCCGTCCTCCTGGAATTCCATCTCGATGTGCCATCCGACAAGGGTGTGCATCATGAGGACCACCTCCTGAGGTACTTCCAGGGTGCGCCGCGGGGCCCTCCCTTACCAATCGGTGCGTACCTGAGATTTAAGTCGGTACTTGTGGGGCGAACGGGCCCGGAGAAGGATCGAATGCGAGCCGGACGCCGGCTCGAACCTCCGATTTCCAGCCCTGGAGCACCCCCATGTCCCGAACGTCCTCCACGCCCGTGTCCGTGCTCGGCCTCGGGATGATGGGCTCCGCCCTCGCCTCGGCCTTTCTGAAGGCCGGCCACCAGGTCACCGTCTGGAACCGTTCGCCGGCCAAGACCGGCCCCCTGGTCGCCCAGGGCGCGCAACCGGCGGCCACGACCGCGGACGCGGTGGCGGCGAGCCCGCTCGTGGTCCTGTGTGTGCTGACGAACGACAACGTCGACGAGATCCTCACCGGCCTTGGCGACTCCCTGGCCGGAAAGACCCTGGTCAACCTCACGAACGGGACGCCGGAGCAGGCGCGCGCCCTCTCGGCCCGCGCCGCGGCCTTCGGCGCCCGGTACGTCGACGGCGGCATCATGGCCGTCCCGCAGATGATCGCGACCCCGGCGGCGTACGTCTTCTACAGCGGTGACGAGGAGGCGTACGAGACGCACCGGCAGACGTTGGCGGTCCTCGGCGGCACAAGGTGGACGGGCACCGACCCGGGCCTGGCGGCGCTGTACGACCTGGGTCTGCTGACGGGCATGTACGGGATGCTCGCCGGCGTGGTGCAGGCGCTGGCCCTGGTCCGTACGGAGAACATCGGCGCCGAGGAGTACGCGGAGCTGCTGGTCCCGTGGGTCACGGCGATGCTCGGCGGTGTCGTCCCCCAGATGGCCAGGGACGTCGATTCCGGGAAGCACCTCACGGACGTGTCCAGCCTCGCCGTGAACCAGGCGGCCTTCCCCAACTTCCTCTCGACGTTCCAGGCGCAGGGCGTCAGCACCGAGCTGTTCGAGCCGCTCCAGGCCCTCCTCGACCGGGCGATCAAGGAGGGCTACGCGGAGGACGGCATGTCACGCATGGTGGAGATGCTGATCAAGCGGTGAACGGGCGGCCGAGCTTCTGGGCGACCTCGGTCGCCCAGTAGGTGAGGATCATCTGCGCGCCGGCGCGCCGGATCCCGGTGAGCGTCTCCAGGATGGCCTTGTCGCGGTCGATCCAGCCCTTCTCGGCGGCGGCCTCGACCATCGCGTACTCGCCGCTGATCTGGTACGCGGCGACGGGTACGTCCACGGCGTCGGCGACCTTCGCGAGGACGTCGAGGTAGGGGCCGGCGGGCTTGACCATCACCATGTCGGCGCCCTCCTCCAGGTCGAGGGCGAGCTCCCGCAGCGACTCACGGAGGTTGGCCGGGTCCTGCTGGTAGGTCTTGCGGTCGCCCTGCAGGGAGGAGCCGACGGCCTCGCGGAAGGGGCCGTAGAAGGCGGAGGAGTACTTCGCGGTGTACGCGAGGATCGACACGTCCTCCTTGCCGATGGTGTCCAGCGCGTCGCGGATCACGCCGACCTGTCCGTCCATCATCCCGGAGGGGCCGACGACGTGGACGCCGGCGTCGGCCTGGACCTGGGCCATCTCGGCGTAACGTTCCAGCGTGGCGTCGTTGTCGACGCGTCCGTTCTCGTCGAGGACGCCGCAGTGCCCGTGGTCGGTGTACTCGTCCAGGCACAGGTCCGACATGATCACCAGGTCGTCGCCGACCTCGGCCTTCACGTCCCTGATGGCGACCTGGAGGATCCCGTCCGGGTCGGTCCCGGCGGTACCGGCGCCGTCCTTCTTGTCGTCCTCCGGCACGCCGAAGAGCATGATCCCGGAGACCCCGGCCTCCAGCGCCTCCACGGCGGCCTTGCGCAGGGTGTCCCGCGAGTGCTGCACCACCCCGGGCATCGCGGTGATCGGCCGCGGCTCCGTGATGCCCTCGCGCACGAACGCGGGAAGGATCAGGTCGGCCGGGCTCAGCCGCGTCTCGGCCACCATCCGCCGCATGGCAGGAGTCGTCCGCAGCCGCCGCGGCCGCGCCCCGGGAAAGGTTCCGTACGAGTTCATAGCCCCGAGGCTACGCCCGCCACGGGACCGCGTCGAGCCCGATCCCCTCCAGCAACGCCCCGCCCCTTCCGCCCCAGGTCACCCGGTACCCGGAGACACCCCGGGCGGACTCACCC
>NZ_JBSGWV010000024.1:0-65181 GCF_053609105.1 Streptomyces sp. NPDC054975
GCCTGAACCAGGTGCCGGGCCCCTCTTTCCGTACCGGGACGCTAGATGCCCTGCCAGGCGGGCTTGTTGGCGAAGGTGTGGCGGAAGTAGTCCGCGAGCTTCAGCTTGGAGGCGGCGGCCTCGTCCACCACGACCGTGGCGTGCGGGTGCAGCTGCAGCGCGGAGGCCGGCACGACCGCGGCGACCGGACCCTCGACGGTCTGGGCCACGGCGTCGGCCTTGCCCTCGCCGGTGGCCAGGAGCACCAGGTGCCGGGCCTCCAGGATGGTGCCGATGCCCTGGGTGATGACGTGGTGCGGCACCTGCTCGATGTCGTTGTCGAAGAAGCGCGCGTTGTCGACGCGGGTCTGCTCGGTGAGCGTCTTGATCCGCGTCCGGGAGGCCAGCGAGGAGCACGGCTCGTTGAAGCCGATGTGCCCGTCGGTCCCGATGCCGAGGATCTGCAGGTCGACCCCGCCCGCCTCGCGCAGGGCCAGGTCGTAGGCCTCGCAGGCCGCCTGGACGTCCTCTGCCGAGCCGTCCGGGCCCATGAAGGCGTCCGGCGAGAGCCCGAGCGGCTCGACGACCTGACGCAGCACCGTGGAGCGGTAGGACTCCGGGTGCCCGGTGGGCAGACCGACGTACTCGTCGAGCTGAGCGATCCGGGCGCGCGAGGCGTCCACGGAACCGGCCATGACCTGGGCGATCAGGGCCTCGTAGATGGGCAGCGGAGTAGAGCCGGTGGCAACGCCGAGCAGAGCGTCGGGCTTGCGGCGCAGGAGGCCGGCGATGCCGTCCGCGATCAGCTCTCCGCCTGCCCTGGCGTCCGGGACGATGACAACTTCCACGCTGTGCCTGCCGATCTGGTGAGGGGCTGGTGAGGGCCTGGTGGTATAGACCAATCAAAGCCCAATCTAGCAGAGCGGAGCCCGTCCGCTCAGGCCCTTCCGGTCGGCAGGCGGTGCCCTCCCCATCGTCGAACGGGACGGCCCCCGCAGCCACCTGAACCCCCGCCCCGGTCAGGCGATCGAACCCCCGGTCGCGTCGATCCACTGTCCCGTCACCCAGCGCCCGTCGTGCGAGGCCAGGAAGGCCACCACATCGGCTATGTCGTCGGGCGCGCCGACCCTCCCGAGCGTCGAGAGCGCCGCCGCGCCCGCCCACGCCTCGTCGTCGCCGCGCAGCCAGTGCGCGTTGATGTCCGTGTCCACGATCCCGGGCGCCACGGCGTTGACCGTGATGCCCCGGCCGCCCAGCACCTTGGACAGATAGCGCGTGAAGGTGTCCAGGGCGCTCTTGGACATCGCGTACGCGATCAGCTCGGGCATCAGGGCGGCGTGGCTCAGGCCGGTGGAGACGTTGATGATCCGGCCGCCGTCGCGCAGCCGCTCCGCGCCCTGCTGCGCGAGGAAGAAAGGCGCCTTCGTGTTCACCGCGAAGATCCGGTCGTACTCCGCCTCGTCGATCGTCGCGAACGGCTTCGAGGCCGCGATCCCCGCGTTGTTGACGAGGATGTCGAGCCCGTCCCCGCCCGTCTGCTCGTCGAACCGCTCCCAGAGCGCCGCCGCGTCGCCCTCCGTCCCGAGCTCCTGGCCGATCGCGAAGGCCGCGCCGCCCGCCGCCTCGATCACCGAGACGGTCTCCTTCGCGGCCGCCTCGTTGGATCCGTAGTGCACCGCGACCCGCGCGCCGTCCCGGCCCAGCCGCTCGGCGATGCCCCGCCCGATCCCCCGGCTGCCGCCCGTGACCAGCGCCGTCCTGCCCGTGAGCGCACCCATGGGACGCCCCCCTCACTTCCGTAGTGGTCGTTACAGAATTGACCGTAACACCACTTCCGTAGTGCTCGCTATAGAATTGGCGTCATGACGACAGGACAGCGCGGCCGCCCCCGCTCCTTCGACCGCCTCACGGCTCTGGAGCAGGCCACGATGGCGTTCTGGGAGCACGGGTACGAGACCACCTCCGTCGCGGACCTCACCCGCGCCATGGGCATCAGCGCCCCGAGCCTCTACGCCGCCTTCGGCGACAAGAAGGCCCTGTTCGAGGAGGTCGTGGAGGCGTACGCGGTGAGTTACGGCGCGTACGGCGGCAGGGCCCTCGCGGAGGAGCCGACGGCCCGCGGCGCGCTCGGCCGGATGCTCCGGGAGGCGGCGGGCCTCTTCACCGATCCGTCCCACCCTCGCGGCTGCCTGATGATCTCCGCCGCGACCAACTGCTCGAACGCCGAGGTCGAGCAGGCCCTGCGCGAGCGGCGCGCCCGCAATCTGGCCGCGTTCGAGGAGCGGATCCGCCGGGCCCTCGACACGGGCGAACTGCCCGCCGACACGGACGCCGGCACCCTGGCCCGGCTCTACGGCGCGGTTCTCCAGGGCATGTCCCAGCAGGCGCGCGACGGGGCGACGAAGGAGGAGCTGGAGGCGGTCGCGGAGGCGGCGATGCGGTCCTGGCCGTCGGTTCCCGCCGCGGGCTGAAGGGCCCGGGCCGCAGGTCCGCGGGCCGGCAGGCCCCCGGAAACACCCGCGGGCTACGGCGCCCGACGGGACCCTCAACCCGTCCGGCACCGCAGCCCGGAGCTACCCGGCCGAGGATGTGCGGTCCACGGCCGTATGCGGAGGTCTCGACGCAGTCAGGGCAGAGAGCGTCGATCACCTCGTCCGCCCTCCTGTGCGGGGAGGGCGGAGGTCTTTCACAGGGCACTACCCAGCCATTGTGGACTAGACCATTCTCGTCTGTCCATCCATGTGCAAGGCCCCGTTCCCGGCCCATCCTCCAACACGAACGCCGCGAGATCCAGGTTCATCGCCTGTCGATTCCGCAGGTACGCTCGCATCTGTGCCCTCCATGAACGACCTCGTCCGCCAGCACACCGCTCTGAGTGAGTCCGACCTCGAGTGGCTGCACCTGCTGGTCTCGGAGTGGCAGCTGCTCTCCGACCTCTCCTTCGCCGACCTCGTCCTCTGGGTCCCCACCCTGGACGGCACCCGCTACGTCTCCGTCGCCCAGATGCGGCCCAACACCGGCCCGACCTCGTACCAGGACGACATGGTCGGCCACCTGGTCCCGCGCGGCCGTCGCCCGCTGCTCGACGCCGCCCTCGACGAGGGCCGGATCGTGCGCGAGGGCGACCCGGAGTGGCGCGAGGAGGTTCCCGTACGGGTCGAGTCCATCCCCGTGCGCCGTGAGGGCCGCGTCCTCGGCGTCATCGCCCGCAACACCAACCTGCTCACCGTGCGGACCCCCTCCCGGCTGGAGCTCACCTACCTCCAGTCCGCCTCCGACCTGGCGCAGATGATCGCCGCCGGTACGTTCCCCTTCCCTGGGGAGGCCGTCGACATGGACTCCTCGCCGCGCGCCGGTGACGGGCTGATCCGCCTCGACGCCGACGGCATCGTCCAGTACGCCTCGCCCAACGCCCTCTCCGCGTACCACCGGCTCGGCCTCGCCGCCGACCTCGTCGGCCAGCACCTCGGTCAGATCACCGCCGAACTCGCCCCCTCCCGCGGCCCGGTCGACGAGGCCCTGGTCAAACTGGCCTCCGGCTACGCCCCGCGCGAGGCGGAGGTCGAGGGCAACGGGGGTGTGATCCAGCTGCGCGCGATCCCGCTCAAGCCCAAGGGCACCCGCATCGGTTCGCTCGTCCTGCTCCGTGACGTCACCGAACTGCGACGCCGCGAGCGCGAGTTGATCACCAAGGACGCCACCATCCGGGAGATCCACCACCGGGTGAAGAACAACCTCCAGACCGTGGCCGCGCTGCTGCGCCTGCAGGCCCGCCGGATGGACACTGCCGCCGCAGGTGGAAGGAGCGCCCGCGAGGCCCTCAACGAGGCCGTACGCAGGGTCGGTTCGATCGCCATCGTGCACGAGACGCTCTCCCAGAACCTGGACGAGCGGGTGGAGTTCGACGAGATCGCCGACCGGGTGATCGCGATGGTCGCCGAGATCTCTCCGGGCAAGGTGACCTGCCGGCGCAACGGCCGCTTCGGCATCCTCGACGCCGAGGTCGCCACCCCGCTCTCCATGGTCCTCACCGAGATCCTCCAGAACGCCCTGGAGCACGCCTTCGCGCCGGGGGAGCACGGCACGGTCGAGGTCACGGCGGTCCGCGGGGAACCCCGCGCCGACGCGCGGCTGCTCATCACGGTCAAGGACGACGGTCGCGGTCTGCCCGAGGGCTTCGACCCGCAGCGCGCCGGAAACCTCGGCCTGCAGATCGTACGGACGCTGGTGGAGGGGGAGTTGGGCGGCACCTTCGACATGCAGCCGGGCGCGGAGCGCGGCACCAGGGTCGTCCTCGACATCCCTGTACAGCCGCAGAAGTGAGCGAGTGACAGGCACGCAGCAGCGAGCCCCGGACCGAAGGAGATCGGTCCGGGGCTCGAATGCTGTGGGTTACTGCTGCGCGCTGCGGCTCGGGGGCGGTGATTGCGTACGCGATGTACGCGCCGCTTGCCTCAGGCTTGTCAGGGTGTTCAGGCGCTGGCGTTGCGCGCCCGGTTGCGAGCGGCGCGGCGCTTCATGGCGCGGCGCTCGTCCTCGCTGAGGCCACCCCAGACGCCGGAGTCCTGGCCGGACTCGAGCGCCCACTGCAGGCACTGCTCCATGACGGGGCAGCGGCGGCAGACGGCCTTGGCTTCCTCGATCTGCAGCAGCGCAGGACCGGTGTTGCCGATGGGGAAGAACAGCTCGGGGTCTTCCTCACGACAAACGGCGTTGTGACGCCAGTCCATGGCTGCTACCTCTCTTGGTTACGTGCGGGTTGCTTGTGAATGTGAACGCTTTCACGAATCCCCCCGCAAGGGAAGGGCCGACTGTCAGATGGACTGACGTGGTCCTTGGATTGAGGAGGGGTTCTGACTCTCAGTGGAGGCCGGTCTTGCGGGCCGTCCCGATCGCCAAGAAGAGACTCCCAAACCCCAGGGGCGGATACAACCCCTTCCGGAAAGTTTTTTTTGATTCCTCGGTGTCGGCTAGGTCACAGCCGTACTTCTAAGGGGTGGATGGCAGCCTAAACGTTCGAGTGAAAGGACTTTCGGCCCTTCCACTCACACAATCACACGCAGTGCACGGCGAACGCCTGTGAACGTCACGCTCGTACGCAGTCCCAGGTGGTCTCCGTCCATCTGCAACGGGAGCGGAACCTTCGAATGCAAGGTGAAGTCCGTCAGATCGTGCAGAGACAGGGCGTGCTTGCCGTGCGGGCCGCGCTCGGGGCTCGAAGTGAGCAGCTGGGTGGCGTACCGGGCCACCGCCGGGGCCGAGAGACGGCTCAGTCCGAGGACGTCGAGGGCGGTCTCGAAGGATGCCTCCGGGGACGCGTACACCGGACGATTGCCCAGGTAGGTCCAGGGGGAGGTGTTGCAGATTATGGAGAGGACCAGCTCCTCGACCGGGTCCTCGCCGGGGCGCTCCAGGGTGATCGTCCCGCGCCGGCGGTTCGGCTCCTCCAGGAACTGGCGGAACACCTGGCGGAGGTACAGGGCGTGCGTGGATCTCTTGCCGCGTTCCCTCTGCTGTTCGACCCGCCCGATGACACTGGCGTCGAAACCGAAGCCGGCGCAGAAGGTGAACCAGCGGGACGGGACACCCTCGTCCTCGGTCCCCGGCGTGCCGGACGCCAGCCCGAGGCTCACCGTCCGTGCACGGCGCTCACGGAGCGCGTCGAGCAGCGCGCCCGTCGCCTCGACCGCGTCGTTGGGCAGTCCGAGCGCGCGGGCGAAGACATTGGTGGAGCCGCCGGGCACGATCGCGAGACCGGGCAGCCGGTCCGGATCCGGACCGCCGTGCAGCAGTCCGTTGACGACCTCGTTCACCGTCCCGTCGCCACCGAGGGCGACGACCAGCTCCACGTCCCGGGACTCGGCGGCCCGGCGGCCGAGGTCGCGGGCGTGGCCCCGGTACTCGGTGGTGACGGCCTCCAGCTTCATCTCGCTCGCGAGGGCGTGGATGAGGACGTCACGGGTGCGAGCACTGGTGGTGGTGGCTGCCGGATTGACCACGAGAAGTGCGCGCATGGCCGCCAGGGTACCTACCCGGCGGTACTCGTTCCCACTCGTGGCCACCTGCCGGACGGCCCTGGTCCGAGGGTCGCCCCGCGGTCCCGGCTACCCTGCCGGGTATGAGCAGTACGGAGCAGACCCCCCGCCCTGTCCGGTTGACCGCGGCGGCCGCGGTGGCCGGAATCGAGGCCCTCGCGCTGATGATCGGGGGCGTGTACGTCCTCGTCACCGCGCTCACCGGAGACCCCGACGGCCTGTCGCAGGCGGTCATGGGCGGGGCGACCCTGATCGCGCTCGGCCTCATCCCGGGCGCCGCCGCGCGCGGCCTGCTGCTGCGCCGGAGCTGGAGCCGGGGGCCGGCGATCATCACGCAGATCCTGGCCCTGCCGGTCGCCTGGCAGCTCCTCCAGGCGAACAGCGCCCTGATCCCCGGCGGCATCGCCCTCGCCGCCCTCGCCGTCACCGGCCTGGTGCTCCTCGTGAACCCCGCGACGACCGAGGCCCTGGGCATCGGCCGCCGCGGCGAGGCGTGACGTACGTAACCGTCCTGCTTCCTGCTCCTCGACCTCCTACTCCTCGACGAGGAGCTTCTCCCGCAGCTGGGCCAGCGTGCGGGCCAGCAGCCGGGAGACGTGCATCTGCGAGATGCCGACCTCCTGCGCGATCTGCGACTGGGTCATGTTGCCGAAGAAGCGAAGCAGCAGGATCCGCTTCTCCCGGGGCGGCAGGTCCTCCAGGAGCGGCTTGAGCGACTCCCGGTACTCGACGCCCTCCAGGGCCTCGTCCTCCGCGCCGAGGGTGTCCGCGACCGCCGGGGACTCGTCGTCCGTGTCCGGCACGTCCAGGGAGAGCGTCGAGTAGGCGTTCGCCGACTCCAGGCCCTCCAGGACCTCCTCCTCGGAGATCCCGAGCCGCTCCGCCAGCTCGTGCACCGTCGGTGAGCGGCCGTGCAGCTGGGACAGCTCCGCCGTCGCCGTCGTCAGCGAGAGCCGCAGCTCCTGGAGCCGGCGCGGCACGCGCACCGCCCAGCCCTTGTCCCGGAAGTGCCGCTTGATCTCGCCGACCACCGTCGGTGTCGCGTACGTCGAGAACTCGACGCCCCGCTCCGGGTCGAAGCGGTCCACCGACTTGATCAGACCGATCGTCGCGACCTGCGTCAGGTCGTCCAGCGGCTCGCCCCGGTTGCGGAACCGCCGCGCCAGGTGCTCGACCAGCGGCAGGTGCATCCGCACCAGCTGGTTGCGCAGCTCCGCCTTGGCCGGAGAGCCCTCGGGGAGCGCCCGCAGCTCGATGAAGAGCGCGCGTGCCCCGCTCCGGTCGTGCGGATCCGGAGCCTCCTGCGGGGCGTCCAAAACCTCGGGCACGGCCTTGGCCTTCTGCGGCTCGGCGTCCTTCGGGACCTCGTTGTGCTGCTCGTGCTCGCTCATCTGGACCGCCTGCTCCGTAGCGACCTCGACCTCGACCTCCGGATGCGGCCGCGCCTGCTGCTCAGGGATGCCGGCCGTCGCGTCCCCGCTCCTCACGCCGGGCCTGGCCCCGCGCCGCGCTGTTTGTACAGGCTGATGGAGACGGTCTTGTCGTCCGCCACGGAGGACTCGACCTTCCCGGCCAGCGCGGAGAGCACCGTCCAGGCGAAGGTGTCCCGCTCCGGAGCGCGGCCGTCCGTGGTGGGGGCGGAGACCGTGACGTCCAGCGAGTCGTCGACCAGCCGGAAGACACAGCTGAGGACGGAGCCCGGTACGGCCTGCTGGAGCAGGATGGCGCACGCCTCGTCGACCGCGATCCGCAAGTCCTCGATCTCGTCGAGGGTGAAGTCCAAGCGCGCCGCGAGACCGGCCGTGGCCGTACGCAGCACGGACAGGTAGGCACCCGCAGCGGGCAGCCGGACTTCCACGAAGTCCTGGGACCCGGGCTCGCCTGCGATCTGGGACACCCTCACCTCCAAGGTGGCACAAGCTCATTCGGGGCCCGGGGGGAGAAAGCCCCCCGAACCGGGCGGTGCGCAGTCGGTTGCGCAATCCGCCGTGACGCTATCGCGATCCATGCTGCCGTGTCGCCGTGGGCCCTGTTCGGGACCTCGCCCCCGCCTGTCACTCATGGTAAGGCCATGAGTACGGACAGTGGCTAGAGGTCTGCGGGGCCCAATTGTGAGCGACGGACAGCCGATTGCCGGGGTGTCGTACCCAGCCCTCAGACGATCGAACCGTCCACGAAACACCACCGCCAGCGCTCGTTCGGCTCGAAGGTCCGCATCACCGGGTGGCCGGTGGTCGAGAAGTGCCCGGTCGCGTGCCGTCCCGACGAGGAGTCGCAGCAGCCCACATGGCCACAGGTGAGGCAGAGCCGCAGCTGGACGGGGTGGGTGCCGTCGGCCAGGCACTCGGGACAGGTGTCGGTCAGCGGCGCCGGTTCGGGGCGCGGCATTTCGGCAACGTGCGGGCACTCGCTCATGATGGCCAGGTTACGTGGTGGACCGAGCCGGGGACGGGGCCGAGGAATGGACGCACTGCAGTTGGTGGGGCTGGTGGCGGCGAGCGCCGCCGTGGCGGGCCTGGCCCGCAGGACGCCCGTACCGGCGCCCCTTCTTCTGGTGGCCGTCGGCCTCGCCGCCGCGTACGTGCCGGGGGTCCCGGACTACACCCTCGACCCGCACATCGTCCTGCCGCTCATCCTGCCCCCGCTCCTCTACACGGCGGCGGTGGACTCCTCGTACCTCGACCTGCGGGCCAACGTCCGGCCCGTGGCCCTGCTCTCGGTCGGGTACGTCCTCTTCGCCACCGTCGCCGTCGGCTGGCTCGCGTACGTCCTCGTCCCGGACCTGCCGCTCACGGCGGCGCTCGTGCTCGGCGCGGTCGTCGCGCCGCCGGACGCCGTCGCGGCGACGGCGATCGCCCGCAAGCTGGGGCTGCCGAACCGGATCACCACCATCCTCCAGGGCGAGTCCCTGGTGAACGACGCCACCGCCATCACCGCCTTCAAGGTCGCTCTCGCCGCCGCCGTCGGCGAGGGCATCAGCTGGGCGGGCGGCGTCGGCGAGTTCGCGCTCGCGGCGGTCGGCGGGATCGGCGTCGGCCTCGTCCTGATGGCGCCCATCCACTGGCTCCGCCGACACCTCGGCGAGGCCCTGCTGCAGAACACCCTCTCCCTGCTGATCCCCTTCATCGCCTACGCGGCGGCGGAACAGGTCGGCGCCTCCGGGGTCCTCGCGGTGGTCGTCGTCGGCCTCTTCCTCGGACACCGCAACTGGCAGGTGGACTTCGCGACCCGCCTCCAGGAGGAGGCCGTGTGGAAGATGGTCGCCTTCGTCCTGGAGTCCGCCGTCTTCGCCCTCATCGGCCTCCAGCTGCCGTACGTCGTCGAGGGCCTCGGGCGGTACGGGATTGCCGAGGCGGCCGGTTACGCCCTGGGGGTCTTCGCGGCCGTGGTCGTCGTCCGGTTCGTCTGGGTCTACCCCGCCACCTTCCTGCCGCGGTGGCTGTCGGAACGGATCAGGGAACGGGAGCCCGGAGTGGACTGGCGGGCGCCGCTGATCGTCGGCTGGGCCGGCATGCGCGGCGTCGTCTCCCTCGCCATCGCCTTCTCCATCCCGGTGATGACGGACGGGGTGGAGTTCCCCGCCCGCAACCTCGTCCTCTTCCTCACCTTCACCACCGTGATCGGGACCCTCGTCGTCCAGGGGCTCACCCTGCCCCCACTGATCCGGCTCCTGAAGCTCCCCGCCCGCGACACCTATCAGGAGACCCTGGCCGAGGCGCAGGCCCAGAGCGAGGCGTCCCGGGCGGCCGAGGAGCGCCTGGACGCCCTCCTCGCCGACGAGCGCAACGCCCTGCCGCAGCCGCTCTCCGACCGGCTCCGCACGGTCCTGGAACGGCGCCGCAACGCCGTGTGGGAGCGCCTCGGTTCGGTCAACGCGGTCACCGGAGAGACCGCCGACGACACCTACCGCCGGCTCGCCCGCGAGATGATCGAGGCCGAGCGCGAGGTGTTCGTACGGCTGAGGGACGAGCGCCGGATCGACGACGAGATGCTGCGCACACTGCTGCGCCGGCTGGACCTGGAGGAGGCCGCGGCCTACCGCGAGGAGGGCTGACGTCCGGCGCGCGACCGCTCGGACCGTGACCGCCACGCGCGCGTGGCGGTCAATCCGGCGCCCCGGTGACGACCGCCGCGATGCTCGTCCCCCGGGGGAACGCGCCTTCCTCGGCGAGGGCGACAAGTCCGTAGAGCATTTTGGCGACATACAGTCGCTCGATGGCGAGTCCATGCCGCGCCTCGAAGTCCTCGGCGAACGCGTCGAGCGCCGGGTTCGTACGGGCGTAACCGCCGCCGTGGAAGCGCTCGTCGAGGCTCCAGTCGCCCCGCGGGCCGCCGAACGCGGCGCGCTGCAGCGCCCGTACCTCCTCGCCCAGGAAACCGCCCTTGAGGACCGGGACGCCGAGCGCACGCCGCCCGGGTCCCAGACCGGCCGCCAGGCCCGCGAGCGTGCCCCCGGTGCCGCAGGCGACGGCGACCACGTCCGCGGCCCCGCGCAGCTCGCGGCCGAGCTCCACGCAGCCCTCGACGGCGAGGGCGTTGCTGCCGCCTTCGGGGACGACGTACGTCCCCGAAGGGGACCGGGCGAGCAGTCCGGCCAGCACCTGCGGATCCGACTTCGCCCGGTACGTGGCACGGTCCACGAAGACCAGTCGCATCCCGTCCGCCGCGCACCGCGCCAGCGACGGGTTCAGGGGCCGGTCGGCCAGCTCCTGGCCCCGTACGACGCCGATCGTGTCGAAGTCGAGCAGCCGGCCGGCGGCGGCCGTCGCCCGCAGGTGGTTGGAGTACGCGCCGCCGAAGGTCAGCACCGGGCGGCCGCCGGCCGCGCGCAGGTTGAGCGCGAGCTTGCGCCACTTGTTGCCGGGCAGGTCCGGATGGATCAGGTCCTCGCGCTTGAGCAGCAGCCGCAGACCGTGGCGGGTGAACCGTTCGTCCTCGACCGGCTCCAGAGGGGACGGGAGCCGGGGCCGCAGGCGGGAGAGGTCGAACGCGTTCACCCGGCCATTGTCTACCGAAGGCGTTCCGCGATCCGCTCCCGCATCGAGGCCATGGTGAAGCCGCGCGGATCCACCTTGCCCGGCTGCCACTCCAGGTGGCCGAGCACCGAGCGCTGGTTCCAGCCGTGCACCCGGCACACCGCCGCCGCGGCCTTCTCGATGGCCTCCAGCTGCACCTTCGGCCAGGGGTCGGAGCCGTTCCCGAGGTTCTCGCACTCGAAGCCGTAGAAGTACCGGTTGCCGTCCGTCGTCACCTCGTTGTCGGGCGGCAGGCCCTGCTCGGCGATGACGGCCCGCAGGACGTCGTCGTCGCCGGCCCCCGCGTGGTTGGCGCGGCCGTAGCCGACCAGGTGGACCGTGCCGTTCTTGGCGATCACGCCGTGACAGAGCGGCCCGGGCAGGGTGCTGTGGCCGTCCCGGCAGAGCGCGACGGTGTTCGCGGTGCCCCGGGTGACGGTGTGGTGGATCATCACGCCGTGGACGGGCCCCCAAGGGCCTTTGTGGTTGCGGTTGTGGGTGCGCCAGTCGCCGACCTCGACGACCGAGAGGCCTTCGTCGCGCAGCGCGTCGAGGAACCTGCTCGCGGACATGGGTGGGGCCATGGCCGACTCCTTCGGATAAAGCGGAACCGGGACGGTGCCGGAGTACCGGAGTACCGGAGGGCTTTCCCGCGAGCCATCTGTTCGGGCCCTGTGCGAGCCGATCCGGACACCGCGCCATGAGGCGGGCGAGGCGGGGTTGTTCGAGCGGAAAGTGAGTGGCATGCCCAGTCGGAAGCCGATCACTCCCACTCATTTGTGTAATGGCGCCCGCACTCTCCGTGCTGAAAGGCTTCCTCTCGCAGGTCATTCACATCGAGAGGGAGTTCCATGTCCGTTGGTTCGGTTGGCGACGAGGTCCGCGCGGATCAGGCGACGCCGCAGCAGAGTCTCGGTACCGCCGCCGCGCGGAACCTGGCGACCACGACCAAGTCCGCGCCGCAGATGCAGGAGATCACCTCACGGTGGCTGCTGCGGATGCTGCCGTGGGTGCAGGTCCAGGGCGGCACCTACCGGGTGAACCGGAGGCTCAGCTACTCCGTGGGCGACGGCCGCGTCACCTTCGTCCAGACCGGCGAGCGCGTCGCGGTCATCCCCGCGGAGCTCGGCGAACTCCCCGCGCTGCGCGGCTACGACGACGAGGAGGCCCTCACCGAACTCGCCTCCCGTTGCCGCCAGCGCGAGTACGCGGCCGGAGAGGTGATCGCCGCCGCGGGCGCGCCCACCGACCGCGTCCACCTCCTGGCGCACGGCAAGGTCGAGCAGATCGGCGAGGGACCGTACGGCGACGAGGCGGTCCTCGGAGTCCTGGCCGACGGCGCGCACTTCGGTGACAGCGCGCTGACCCACCCGGACGCCACGTGGGAGTGGACCGCCCGCGCGGCCACCGCCTGCACCGTCCTCGAACTCACCCACGACGACGTGCGCAACCTCGCCGAGCGGGCCACCTCGCTCGCAGAGCACCTCGCGAGCGTCGCCGCCCTGCCCCACCAGCGCACCAACAAGTTCGGCGAGGCCGCGATCGACCTCTCCGCCGGCCACGTCGGCGAGGCGGTCGTCCCGCACACGTACGTGGACTACGACGCCTCGCCGCGCGAGTACGAACTGTCGGTCGCGCAGACGGTCCTGAAGGTCCACAGCCGCGTCGCCGACCTCTACAACCAGCCGATGAACCAGACCGAGCAGCAGTTGCGGCTCACGGTCGAGGCGCTGCGCGAGCGCCAGGAGCACGAGCTGATCAACAACCGCGAGTTCGGCCTGCTCTCCAACTGCGACTACGGCCAGCGCCTCCAGCCCCACGACGGCGTGCCCAGCCCCGACGACATGGACGAGCTGCTCTCCCGGCGCCGGGGCTCGAAGATGTTCATCGCCCACCCGCGCGCGATCGCCGCCTTCGGCCGCGAGTGCAACCGGCGGGGTCTCGTCCCGGAGTCCATCGAGATCAACGGGAACCGCATCCCGACCTGGCGCGGTGTCCCGATCTTCCCGAGCAACAAGATCCCGATCTCGGACGCCCGGACCACGTCCATCATCTGCATGCGTACGGGCGAGGCCGACCAGGGCGTGATCGGGCTTCACCAGACGGGCCTTCCGGACGAGATCGAGCCCAGCCTCTCCGTGCGCTTCATGGGCATCGACGAGCAGGCGATCATCTCCTACCTGGTGACGGCCTACTACTCGGCCGCGATCCTCGTGCCCGACGCGCTCGGAGTCCTGGAGAACGTGGAGGTCAGCCGCTGGCGCTGACGCGCCGGCCCCGGTGACCGTGGCGGGGGGCCGCGCCGACGAGCCCCCCGCCACCACGCCGCACGCCAAGCGACTCACGAATGAGGGGGAAGTGTGACCATGACTCGGCCGGACGCCGTGGGCGACACCCAGGGCGCCGTGGCGCTCCTCGACCAGACACGCGTAGTCGTCCATCCTCAACTGCGCTCGACCATCGAGTCGTTGCCAGGCTCCATACGGCGCGTGGCGATGTACCACTTCGGCTGGGAGCAGGCCGACGGCTCGCCGGCCTCCGGGCAGACGGGCAAGGCGATCCGGCCCGCCCTGGTGCTCGCCGCCACCCGCGCGCTCGGCGGTGACCCGGCGCCCGCCGTGCGGGCCGCCGCCGCCGTGGAGCTCGCGCACAACTTCACGCTGCTCCACGACGACATCGTGGACGAGGACCCGACCCGCCGGCACCGGCCGACGGCCTGGACGGTGTTCGGCATCCCCGACGCGCTGATCGCGGGTGACGCCATGTTCGCGCTGGCGCTCCGGCTGCTCGCCGAGGACGGCCACCCTGCCTCGGCCGCCGCCTCGGCCCGGCTCGCCGCCTGTGTCATCGAGCTCTGCGCCGGCCAGCAGGCGGACTGCGCCTTCGAGCACCGTGGCGCGCGCGAGGTGACCCTGGAGGAGTGCACGGCGATGGCCACCGCCAAGACGGGCGCCCTGCTCGGCTGTGCCTGCGCCCTCGGCGCGCTGTACGCGGGCGCGGGCGAGGAGGAGGTCGCGGCGATGGACGCGTTCGGCCGGGAGGCCGGGCTCGCCTTCCAGCTCATCGACGACCTGATGGGCATCTGGGGCGACCCCGGGCGCACGGGCAAGCCGGCGGGCGCGGACCTCGCCGCCCACAAGAAGTCGCTGCCGGTGGTGGCGGCGCTCGCCTCGGGCACGGCGGCGGCGCAGGAGCTGGCCGAGCTGTACGCCCGTAAGGAACTCGACGCGGCGGCCGTACGGGCGGCGGCGGACGCGGTCGAGCGGGCGGGCGGCCGCGACTGGGCGCAGACCCAGGCGGCCGACCGGATGGCCCGCGCGGTGCAGCACCTGTCCCGGGCGGTACCGGATCCGGCGGCGGCCGGAGACCTGCTGGCCCTGGCGGAGTTCGTGACGCGCCGGACGCGGTGACCGCTCAGGTCTCCGGCACGATGCGGCTGACCACGGTCTCGATGAGGTCGTCCAGCTCGCGGTCCCCGTGCAGGCCGGGCACGGTGAAGTGGTCGAAGAGCAGCCCCGTGAGGGAGAAGTAGAGCAGCCGCACCGTGTCCGCGTCGCCCGGCATTCCGGACTCGATGTGCGTGCGGATGTTGAAGTCCAGATCGGACCGCAGCACCTTGGTGAGCTGCGTGCGCAGCTCGGGTCGGCGCGTGGCCTCCAGCCTGAGCTCGAAGAGGCCCAGATAGCAGGTGCGTTCGGCGGCCAACCGCCGGGCGAGCCAGCGCATCAGCTCGACGACGAGCTCCCGGCTGGGCTCCGGCCGCAGGGCCGTGGCCACGGAACCAGGGTCCGGGGTCATCCGGACGAAGATGCGGTCGGCGACCTGGGACAGCAGCAGGTCCCGGTCGCTGAAGTAGTTGGACGAGGTGCCCGTGGGGACACCCGCCCGGGCGTCGACCGCCCGGAAGGTGAGCCCACGGGCACCTTCGTCCGCGAGCACCTCGATCGCCGCGTCGAGCAGGGCCGTACGGCGTTCCGGGTTCCTGGCCACCGGACCTCCTGATTCCACTTCTCGTCGGAAGATAGCTCTTGCGTAACCACTACAGGTGAAGCACTATAGCCGTCGTGGTTGCGACCGCAGCCCACACCTGAAGACGAAAAGGACCGGTTTGCGCAAGCTCACCTATTTCATCGCCTGCTCCATCGACGGCTTCATCGGTGACCCCCAGGGGGACGCCTCGTCCATGTTCGCGTTCACGAGCGGGACGTACATGGAGTTCCTGGCCGGCGAGTACCCGGAGACGATCCCCACCCAGGGGCGCGTCCCGCTCGGCATCGACGCCGACCACAAGCACTTCGACACCGTCGTCCAGGGCCTGAACTCGTACAAGCTCGCCCTGGACATCGGCGTCACCAGCCCCTACGCCCACCTGCGGGAGATCGTCGCGACCCGCTCGCTCACCGAGTCGCCCGACCCGAACGTCGAGCTGATCGCCGACGACCTCGTCGGCAGGGTCCGCGAACTCAAGGCCGAGGACAGCCCGCTCGGCATCTGGCTCTGCGGCGGTTCCCAGATCGCGGGTGCGCTGGTCGACGAGATCGACGAGCTGATCATCAAGACGTACCCGCAGGTCTACGGCTCCGGCATGCCGATGTTCGGCGCCGACTTCGCGCCCCGCGACTTCGAACTGGGCGAGGTGCGCACCTTCGACAACGGGGTGCTCGTCCGGACGTACACCAGGAAGCGGTGACCACAGGCGCGCCCTACCCTGGGAGGTATGGGCAGCGAGACCCCGCGTACGGTACGGGATCCGCAGGCCACGCCCACGTGCCCGGCCTGCGGACGCCCCGTCGGTATCGTCGCGAAGCGGCACAAGGTCCTCGGGGCCTGGGTGCCGGAGTGGGAAGTGCAGCCGTGCCGGAATCCGCGGTGTACGCGGTACGTCCGGCATGAGGACACCGACGGGAACGGCGACGGCCCGGAGGAGACCTCGGCGGCGCCCGTGGAAGGGGGTGCGGCCGCCGCACCGGAGCGCGCTCCCGAAGGCGGCACGGAAGCCGCTCCCCCGCACGTGACCGGCAAGAACGGCGAGATCGGGAGAAGTCCGGCCACAGGGTGACCAGGCCGCGCGAAGGAAGCGTTCCGACCGCTACAGTCCGCGCATGTCATCGGAGTCGACAGAAGTCTGGACCGGCTGGTACCGGGACCGCAGCGGCGCGGAAGCGATCGCGATCACGGTGGACGGACAGCAGGTGTCCGCCCGCATCAGGGGAGTCGCGTACACGGGCGCGAGCTTCGCCGCCCTGCGCGCGGCGGAGAAGGGCGGCGAGGCCCTCACCGGGTGCGTCCTGGAATGGGATCTGCCGCTTCCCGTCGTCCTGGACGGTGTCACCCAGCAGGCCACCCTCAGCTGTCTGCTGACGCTCGGCGAGCGGGCGGACCTGAGCCTGACGCTGCACTACGGCGGGGCGGCCTTCGAATCGGGCATCGCCGGTGGCGACTTCGAGGACGCGCTCGACCGGGTGAGGCGCCAGCTCCCGGCCGGCGCGACGTTCGGCCGCCGCCTGCTCCAGACGGCCTGAGGCGGCGCGGGGCGGCTCCCGCACGCCGTGGCGTTCGGCCGGCCCGGCGCGGAGGGCGTGCGGGCGGCCCGGCACCGTGGCGTCCGGCGGCCCCCCGCCCCCGCGTGAGGCGGGGCGGACGGCCGTGACCGCCCGCCCCGCCGGGTGTCCCGTACGGGCTAGAAGTTCTTGGCCGCCGAGGCGAGGCCGTAGCGCCACAGCTGGTCGACGCGCGCCCGCTCCTGGGCGTTGGGCTGGGCGTTCTGGCAGGAGGTGCCCGGGCCGCCGCCGGACATCAGCTCGCTGCACGGGCCCGAGTAGTGGTCGGGGAGACCGAGGACGTGCCCGGTCTCGTGGGCGGTGACACGGGTGGAGTTGTACTGCTGGTTCTGGCGGTAGTCGAGGAAGATGTAGCCGTTGCCGTGGCCGTCGGTGCTGGCGTACGAGCCGCGCGAGTCATTGCCCTCGTAGTAGCGGAAGTCAGGGCTGCTGCCCTCCACCAGCCGTACGTTGACGACCGAGCTGTTCCATATCTGGGTGCTCCGGGCGATCTGGGTGCGGAAGCTCGGGGCGTTGGCGGCGCTGTAGACGACCGTGACGGCGGCCGCGCCGGGGTTGGCGGCCCGCTTCTTCGCCACGGACCTCATGACGGCCTCGTGGAACGCCTTGGTGGCCTTGGCGTCCTCGGCGGATCCGGCGTAGGCGGCGTATCCGGCGGTCGTGGTCGCGTTCGCCGAGGACGGGGCGGCGGCGGCCACCGGGGCGGCGCCGAGCGCGGCGGCGAGGCCGAGGCCGAGGGTCGCGGCGAGGGAGGCGGTGAGGACCTTGGGGTGTCGCATGGGGGGCTCCTCCTGGGTCGGTTGGAGAGAGTGTCGGGGGAGCCGGGGCGCGTACGGATGATGGCAGCAGGCGATAGCACAAAGGCATCACTCGCGATCCGTCGAGCCGTCGTTCAGTCTGTCTGAACTTCCCTGCAATCACAGGGAATTGGTGCGACTTGGGTGTCTGGTGCGGCCCCCGACGCCGTCCTACCCTCTGGGCATGGAGCTGGAGGTGAGGCATCTGCGCGCGCTCTGCGCCATCGCGGAGGCGGGCAGTCTGCACAAGGCGGCGCGGCAACTGGGCATGAGCCAGCCCTCGTTGACGACACAGCTGCGCCGGATCGAGAACTCCCTGGGCGCGGAGCTGTTCTCGCGCGGCCGCACCGGCTGCCGGCCCACCCCGTTCGGCCGCTCGGTGCTCAGCCGGGCCCGGCCGTTGGTCGACCAGATGGCGACGCTGATCACCGAGACCAGGGCCGAGGCGGCCCGCTCCGGCGGGCCCCGGCTGCGGGTCGGGTCGACGGCGAGCAGGGCCCTGCCGGGCTGGCTGCGCCGACTGCGCCAGGGGCTCCCGGGCACCGACATCGCCCTCCACATGGACGTCTCCGCCAACGCCCTGGTGCGGTCGGTCGCGACGGGCCAGCTGGACGTGGCCTTCGTCCACGAGGTCGAGGGGTGCCCGCTGCGCGTGCCGGACGGCCTCCAGGCGCGGGTCCTGGTCGAACGGGAGCCGCAGTTCGTCTCGATGGCCCCGGACCACCCGGCGGCGAAACGAGCGGTGGTGGATTTGACCGACCTCGCCGAGGACCGCTGGATGGTCGACCCGACGGTGGACGGCGAGTGGGACGGGCTGCGGCGCGTCCTGAGCCAGGCGGGCATCGACCCGCCGCTGCTGCACGGCGACTACCACACGGCGGCGTCCCTGATCGTCCTCGGCGAGGCCGTGGCGCCGTGCCAGCCGACATCGTTGCCGCGCGAGGACATGGCGATCCGGCCCTTACGGGACGACCCCCTGGCGGTGCGTCTGCTGCTCTACGCGCGCGAGGGGGCCGCGCTCGACCCGCTCTACGACGACCTGGTGGCCGCCTACTGGGAGGCGGCGCTGCGGGCGGCGCCGTACCGGCAGTGGCTGCACCGGAACGGGATGTCGGTGGGGCCGGGCATGATGACGGTATGACGGATCGTACGGAACTGGCGGCGCTGGTCGACGAGACGGCGCTGAAGGCGCTGGCGGAGGGGCACCACACCCGGACGGCGCGGGCGTGGGGGACGCGGGAGGCCGGCGGGCAGCTCGCGAAGGTGTACGCGATCGAGGCGCCCGGCCGCACGGTCGGCGAGCCGGAGCTCGCGCCCGCCCTGCGGATCGCGGCGGACCAACTGGCGCTGGGGCGGCACGGGGGCGCGCTGGGGCTCGCGGTGGTGATCCTGCACGCGGGCGCCGACGGGGACTACGTCCTCGTCCACAGCTGGATCGAGGGCTACATGTCGGATCTGGCCCTCTGGACGGGCCCGGCGGGCCGCCCGGAGGAACTGCGCCCGGGCCGCCAGGGCCTGGCCCCCTGCGTCTGGGAGGCGGCGGTGCTGGCGCACGAACGGGACGCGTTCGTCCGACACGTCCTGGACGGCCGGGGAACGCCGGCCGAGCGCGTCGAGGCGTGGTCGGCCGACGTCGTCGAAGGCGCCCTCCGTTGACCGCCGCCGCGGCCCGCATCCGCCACGCCCGCCCGGAGGACCTCGACCGGGTGGCCGAACTGGCCGCCGAACACGCGGCGTACGAGAAGGCCTCACCCCCGGCCCCGGGCCTGGCGACCCGCCTGGCGGCCCTGCTCTTCGGCGAACGCTCCCGGCTGCGCTGCCTGGTGGCGGAGATCCCGGACGGCCGCCTGGTCGGCTACGCCACGTGCGCCCCGGAGCTCTCCACCTGGGACGGCGCCGAGTACCTCCACATGGACTGCCTCTACCTCTCGGCGACGGAACGCGGCCAGGGCCTCGGCCCCCTCTTCATGGCCGCCCTGCGCGCGGAGGCCCAGTCCCTGGGCCTGACGGAGATCCAGTGGCAGACCCCGACGTGGAACGAGGGCGCGATCCGCTTCTACGACCGCCTGGGCGCCACGTCGAAGCAGAAACTCCGCTACTCCCTCACGGTCACCTGAGTCCCGGCACGCTTCGGCCACACGCCGAAGGGCCCGACCGGGGTTGCCGGTCGGGCCCTTCGGGTGACGCCGGGAGGGAGGAAGGTCAGGCCTTCTTCGTCTCCCAGAAGATGCGGTCGACCTCGGCGATGAGCTCCAGCGCCTTCTCGCCCGTCTTCGGGTCCGTCGAGGCCTTCGCGGCCGAGAGGGCCTTCAGGGTGTCGTTGATGAGCGTGTGCAGCTCGGGGTACTTCTCGAAGTGCGGGGGCTTGAAGTAGTCGCTCCACAGCACGGAGATGTGGTGCTTCGCGAGCTCCGCACGCTGTTCCTTGATGACCGTGGCGCGCGCGCGGAAGTGCGCGTCCTCGTTGGCCTGGTACTTCTCCTGGACGGCCTTGACCGACTCGGCCTCGATGCGGGCCTGGGCCGGGTCGTACACACCGCAGGGGAGGTCGCAGTGGGCGCTGACCTTCACCTTGGGGGCAAACAGGCGGGAGAGCATGCAGCTGTCCTTCCTCGTGATCGTCTTCTCAGGTGGGAGATTACTCCCCGAGAAGGCGGTTTTCGCGAGCGCCCCCAGGGGCTTAGGACAAAAGTCCAGGGTCACCATGGGACTCGTGGACGATCGGATCAGATCGGATCGGGAGGTGTCGGATGGTGGACGCGGGGCGGGAGCCGGGGCGGGTGGCCGGGCCCGTGTTCGGGATCGCCGAGGTGACGGGGGTGTCGATGGTGCCCACGCTGCTCCACGGAGACCAGCTCCTCGTGCACTACGGGGGACGGCTGCGGCCCGGGAGCGTGGCCGTGCTGCGTCACCCGCTCCAGCAGGATCTCCTCATCGTCAAGCGGCTGATCGAGCGACAGGTCGGGGGGTGGTGGGTGCTCGGGGACAATCCGGACGCCGAGGGCGACAGTCGTGTCTTCGGGGTCGTCCCGGCCGAGCTGGTGCTCGGCCGCGTACGGGCCCGGTACCGGCCCGTCACCCCCGGGCGTCAGCGGTCGGCCGGTGTCGTGCTCTCCTGGCTGTTCTCCGCCGTCAGGCCCGTCTCCTCCGACCGTTCCGCCTCCAGGCGCTTGCGGGCCCGGTAGGCCGCCACGTTGGCCCGGGTCGCGCAGCGGTCCGAGCAGTAGCGGCGGGAGCGGTTGGTCGAGGTGTCCAGGTAGGCGTTCCGGCACGGCGGCGCCTGGCAGAGGCCGAGCCGGTCGGCGCCGAACTCCGTGAGGTGGAAGGCGAGTCCCATCGCCGCGATCGCCGCGTAGCCCGCCGTCGCGTTCGAGGGGTGGTCGGCGAGGTGCATGTGCCAGCGCGGGTGCCCCTCGTCGTCCAGGAAGTCATGGCCCGAGATCTGCGGGCTGACCGGGAACTCCAGGAGCAGTGAGTTCAGCAGGTCCACCGCCTGGGTGTGCTCGCCCTCGTCCGCCGCGGTGAAGACCGCCCGCAGCCTGGCGCGTACCGAACGGAAGCGCGTCACATCGGCGTCCGTCGCCCGCCGGGCCATCTGGGAGGACGCGCCGAAGAGCTCACGGACCGCCTCGACCGACGTCAGGGAGTCCTTGCCGCGGGCCGGCTCCTCGGTGTTGACCAGACGTACGGCGTAATCCGAGTAATAGGCCAGTTCCACTTGTAGTCCTTACGGCGGAGGTCTAGGGTCGGGTCCGGAGGGGGTAATGGACGGTTCCCCTTCGAGGGTATTACGAAGAAGGTGGAGGCAGGGCATGACGGACGCGGCTACTATCGGAACCGACTGGGCGGCCTGGCAGGAGAGCTGGGACCGCCAGCAGGAGTGGTACATGCCGGACCGCGAGGAGCGGTTCCGCGTGATGCTCGACATGGTCGAGGCCGTGGTGGGGCCGGAGCCCCGCGTCCTCGACCTGGCGTGCGGTACAGGGAGTATTACGGATCGGCTCCTCAAGCGGTTCCCGAAGGCGACCGGCGTCGGCGTCGACCTCGACCCCGCCCTGCTCGCCATCGCCGAGGGGTACTTCGCCGGCGACGAGCGCGTCACCTTCGTGACCGCCGACCTCAAGGACCCCCGCTGGACCGAGGCCCTGCCGTCCGGCTCCTTCGACGCGGTGCTCACCGCCACCGCGCTCCACTGGCTGCACACCGAGCCGCTCACCGCGCTCTACGGGCAGCTCGCCGGCCTCGTCCGGGACGGCGGCGTCTTCATGAACGCCGACCACATGATCGACGAGACCACTCCCCGGATCAACGCCGCCGAGCGCGCCCACCGGCACGCCGCCATGGACCGCGCCAAGGCCGCCGGGGCCCTCGACTGGGCCGAATGGTGGGCCGTGGCCGCCCAGGACCCCGTCCTCGCCGAGCCGACCGCCCGCCGCTTCGAGATCTACGGTGAGCACGCCGACGGCGACACGCCCTCCGCCCGCCGCCACGCCGAGATCCTTCGCGCCGCCGGATTCGACGAGGCCCGCCCCGTCTGGGCCTCGCCCTCCGACACGCTCCTGCTCGCCCTGAAGTAGGCCTCCGTCATGCGGAAGGGGCGGTACGGATCGATCTCCGTACCGCCCCTTCGCCGTACCGGCTCTTACAGCACCTTGGACAGGAACGCCTTCGTCCGGTCGTGCTGCGGATTGCCCAGGACGTCACGCGGGTGACCCGACTCGACCACCACACCGCCGTCCATGAAGACGAGCGAGTCGCCGACCTCGCGGGCGAAGCCCATCTCGTGCGTCACGACGATCATCGTCATGCCGGACTCGGCCAGGTCGCGCATGACGTCGAGGACGTCACCGACCAGCTCCGGGTCGAGCGCCGACGTCGGCTCGTCGAAGAGCATCAGCTTCGGCTCCATCGCCAGCGCGCGGGCGATGGCCACGCGCTGCTGCTGGCCGCCGGAGAGCTGCGAGGGGTAGTTCCCGGCCTTGTCGGCCAGGCCGACCCGGTCGAGCAGCCGCTCGGCCCGCTCCCGGGCCACCGCCCTCGTCTCGCCCTTCACCTGGATCGGCGCCTCCATGACATTGGCCAGGGCCGTCATGTGCGGGAACAGGTTGAAGCGCTGGAAGACCATGCCGATGTCCCGGCGCTGGGCCGCGACCTCGCTGTCCTTCAGCTCGTAGAGCTTGTCGCCCTTCTGGCGGTAGCCCACCAGCTGGCCGTCGACGGAGAGCCGTCCGCCGTCGACCCGCTCCAGGTGGTTGATGCACCGCAGGAACGTGGACTTGCCGGAGCCGGACGGGCCGACCAGGCAGAAGACCTCGCGGGGTGCGACCTCGAGGTCGATGCCCCGGAGGATGTGGGCGGCTCCGTAGGACTTGTGGACGCCCTCGGCCTTGACCATGGCGGTCACTTGGCCACCTCCGAACGCTTGAACATGTTGAGGTTGGCGCGGACCCGCTGCCACGGTGTCGGCGGCAGGCTCCGCAGCGAACCACGGGCGAAGTGCCGCTCCAGGTAGTACTGGCCGACGCTGAACACGCTGGTCAGGGCGAGGTACCAGATGGAGGCCACGAACAGCATCTCCATCACGGCGCCGGCCGTGCTGCCGATGTTCGACGAGGCCCGCAGGAGCTCGGTGTACTGCACCGCCGAGACCAGCGACGAGGTCTTCAGCATGTTGATGAACTCGTTGCCCGTGGGCGGCACGATCACCCGCATCGCCTGCGGAAGGACGACCCTGCGCATGGTCTTCGTCTGCGACATGCCGAGCGCGTGCGCGGCCTCGGTCTGGCCCTCGTCGACCGACTGGATGCCGGCCCGGACGATCTCCGCCATGTACGCGCCCTCGTTGAGGCCGAGACCCAGGAGCGCGACCATGAACGGCGTCATGACGTCCACGGTCTCGTTCTTGTAGATCGGCCCGAGGTTGATGTACTCGAAGATCAGCGACAGGTTGAACCAGACGAGCAGCTGGACGTAGACCGGCGTGCCGCGGAAGAACCAGATGTAGAGCCAGGCGACCGCGCCGGTCACCGGGTTCTTCGAGAGCCGCATCACCGCGAACAGGACGCCGAGCACGAGGCCCAGCGCCATGGACGCGACGCTGATGACGACCGTGTTCCACAGGCCCTCGAGGACCGAGGTGTCGAACAGCTTGTCCCACACCGTGTCCCAGATGACGTTGCCCTGGGAGAAGGCGTAGACGAGCCAGCCGAGGAGCACGACGACGACGATGGCACTGATCCAGCGTCCGACGTGCCTCACGGGAATTGCCTTGATCGCCTCGTACGGAACACCCGAGGCGCCGGGTCCGGCCGGTGCGGCGGCCGGACCCTTGTCGATCTTGTCAGTCACAACGACTGCCCTTCAGAGGAGCGCGGAGGTCACTTGCCGGCGTTGATCGTGGCCTGCTTGACGGCGCTGTCCTTGACGTCCCACTTCTCCAGGACCTTCTCGTACGAGCCGTCCTTGATGATGGCGTCAAGGGCTTCCTTGACGGCGTCACGCAGCTGGGTCTTCTCCTTCGAGACGCCGATGCCGAAGAGGCCGACGTCGCTCTGGCTGCCGACGACCTCGAAGTCGTTGCCGCCGCCCGAGGTCTTCGCGATGTACGCGGCGACCGGGTAGTCGTTCAGGTCGGCGACGGCGCCGCCGGCCTTGACGCGGGTCTGGGCCTCGGCGTCCGTGTCGAACGCCTGGATCGTGAGCTTGTTCGAGCCGCACTTCGTGGCCTGCGCCTTGAAGGTGTCCTCGTAGATCGTGCCGCGCTGGACGGCGACCGTCTTGCCGCACAGGTCGTCGAGGGAGTTGACGCCCTGCGGGTTGCCCTTCTTGACGAGGAGCGAGACGCCGGAGCTGAAGTAGTCGACGAAGTCGATGCCCTTGCCGATCTTCTTGCCCGAGTCGTCCAGCCCCTCCTGACGCTTCTTGTTGTCCGTCATCGAGGACATGATCAGGTCCTGGCGGCCGGTCTCCAGCGAGGTGATCAGGCCGTCGAAGGTGCCCGAGGTGAACTGGAACTTCACCCCGAGCTGCTTGGAGAGCGCCTCGGCGATGTCCGGGTCCACACCGACGATCTTGCCGCCCTCGGTGAACTCCATGGGGGCGTAGGACGCGTCCGTGCCGACCTTGATGACACCGGCCTTCTGGATGTCGGCGGGCAGCTTGGAGAAGAGGGGGGCGGACGAGCCGGCGGGCTTCGTGGCGTCGCCGGCGGAGCCGCCCTCGGTCTGGTCGCCGCAGGCGGTCAGCAGCATGGAGCCGGCGACCGCGATGGCGGCGACCGCGGCAAGACGGGAGGTGCGGGTCTTGGCGGTCGTACGGCGCGTGGAGCGTGCGGTCATGGTCGGGTTCCTCCGGCGGGTGGGGAGTTGCCATAGGCCGCGCGCACGCACCTTCGGGTGTCGCGACCTCGTGTGATTACGCGCATCTTGCCATTCGGACCGCGTCATTCAGACGGCCACGCATGTCAAAATCGGGTAACGGGTGATCCCCGAATCTCGGAGGGCCGGTGAATACGGGCCGGACCTCTTCCGGGGAATGCTCCCCGAGACCGGAAAATCTCCGGTTGATCTCGCCATCCGGACGGCGCGAAGGCCACCATCCGGTCTACACGAGAACTTGTCCGGACATGGGGCGACGCGCCCGCTCCGCGCAAGGTGCCATTGCGGCCGTATGAGCCGCATCACCGCTCCGTAATGGACTCGTCTACGGTGATGTACGTCCGGTAAGAAGGATCCTTACACCCCTCATCCGGGGCTCAGGGCGCGTTGTGCGGCGCGCCCGCGCGGTTGCCAGACACGGCGACCGCGGGACCCGCCCACCCCTCCTCAACAAGGAGTGGCCACCCTCAAATGAAGAAGACTTAAGGGGTCAACCCAATGGCAGCGGAGATCGTCAATCCTCGCAGCGAGAGCGGTACGGACGGGGCTCAGGAGCCCTTCGATCCGGCCTTCGCGCTGCACCGCGGCGGCAAGATGGCCATCTCGGCCACGGTGCCGCTGCGCGACAAGGACGACCTGTCCCTCGCGTACACGCCCGGCGTCGCCAAGGTGTGCACCGCGATTGCCGAGCAGCCGGAGCTGGTCCACGACTACACCTGGAAGTCCCAGGTCGTCGCGGTCGTGACCGACGGTACGGCGGTGCTCGGACTCGGCGACATCGGCCCGGAGGCCTCGCTTCCGGTCATGGAGGGGAAAGCGATCCTCTTCAAGCAGTTCGGCGGCGTGGACGCGGTGCCGATCGCGCTCGCCACCACCGACACCGACGAGATCGTGGAGACCGTCGTCCGGCTCGCTCCCTCCTTCGGTGGAGTGAACCTGGAGGACATCTCGGCGCCGCGGTGCTTCGAGATCGAGCGCAAGCTCCAGGAGCGCCTGGACATCCCCGTCTTCCACGACGACCAGCACGGCACCGCCGTCGTCACCCTCGCCGCGCTCCGCAACGCGGCGAAGCTGACCGGCCGTGGCCTCGGCGAGCTGCGCGCGGTCATCTCCGGCGCCGGCGCTGCCGGGGTCGCCATCGCCAAGTTCCTCCTGGAGGCGGGGCTCGGTGACGTCGCCGTCACGGACCGCAAGGGCATCGTCAGCCGCGACCGCGACGACCTGAACCCGGTCAAGCGCGAGCTCGCCGAGATCACCAACAAGGCCGGCCTCGTCGGCTCCCTGGAGACCGCCCTGGCCGGGGCGGACGTCTTCATCGGCGTCTCCGGCGGTACGGTCCCCGAGGCCGCGGTCGCGTCCATGGCGCCTAACGCGTTCGTGTTCGCCATGGCCAACCCGAACCCCGAGGTCCACCCCGACGTCGCGCACAAGTACGCGGCCGTCGTGGCGACCGGCCGCTCGGACTACCCGAACCAGATCAACAACGTGCTCGCCTTCCCCGGCATCTTCGCGGGCGCCCTCCAGGTCCGGGCCTCCCGGATCACCGAGGGCATGAAGATCGCCGCGGCGAACGCCATCGCGGATGTGGTGGGCGACCAGCTCGCCGCCGACTGCGTGATCCCGTCGCCGTTCGACGAGCGTGTCGCCCCGGCCGTCGCCGCCGCGGTCGCCGACGCCGCCCGCGCCGAAGGTGTGGCGCGCCGCTGAGGCGTCCGGTACGTGTGAAGGGCCCCGCTCCAGCAGGAGCGGGGCCCTTCACCGTTACACGCGCGCGTGGAGCCCCGCCCTGATGCGTGTGTCACAGGCGTGCGTGGTTCCGTCGCGCCGGTGGGGGACCCTACGCTCAGGGCCATGTTCGCTGCCTATGCCGCCCGCATCGACCCTGACCAGCCGCTGAACGGCCTTGAGCTGGGCGAGCGGCCCGAGCCCGAGGTGCGCCCCGGGTGGACCACCGTCACCGTCAGGGCCGCCTCGCTCAACCACCACGACCTCTGGTCGCTGCGCGGGGTCGGGCTGCCCGAGGAGAGGCTGCCGATGATCCTCGGCTGCGACGCCGCAGGCATCGACGAGCACGGGAACGAGGTCGTCCTCCACTCGGTCATCGGCCAGACCGGTCACGGGGTCGGCCCCGACGAGCCGCGCTCGATCCTGACCGAGCGGTACCAGGGCACCTTCGCCGAGCGCGTCACCGTGCCCACCTGGAACGTGCTCCCCAAGCCCAAGGAGCTCTCCTTCGAGGAGGCCTCCTGCCTCCCGACCGCCTGGCTCACCGCGTACCGCATGCTCTTCACCAACGCGGGGGTGCGCCCCGGCGACTCGGTCCTGGTCCAGGGCGCGGGCGGCGGAGTCGCCACCGCCGCCATCGCCCTCGGCGCCGCCGCCGGTCTGCGCGTCTTCGCCACCAGCCGGGACGAGGCCAAGCGGAAGCGGGCCGTCGAGCTGGGCGCCGTCGAGGCGTACGAGCCGGGCGCACGGCTGCCGAAGCGGGTGGACGCCGTCATCGAGACCGTCGGCGCCGCCACGTGGTCGCATTCGGTGAAGTCGCTGCGCCCCGGCGGCACCCTGGTGATCTCGGGCGCCACGAGCGGCGACAGCCCCGCGCACGCCGAGCTCAAGCGGATCTTCTTCCTGGAGCTCAAGGTGGTCGGCTCGACCATGGGCTCGAAGGACGAGCTGGAGGACCTGCTGGCGTTCTGCGCCACCACGGGCCTGCGGCCGGTGATCGACGAGGTGCTGCCGCTGGACCGGGCGCGCGAGGGCTTCGAGAAGATGGCTTCGGGCGACCTCTTCGGGAAGGTCGTCCTGACGACCTCTTGATGGATCGTCAGTTCTGCTGATGGGATCTCCGGCACTGCGATCACACCGTCGTGCCGGAGGTTCCCTTGTTTCGAACATTGCCCACGTTGCGGAAGCTGCGAACGACCCTTGCCGTAGGCGCCGTTGTCGCCGCGCTCCTCGTCCCGACCGGCGCCGCGCACGCCGGGAGCCCCGCCGGCATACCCGTCCTCACCGACGACCGCGGCCGTGCCCTGACCCTGCGCGGCTGGAACGTCGAGGACAAGGCGAACCGAGGTGCGCAGGCCCTCTCCGCCGTCACCGAGCGCCACTTCCGGGACATGCGCGCGAAGGGCTTCAACTTCGCCCGGCTGCTGGTCTTCTGGGACGACCTGGAGCCGGAGCGCGGCCGGTACAGCCAGAGCTATCTGCGGAAGATCGAACGCATCCTGGACTGGGCGGAGAAGCACGACGTCCATGTGCTCATCGACGCCCACCAGGACGTCTTCGGACCCGCCTTCGGCCACCGGGGCGTGCCCGCCTGGGCGACCAGGACCGACGGACTGCCCTTCACCCCGCACCCGGACGACTGGTTCGCCGAGTACTTCGAACCGGCCGTGCAGCGCGCCTTCACCCACCTCTACGAGGACGAGGACCTGCGGCGGGCCCAGGCCGCGATGTGGAAGGTGCTCGCCGACCGCTTCGAGGACCACCCGGCCGTCCTCGGCTACGACCTGATCAACGAGCCCATGGGCGAGCTGCGCGAGGGCGAGGACCTGCCGACGGCCGCCCGGCGGATCGAGCGCGAGCAGCTGACCCCGATGTACAACCGGCTCGCGGACGCGGTCCGTACGGTCGACCGGGACACCTGGGTCTTCGTCGAGCCCACCCCGATCGTCGGCGAGGGCGTGCCGACGGGCCTCGGCAGGATCGACGACCCGAAGGTCGTCTACGCCCCGCACTTCTACAACACCGCCATGGAGGCGGGCGCCGACTACGACCCGGCGGCCGGCTGGATCGAGACGTACGAGCAGGCCGTGACCCAGTACCCGAAGGAGTACAAGGTCCCGGTCGTCGTGGGGGAGTGGGGGCCGCTCAACAACTCCCTGCCGAACATGAACCGCTTCTACCGCGAGGCGATGGCCTCCCTCGGCCGGTACGGCAGCGGGTGGGCCGGCTATGTGTGGTGCTACGGCGGCGGGTACTGCGCGGTGGACGGCGCCGGGGCCTTCCGTACGAACAAGGAGCTGACCGCCGAGCCCTACGCGGAGGCGGTCGCGGGCACGGTCGGCTCCGCCGCGTACGACTCCGGGGCGGGCGTCTACCGCCTGGAGTACACGGCCTCCCGCCGGGGCTCCCGGGTCACCGAGCTCTCCCTTCCCCCGGGCGCCTGGCAGGTGACGGCCCGGGGGAAGGCGATCGTGCACCGGGTGGGCAAGGGCGGCGGCTCGGCCTGGGTCCTCGCGGCGCCGGGCGCCCGGGTGACGGTGACCGCCACCCGGATCGCGCCCGAGGTCGGGCCCTGGGCAGCCCCCTGGGCCCGGCCCTAGGCGTCCTTGCGCTCCGGGCGGAGGAGGGACGTGATGTGGTCCGCCGCCGTCGACAGATGGCGGCGGGCCTCGGTCAGCTGGGACGCCGTCACGCCGTGGTCCCTGGCGGAGTCCCGGATGTGGTCGCGGAACCGGTCCAGGAGCCGGTCCAGGTCGCGGGCCGGGTCGCCGGTGGACTCGACCGTCGGGGCCCACTCCGGGGCGGCCTCCTCCGGGGCGGGGGTGGCGCGGCCCGCGGCCTTCGGGTGCGTCGTGCCCGTGACGAGACCGCCCAGCTGGGCGGTGATGTCCGAGATGCCCTCCCAGACGCCCGTCGGCCAGTCGCCCCGCGCGAAGCGGTCCTGGACCTGGTCCTGTACCTGCTTGGCGATCCGCTGGAACTCCTTGGCCTGCCGGCGCGCCGACTGGGCCTCCTCACGGGCCTGGCGGGTCTGCTCCCTCCACTCCTGCTTGGCGCGGCGCAGCTCGTCCTTGGCGTCGGCGAACGAGGAGCCCTTCTGCCGGGTCTCGCTCGCCGCCGCACGCATCTCGCTGCGGAGCTTGCCCGCCGCCCCGCGCACGTCGTCGCGGATCTCGGCGGCGAGCTCGGAGACCGACTCGCGGATCTCCTGCTCCAGGTCGTCCAGTTCGCCGACGCGGCCGGCCAGCTCCGCGCGGCCCGCGTCGGTGAGCGAGTACACCTTGCGGCCGCCCTCGGTGGCGTGCGTGACCAGCCCCTCGGCCTCCAGCTTGGCGAGCCGGGGGTAGACCGTGCCGGCCGAGGGTGCGTACAGGCCCTGGAACCGCTCCTCCAGAAGGCGGATCACCTCGTAGCCGTGGCGGGGCGCCTCGTCGAGGAGCTTGAGCAGATAGAGACGCAGGCGGCCGTGGGCGAAGACGGGCGGCATGTCACAGCACCTTTCCGGAGGGCGTGGCGGGGGTCGTGGGGGAGCCGTCGACGTCGTCGGTGGCGACCGGGTCCGGGCGGCGCAGCAGGGCGATCGAGCCGGAGACCGTCGTGGCCTTGAGCGCGCCGCGGCCGTCGCCGAGCGTGCCGGTGATGCTCTTCGTGCCCCACTGCCCGGCCACCCGCAGGTCCTCGAAGGCGTTGGAGACGGAGCCGCTCGTGGTGCTGGCGTCGACCTCGGCGTCCGCCGGGTGCGGAAGACGCAGCGCGATCTCACCGGAGACGCTGGTCAGGCGGATGTCGGCGGGCGGGCCCGCCGGCTCGCCGGCGTCGAGGTCGATCACCATGTCCCCGCTGACCGTGTCGGCCTTCACGGAGGAGCCCGAACCGTCGATGACGGTCAGATCGCCGGTCACGGTGCTGACCCGCAGCGCGCCCGTGACGGTGTGGGCCTCGAAGGAGCCGGAGACGCTCTCCGCGCGGACGGGGCCGGAGAGCCCGACGAGGGTGGTGTCGCCCGTGATGCCCCGGACGTCCGTACGCCCCTTGATGCCGGAGATCACCGCGCCGGCCCCGGCGACGCCCACCTCGACGTCGGTGCCGGCGGGGACGGCCACCGAGACCACGGCCCGGCGGCGCAGGCCGTGGCGGTCGAACCACTTGAGGAAGCCCTGCCAGTGCAGGTCGTCATAGGTGACGGTCAGGGTCGAGCCCTCCTGGGTCACCGTCAGCGGCGGGCCCTTGATCTCGGAGATCTCCAGGCGGGCGGCGCTCTCGTCGGTCCCCACCACGTTCACCGTGCCGTTGACGACGCGGACCTGGAGGCAGGTGACGGGCTCGGTCAGCGTGAGTTTCGTCGGCTCGGTCACGGACCACTCTGTCATCGTGCTGACCTCCCGTTCGGTGACGCAACATATCGCGTCTCTCGGTAGACACGATATATCGCGGAACGGGGAAGTCAACCCCCGCCGGGAGGGGGCATGGGTGGGCATTCGCTCTCGTAACAGGACAAATTGGCCTAGCGTAAGGCCCCATGAACGCGACATCCGGATCCCGCCCCGCGGGGGCGCTGCTGCTCTGCCGCGCCGAGCCCGCGGCGGTCCGCCCACCGGCCCAGCTGCTGCGCGAACAACTGCTCCTCGCCCCGGCCGGATCCGAATGGAGCGTCGTCGTCCCGGAGGGGAAGCCCTGGCTCCACGGCGGCGAGCCCGTCGAGCGGGTCGTCACCGGCTGGGCCACCGCGCTGGCCGTCTCCGCGGCCACCTGGCCCGTCCTCGCGCTCTGGTGGGACGCGGACCGGGCGGGCTTCATCCTCGCGGCCGGATTCCGCCGTACCGTCGGCTACACCTGGCTGGCGGACGGCACCCCGGTCGGCGAGGACGAGGCCATGCGCACCTTCGCGGCCCGGCTCGCCCTCGACCCCGTTCTCGACGTCCAGGCACTGGAGCCGCTCACCCGGGCCGACGGCGACGCCGACGCGTACGCCCGGCTCGTCGGCCTGACCGCCGTCCTCACCCGCGTCGGCCTCGTCCTGCCCACGGGCCTCATCCCCGGCGAGAGCGCCGACCGGCTCCGCTCGGTCGCCCTGGCACAGGGGGCGGAACAGCTCGAATGGTCGGGCTGGCGCGACGCCGTGCGCGCCGAACTCGTCGCGGTGGAGGGCGGCCCCTTCGGCCCGTACCTGCGTGGTCCCAGGGCCCGGCTGCTCGGCGCGGCCCAACTCGGGGCGGGGTTGCCGCTGCTCGCCTGGGGCATCGGACGCCGCAGCGGAGGCTGGACGGCGGCCGGGGCGCTGCTCGTCGTACACGGCACGCTGGGGCTCGTCCACGACAACCTGCGCGGTCCGTGACCCCCGAAGGGGGTCACCGGCGGGGAGGGCGTGCTACTCGTCCTCGTCCTCGTCGTCGAGGCGGGCCAGCCAGGTCGCGAGGCGCTCGACGGGCACCTCGAAGTCGGGGTTGAGGTCGACGAACGTCCGCAGCTGCTCGGCGAGCCACTCGAAGGAGACCTCCTCCTCGCCGCGCCGCTTCTCCAGTTCCTCGATGCCACGGTCAGTGAAGTACATGCGATCAGGATAGGCCGTGGTCCGCACGGCCTATCGCGCTCGTCAGCGGCAGGGACTAGCCTTCTTCATCATCGTTTCGGGGAGCGGGGGGCCGCTGTGACGCACGGGATCGCTCGGATACGACTGGACGACGGCACACCCGTCTGGGCCCGCGTCAGCGAGCCGGAGGAACTCCGCCGGGGCGGCGGCTTCACGGACACCGGCATCGGCGACCGGGTGATCTCCATGGCGGAGGGGCTCACCGACGTCGTGCGCGGGGTCGTCGGCTCCCTGCGGGGCGGGCTCGACCCGCAGGCGCCGGTCGAGGTGTCCGTCAGCTTCGGCATCGAACTGACCGCCCAGGCCGGCAAGGTGATCAGCGTCCTCGCGGAGGGCGGCGGCACGGCCTCGATCGCGGTCTCCCTCACCTGGACCGAACCGGGCCCCGCGTCCGGTACGGAATCGGGAGCCGTGTCCGGTACGGAACCGGGCCAGGCATCCGGTACGGAACCAGGCCCTGCCCATGGAACGGAACAGGGCCCCGCGCCGGTGCCCGACGCGCGGTCGCCGCACCAGCCGGCGGCCGATGGCGCCGTATGAGCGCCTTCGAAACCCTCGTGCGCCCTGCACTGGTACGCATCGCGGCTCCCGGTGACGGGTATGACCCGCACGGCGACCGGTACTGGGGCACCGGCTTCTTCATCGCCCCCGGCTGGGTGCTGACCTGCGCCCACGTCGTGGCAAAGGGGGGAAGCGCGGTGTGGAAAGGCGAGCGGGCCGTCGGCATCGTCTGGGACGGCGGAGTGACGACCGGCGAGGTCGTCCTCGCCAGCCCGCGCCCCGCCGCGCCCGAAGTGCAGCTGGACCGCTGGGACTTCCCGGACCTCGCGCTCGTCCGCGTCCCCGACGCCCGGGACGCGAGCTGCGTACGGCTCAGTGAGCGCCCGCCCGTCATCGCCCAGCCCATCCCGGTCGCGCTGTACGGCTGGTCCCGGGTGACCGGCCGGCTCGCGATCCGGGACGCCGTCGGCACGGTCCACGGCGTCGACGGCGAAGCCCTCCTGCTGAGCGGCACGCAGCCCGTCGAGGGGCTCTCCGGCGGACCTGTCGTCGACCTGAACCGCGCGGTCGT
The DNA here is from genome assembly GCF_053609105.1 of Streptomyces sp. NPDC054975. Taxonomy (NCBI): domain Bacteria; kingdom Bacillati; phylum Actinomycetota; class Actinomycetes; order Kitasatosporales; family Streptomycetaceae; genus Streptomyces; species Streptomyces sp. NPDC054975. The sequence continues at coordinate 33,151 of NZ_JBSGWV010000024.1, forward strand.
CATCGGGCTCAACAAGGGTCGCGGCGCGGACGAGGGCGCCGCCGTCCCCATCGCCTCCCTGCGCAGGCTCCACCGCGAGCGGGGCGGCGAGGTGCTCTCCGAGGTCATGCGGGACCACGACCGGCACCACCTCGCCCGGTACCGCTCCGTCTCCGGCGAGGCCGACTGGACCAGGGCGCAGCTCCACCACCGGCCGCCCACCGCCCAGGGCCTCGACCCCGGACGCCGTATCCATCTGTACGGGCGGCTCGCCGAACTCCCCCCGCCCACCGGGCCCGGGGAGGTGCTGCACCTCGTCGACGAGGCCCGGCGGCTCACGGTCGGCCACGACCTGCGGCCCGTTCTCGAAGTCGCCCCGCAGACCTGGCGCGAGGGCGTCGGCCTCCTCCACGAACTCCACGAGCCGAACCAGGAGTCGGCCACCGACCTCGGCCCGAACGCCGTGCTCGTGTACGCGGCGAAGGTCGCCCGGCACGTCAGGGAGCGGCACGGGGACAGCGCCGCGATCCGCGTCCTGGCCGCCTGGGTCACCGACGCGGCCGCGGAGATGCCGCTCGGCACCCGCAAGACCATCGCCGGCATCCTGACGAACGGGCGTGCCTCCAAGGGACGTTCGGCCGCCCCGGAGCCCGGGGCGCGGGCCGACGTCCTGGTCGAGATCGACACCCCGCCCTACGGCCGGAAATTCCCCTGGCGGGTGAAGCTGCTCTTCGACGGGCGGACCATCACCCCACTGCACGGCGACGACGAGGGCGTCGAGCGCGAGCGGCTCCGGGACACCCTGCGCGAGCCGCTCGCGGACGCGCTGGCCCGCGGCGACCGGGGCGAGCACCTGGCCGCCGTCGAGGCGCTGCTGCCGCGCGAGCTCTTCGACGAACCCCTCGACACCTGGCGCCTCTCGCCCGACGACGAGCTCTTCGACGAACGCTCGCTGCCCCTCGGCCACCGCCGGATCGTGGTCATACGGGACGCGGGCCGCCACGCCCGCCCGCCCGCGCCCGAGTGGCACATGCGGTGGCGGACGGCCGGTGTGGGCCCGCTGCGGGCCGTACCGCTGCGCGCCGAGGCGCTCGCGGCGGCGCGGGACGTGCACGGGGCGCACCGGATCCGCCGGGAGTCGCCCCGGCAGACCTGGGTACGGCTCTCGGAGGCCGAGGACGGTTCGGTACCGGTGTACTGCGGCCCCGTGGGCAGCGGCGACGGGCTCAAGGCCATGGCCGCCGCGCTCGCCGCCGGCCACCCCATCGCCCTGTGGCGCACCGGCGCCCATGAACACGACCACGCGCGCTGCGCCGAGTTCCACGAGCGGGCCGACCGGCTGCTCGCCGAGGCGGGCCGGGCCGAGGGGCTGCACGGGCCGGTCATCTCCCTGCGCAAGCGGGCCTTCGCGGACCTGGACCTGGACATGGACCTGGATCTGGGCCTGGACGCAGACGCGGGACCGGACTTGGGCCTGGGACCGGGCGTGGGCCTGGGGGCGGACCAGGGTCCGGACCTGGCCCCGGATCCCTCCTTCGGTGAAGCCGGCGACGGCGGCCCGTTCGTCCCTTCCGAGTCCGAGCACGCCTGGGCCGCGAACCTCGCCGTCCTCTTCGATCCCCCGGACCGCCCGCCGCACGAAGATCCCCTCCAGGGCCCGCCGATGCTCGGCGAGGAGGAGTGGTGACCGGCCGGACACGCGGACAAATGGTCCGGTTCGCGCATCGGCAGCGGGTGCGGTCGGGAGGTACGTTCGACGGGCCGGTCCACGACACCACTGCAGCCAGGAGGAGTTCATCGTGAACGATTGGCGGATCTACCGTGGTGCCGGCCACCCGCACGACGAGATACGGCGGTTGCCCGCTCCTCCGCCGTGGCGGGACTTCTCGACCGGCGGCGCCGACGACACCCTGGCCGGCTCCGACCGACGGCTCGGCGTGCGCCGCCGCCTGGTCCAGAACCACCACCCCCGACCCGCCGAGACCGACGCCGTCAACGCCGCGCTCTACCTGCGCCGGCCGCTCCTGGTCACCGGCAACCCCGGCACCGGAAAGTCCACGCTCGCCCACGCCGTCGCCCACGAACTGGGCCTGGGCCGGGTCCTTCGGTGGCCGATCGTCTCCCGGTCGACCCTCCAGGACGGGCTCTACCGCTACGACGCCATCGGCCGGCTCCAGGACGTCCAGCTGGAGCGCGCCCAGGCCGGTTCGACGGTGCCCGCCGCGACCCCGGCGGGCATCGGCTCGTACATCAGACTCGGACCGCTCGGCACCGCGCTGCTCCCCTCCGAGCAGCCCCGGGTCCTGCTCATCGACGAGCTCGACAAAAGCGACCTGGACCTGCCGAACGACCTGCTGAACGCCCTGGAGGAGGGCGAGTTCGCCATCCCGGAGCTGGAGCGGCTGGCCGACCGCGAGCCGGTGGTCCAGGTGCTCACGGACGACGGGCGGAAGGTGCCCGTCCAGGGCGGCCGGATCCGCTGCTCCACCTTCCCCTTCATCGTGCTCACCTCCAACGGCGAACGGGACTTCCCCGCCGCCCTGCTGCGCCGCTGCATCCGCCTGGAGCTGGAGCCGCCGGGCGAGGAGCAGCTCGGCGCCATGATCGAGGCGCATCTCGGACCCGACGCGGCGGCCGGCGAGGAGGGGCTGGTCAGCCGCTTCCTCAACCGCGAACCCGGCGAGGTCATCGCCACCGACCAGCTCCTGAACGCGATCTATCTGACCCAGCACGCCCCGCGCACCGAGCGGGTGACCCGGGAACGCATCGCGGACATGCTCATGCAGCCGCTCGATCAGCCGAGGTGATGGCCGGATGCACCGGATGCATCTGGAAGAACTCACCCGCAGACTGCGGGCCGGTGGGCAGGACCCCACGGCCGAGGAGGTCGCGGACGCCGTCTGGCTCGCCCAGTGGCTCCCGGCGGCTGCCCCGGACCCGGCGGGCGGCGACGCCGGTGACGGCCCGGCGGGAATCCCCGGGGTCCTCCGGGCGGACCCGGACCGCCCCGCCTCCGCGGAGGAGGGGCGAGATCCAGCCATCGGTGAGCGGGGGGACGGCGGCGACGCCCGTTCCTCCCGTACGAGTACGGGTGGCGGCGGCGACCGCGCGCCGGGCGACGGCACCGGCCCCGCAGGTGCCACCAGCCCCGACGGCGACACGGACCGGCCCGCCCGCGCCACCGACACCGTCGACATCCGGCCGTTCATCGGCGTGACTCCCGGCAGCGCACGGACGGCGAGGGGCAGCAGGGCCCTGCCCGTCCGCGCGCCCGGCGCCAACGCGCTGCCCGGCCTCCTCGGCCTGCAGAAGGCGCTTCGCCCCCTGCGCCACTACGCCCACTTCCCGCTCCGGCCCGGTGAAGGCCTCCTGGACGAGGAGGCGACCGCCGAACGCAGCGCGGCGGCGGGCATCCTCACCCCGGTCCTGCGCCCGGCGGCGGGCCGCCGCCCCGACATCCAGCTGCTCATGGACACCGGCCCCGCCATGGTCGTCTGGACCCGCATGGTCGAGGAACTGCGCCAGGCCTGCCAGCAGTCCGGTGCCTTCCGCGACGTCCAGGTGCACCGCCTGTACGACACGGGGGAGGGCGCCCCGCTGGTCACCACCACCTCCGGATCCGACGGCCGGCCCCGGCTGCGCCCCGGCGACCAGCTCCACGACCCCACCGGCCGCCGCCTCACCCTGATCGTCAGCGACTGCGTCGGCCCGCTGTGGCAGCGCGGCGCCGCCCAGCGGCTGATCCACCAGTGGCCCCGGCAGTCCCCGCTCGCCCTCGTCCAGCCGCTGCCCCCACGGCTCTGGCCCCGGACCGCGCTGTCGGTGGAGCCGGGGCTGTTACTGCGCCCCTCGTCCCCCGGCGGCCACACCGGCTTCCAGCCGGACGAGGAGCCCTGGGAGCCGCCCGCCCCCGACACGCGCGCGGTGCCCGTGCTCACGCCCACCCCCGAGGCGTTCGCCTCCTGGGCGCGGCTCCACGCCGGCCACGGCTCGGGCGCGGTCCGCGGCTGGGCGGCGACGATCGCCGCCGAGGCGCCGAGGAGCGCCGACGCGCCCCACCCGGCATCCCCCGGCGCGACCCGCGGCACCCCGCATCCAGGGCCCTCCGGCGCGGCCCCGAGCGGTCCCCGCACCCCGCGCAGCGACGAGGAGTTGCTGCGGGCCTTCACCGCGGGCGCATCGCCGGGCGCGCTGCGGCTCGCCGTCCACCTCGCGGCCGCCCCGCTCGCGCTCCCCGTCATGCAGCTCGTCCAGCGCGCGATGCTGCCCGACACCGGCCCCATGGAGCTCGCCGAGGTCCTGCTCAGCGGGCTCCTGCGGCAACTGCCCGGCCCTTCCCCGTACCCGTGCTTCAGCTATCCGCCGCGCGTCCAGCAGCACCTCCTCGGCTCCCTGGACCGGGGCGCCGCCGCGCTCGTGCTCAAGCACTGCTCCGAGTACGTGGAGCGCAACTTCGGCCAGGGCATGCGCAACTTCCCGGCGCTCGCGGCCGCCCGGCTCGCGGGCCACGACACCGGCGAGGACCGGACGCCCGCGCCCGGCCCGGTCGACGGGACCGAGGAGCCCACCGGCCCGGTCGGCACGGAACCCGAACTCTTCGCCCGTATCCCCGCGCGCGTGCTCCGCTTCTACCACCCCGACCTGATCACCCCCGACCCGCTGGCAGCCGCCCGACGGCTCTTCGAGCAGTGGCTCGGCCAGTCCGACTCCTCGCTGCTCGTCCGCGCGCGCCGACAGGCCGAGGCCGCGCTGCCCGAGCACCCCGTGGAGGCCGGGATCCTGCTCGGACGCGTGCTGTACGCGGAGTCCGGCACCGCCGCCGTCCAGGGCACCGAACGCCGTCGGGAGCTGCTGGACCGCGCGCTGACCGAGCTGGAGCGGGCCGGCGGCCTGGCCGAACCGGGCGGCCCGGAGTGGGCCGAGGCGCGGCTCGAACAGGCAGTCGCGCACCACGGGTTGTGGCGGCACACGGCCGACCCCCGGCACCTGGACGACGCCCTCGACGCGCTCTTCGGCGACGTGCCGGACTGGCCCGAGGCCCACCACCACACGCTGCATCTGCGGCGGGGGCGGCTGCTCCTCGCGCGCGGCGACGGCGCCGCCGCGGCGACCGAGCTCACCACCGCGCTCTCCCTCCGGGAGAGCGCCCCGGCGCTCCTCGACCTCGCCGACGCCCTGCACCTCTCGGGCGCCGACCCGGCCGAGATCACGCCCGTACTGGATCGGGCGGGGGAGCTCCTCGGCGACGGCGTCGCCCTGCGGCTGCGCTGGACGACGGCGCGCGCCCGGCTCCACGACGCGGCGGGTGAAGGGCCGGCGGCCGACACCGCGTACGAGGAGGCCAGCCTGCTCGCCCCCGCCGACAGCGGACAGCGTGGCCGGATCCTGATGACGTGGGGGGAGTCCCTGATGCGCCGCGCCGCGACCACCTCCGGGCAGGCCCCCGTGGACCGCGCGGAGGGCGTGCTGCGTGAGGCCTTCACCAGCCTTCCGGCCGACGCCCCGGAGCGCGCCCGGGCCGGCATCCTCATCGGCAGCGTGCTGGCCCTGCGCTTCCACCGGGCCGGATTCCTGCCCGACCTCTTCGAGAGCCGCCACCTCCTGGAGCAGGCCGCACGCACGACTCGGGACATCGGACTGCGCTCCGAGGTGTGGCTGCAACTGGGACGGGTGAGACTGGAGTTGAGCGGAGTGACCCGGGACGGAGGCCACGGCGACGCGCTCGCGGCCTACCAACGCTCCTGGGAGGACGCCCTGTCGGCCCACGGCGACAGCCCGGGCACGATCACCGGCGCCCGCGCGCTGCACGCCCAAGGGGCTCTGCTGCACCTGATGGGGAGCAAGGGCCGCGCCGAGACCGCGCTGCGGGCCGCCGCCGAACAGTGGCGACGCCTCGACGCCGCGTTCGTGGAGGTGGACTGGAACGACGTGGAACGGACCAGGAACCTGCTGGCCGAGGTGAGCGCCGGCGCCGGCCGGCCCCCGAGGAGACTCTCCGAGGACGAACGGGCGCGAACGGTACCTCCCTGGTGGACCTGGAGCGAAACGGGCGGCTAGCAGCCGTACGAATCGGCTGAATAACGGGGGCGTGAATGGGCGCAGTTGAGTCGAACGGGTTTCCGTCTTCCTGGCGTCGGGAAGAACCGCTCCGCCGCTACGACCGTGGGGGACTGGCGCCGGTGAGGAGGAGCCGAGGGTGTTCGAGCACACGGAGTGGGCGACCGGCGTCGACCAGGTCGACCGAAATGCCGACCAGCCTCCGCACCTGCCTGATCTCACCGCCGTGGACCTGCGGACCCTTCGCGACATGGCCGACCCCGAGCTCGTGGCCGCGGTGGACCGCGTCCTCGGGCGCGTCGCGGAACTGGGCGAGTCCTGGTTCTCGAACGAAGACCCGCCCTGATCTGCCAGGTCTGACCCCGACGCACCCGAATCCGGCCAGATCCGGGCGCCGCACGCCCCCGTGGGCGAGAGGGACGACCGTACGCGCCGGATGCCCGCATCGTGGGCCGGGAGGCTGAGATGACCAGCAGCCCCCTGCCGGCCGCCACGCTGGCCCAACTCGCCCGCACCCGGCCGACCGGCGACGGCGCGGGCCTGCTCCGTTCCACGCTGCACGCCCGCCGGATGCTGCTGCTCAAGGCTCTCCTGATCCGGGTGCTGCGCCACCGTGCCGAGCACGGCACCGGCGTGTACGAACGCTTCCAGGCCTCCTGGCAGCTCCTGGAGCGGGTCGAGCGCCGCCGCCCGGACGCGGTACGGGACGTCCTCGACTACCCCACGACCGGGACCTGGCTGGCCGTCGCCCTCGCCGCACCGCCCGGGCCTGTGTTCGACGAGCATCTGGCCCGGCTCGACTCCCTCGCCGTGACCGCCGCCCTGCGGGCCGGCTGCCCCCTCGACCTGACCGTGCCGACCACTCGGGGAGGGCTCCACCTCACCGGCGTCGGCATGTTGCCGACCGAGGCCCGACAGGTCAGCGTGATCGCCTCGTCCCACCTGGCACGGCTGACGCCCGCGCCTTCGGAGACGGCGGAGGGCCCTGGGGCGCCACCGTCGGCCGCTCCCGCGCGCCCGGTCCTGCTGCTCCCCGCCCCGCGCGGCGGCATGCCGAAGGCGACGGGCCTCGACTGGAAGCCGCTGTACCGCCTGCCGGGAAGCGGCGCGATCCTCGACGACCTGGACCCCTACCGGGTGCCCGCCGGAGGCATCGGCATGCCGCCGCGCGGCGCCGCCACCCTCGACGCGGCCGAGCGGAGCCTCTGGGCCGCCCGGTGGCGCGCGGCGATGGAACTCCTCACGGCGACCGACCGCGGGCGGGCCGGTGAAGTGCGCAGGATCGTGCGCCTCCTCGTCCCCCTGGAGCCGGCCGACGAGGGCGGGAGCTCGATCGGCGCCACCCTGCGGGCCGCACCCGGGGCCGTTCTCGCCTCCCTGCCGCGCGGCCCCGGCGAGATGGCCGAGATCGCGGTCCACGAGAGCCACCACACCAAACTGGCCGCGGTGCACGAACTCGTACCGCTCTACCGCACGCAGGGCGCGCACAACCCGCCGGAGGTGCACCGCGTCGGCTGGCGGACCGACGCGCGCCCCCTCGCCGGAGTCCTCCAGGGGGCCTACGCCCACCTCGCCCTGATCGACCTCTGGCACCGGGCGGCCGTGACCCCGGGCATACCCGCCGCGTGGCGCTCCCGGGCCGCGAGGCAGTTCGAGCGTGTTCACCATCAGGTGGGCGAGGCGCTCTCGATCCTGCTTGAATCCGATGAACTGACCATTGCCGGGCGCGAGTTCAGCAACGAAATGCACAGGCACCATGCGTGCCTGGGTGCCACCACGAAGGCCGTACGGTGACACTATGCAGGCGGGCTATGACACTGAGTGGCGCGTGAGCGGACAGGGAGACGTACACATGGCGGAACTGGCGCGGTCGGGCGGAGGCGGGGCGGCACACCGCGGAGGCACGACACCCGAGCATGTCCTGGTGGTCTTCCCCGGCTACCACCGGCCCTGGGCCACCTGGATCAGTCAGCGCCTGGAGCTGAACGGCGTGCGCGCGACCCCGCACCGCTGGGACCCGCCGCGCGAGGTGCCGCTGGAGGACTCCCTGAGCGACCTGCTGCTCGCGCGCGGACAGGTCCTCCTCGTCCTCAACGACTGGTTCTTCGAACTGGGGCCACGCCCGGCCGGCGAATGGAACGACGCACTCCGCGGATTCGTCGCCGCCCACGCCGACCGGTTCGCCGCGGTCAACCTCACCAACAAGCCGCTCCTCCCCGCCACCGCCGTCCTGGAGCCCGTCAGCCTCTGGGGCGTCGGCGAGGAGGAGGCCGAATCGCGGCTCCTCGCCAGACTGGGGATCGAACCGCGCCGCGCCGGGCGGCGGATTCCCCCCGGCGCACGCAACCGCTACCCCGACACGCCTCCCGAGATCTGGGGCGAGATCCCGCGCCGCAACCCCCGCTTCACCGGCCGCGACGACCTGCTCGCCGAGCTCCAGGAACGCCTGATGGACGCCGAGCGCGGCAGCGCGGCCTGCGCGCTCCTCGGCATGTCCGGCATCGGCAAGACCCAGATCGCCGCCGAGTACGCCCACCGCTTCAGCCCCGACTACGACGTCGTCTGGTGGGTCAACTCCGACGACCGCAACATCCAGCGCGACCGCTTCGCCGAACTCGCCGTCGAACTGGGCCTCCCCGTCGGCAGCGAGCCCGGCGAACGCATCCGCGCCGTACGGGAAGCGCTGCGCCGCGGAGACCCGCACGGCCGCTGGCTGATCGTCTTCGACGGGTGGGACGACATCGAGGGCGTCAACGTCATGCTGCCGAACGGCCCCGGACACGTCCTCATCACGTCCCGCAACCGCGGCTGGGGCGACCACACCGACCTCCTCGAAGTCACCGGCTTCGAACGGTCCGAGTCCACCGCCTACCTCATGCGCCGGGCCCCGCACATCAGCGCCATGGAGGCCGACGAGGTCGCCGCCGAGTTCGGCGACGTCCCCCTGCCGCTCGTCCAGGCCGCGGCCTGGCTGGGCGAGTCCGGCATGGAAGCACCCGAGTACCTCCGCATGGTCCGCGAAGGCCGCCTGTCCACCGTCGACGACAGCCACACCGTCGACGGCTTCCCCAACGCCTCGCTCACGTCCTGGGCCATACTGATCAACCGGCTCCGCCGCTCCCAACCGCAGGCCGTCGAGATCCTCAGCCTCTGTGCCTCCTTCGCCCCCGGCCGCATCCCGCTGGGCCTGGTCCGCGCCTACCCGCAGGCCGACCTGCCCGAGGACCTGCGGTGGATGGCCACCGACCTGCCCGCCTGGAGCCGCGCGCTCGACACCCTGGTGAACTACTCCGTCCTCACCCGCGAGACCCGCGGCCCCATGAACACCGACATGGAACCGCACCAGGAGTCGATCCACATGCACCGGCTGGTGCACGACATCGTCTCCCGGCTCACCGACGGCCCGCACCGCGAGGCCCACCGCAAGGCCGTCCGCACCCTCGTCGCCGAGGCCGACCCCGGCAACCCCATGGACAGCCGGAACTGGCCCCGGTACGCCGAACTGCTCCCGCACCTGGAGCCCTCCGGCGCGCTCGAAAGCCGCAACCCCCGCGTCCAGACCGCCGTCTTGAACTGTCTGCGCTACTGCTACCGCAGCGGCGAGTTCAAGGCGGGCACCCGGCTCGCCGAGCAGATCCGCGCGAGCTGGAGCGAGTTCGTGGACCCGCTCGCCCAGCCCATGCTCGACCTGATCACCCAGGAGGGCAGCATCCTGCGCTCCAGCGGCCGCTTCCGCGAGGCGCACGCCCTCGACTCGGCCGTGTTCGAACGACTGCGGGCCGCCTCACCCCGCAACGAACTCGCCGAACTGATCGCGCGCAGCGCGTACGTCAGCGACCTGCGCTACCTCGGCCAGTACACGGAGGCCGAGGAACTCCAGCGCCAACTGCTCGCGGAGACCCAGGGCCTGCTCGGCGAGAACGAGTTCATGACCCTCCTCGCCCGGCACAACCTCGGGGTGAGCCTGCGCCTTCTCGGCCGGTACCAGGAGGCCTACGACCTCGACGCCGAGACCCTCGCACGCCGTGAGACGGTCCTGCGCACCCGGCACGCCAACACCCTGAACTCCGCCAACGCCCTCGCCCACGACCTGCGCCTGCTCGGCCGCTACCGCGACGCGCTCGTACGGCAGGAGGCCAACGTCCGCCTGCACGCCCAGGTCCTCGGGGCCCAGCATCCGCAGACCCTCGCGGCCCGCTCGCAACTCGCGCTCTGCCGCAGGCGCGAGGGCAGCAGCCAGCAGGACATCGGCGCCCAGATGGCCAGCCTCCTCGACCAGATCGAGCAGGTCCACGGCCGCGGACACCACGTCACGCTCGCCTTCATCAACAACTACGCCAACTACCTGCGCGAGCACGGAGATCTCGACCAGGCCAGAGAACTCACCCAGGAGGCGGAGGCCGGCTACCGCTCGCTGCTCGGCCCGGCCCACCCCGTCGCGACGGGCCTGCTCGCCAACACCGGCCTCGTCATGCAGGCATCCGGTGAACGCGCCGACGCCATGGCCATGCTGGAGTCCGCGCTCGCCGGGCTCACCGCCTCGCTCGGGTCCGACCACCCCTGGGTGCTCGGCTGCGCGCTCAACGCCGCCGCCGCGCGGAACTTCAACGGGCGGGTCGGCGACGCCACCGAGCTGAGCCGGGAGACGCTCCGGCGGGCGCGGACCGTCCTCGGCACCGACCACCCCCTCACGCTCTCCTGCCAGATCGCCCTCGCGGCCGACCTGCGGGGGCTGCGCGAGGTGGAGGAGGCCGGGAAGGTCGAGGAGGACGCCCTGCTGACGCTCACCCGGACGCTCGGCGCCCAGCACCCGCACACCCTCTCCGCACGGCAGCGCAACCGGCCGTACTGGGACTTCGAGGCCTACCTCGGCTGACCCGCGAACGCCGGAGGCCCGGCGCCCCTCTCGGGGTGCCGGGCCTCTCGACGTACACGTACCGCCAGGGCGGCGGGTCGGACGGGGTCAGGCGTCGAAGACCTCGTTGACCAGCTGCTGCTGCTCGGCCTGGTGACGCTTGGCCGAACCGACCGCCGGGGACGAGGAGTGCGGACGCGAGATCCGGCGCAGGCGCTCGCCGTGCGGGATGTCGGCGCCGACCGCCAGGTCCAGGTGGTCGATCAGGTTCAGCGCGATGAACGGCCACGCTCCCTGGTTCGCTGGCTCCTCCTGCGCCCACAGGTACTTCTCGGCGTTCGGGTACTTGGCGATCTCGGCCTGGAGCTCGGCACCCGGCAGCGGGTACAGGCGCTCCAGACGGATGATCGCCGTGTCCTTGACGCCGCGCTTCTGACGCTCGGCCTCCAGGTCGTAGTAGACCTTGCCGGCGCAGAAGACGACCTTGCGGACGTCGGCGGCGTTCACGCTGTCGTCGCCGATCACCGGGCGGAAGCCGCCGGTGGTGAACTCCTCCACCTTCGACGCCGCCGCCTTCAGACGCAGCATCGACTTCGGGGTGAAGACGATCAGCGGCTTGTGGTGCGGGTTGTGGACCTGCCAGCGCAGCAGGTGGAAGTAGTTCGACGGCAGGGTCGGCATCGCGACCGTCATGTTGTCCTGGGCGCACATCTGGAGGAAGCGCTCCGGGCGCGCGGACGAGTGGTCCGGGCCCTGGCCCTCGTAGCCGTGCGGCAGGAGCAGCGTGACGCCGGAGGTCTGGCCCCACTTCTGCTCGGCCGAGGAGATGAACTCGTCGACGACGGTCTGCGCGCCGTTGACGAAGTCACCGAACTGGGCCTCCCAGATGACCAGGGAGTCCGGGCGGGCCAGCGAGTAGCCGTACTCGAAGCCCATCGCCGCGTACTCGCTGAGCAGCGAGTCGTAGACGTTGTAGTGGGCCTGGTCCTCGGCCAGGTAGAGCAGCGGGGTGTAGTCCTCGCCGGTCTCCTGGTCCACCAGGACCGCGTGCCGCTGGCCGAAGGTGCCACGGCGGGAGTCCTGGCCGGACAGCCGGACCGGGGTGCCCTCCATGAGCAGCGAGCCGATGGCGAGGGTCTCGCCGAAGCCCCAGTCGATCGTGCCGTCGTCGATCGAGGCCGCGCGGCGCTGCATCTGCGGCATCAGACGCGGGTGGACCGTGATCCGCTCCGGGATGTTGACCTGCGACTCGGCGATCCGCTTGACGATCTCCTGGGAGACCGCCGTGGTGACGTGCACCGGGAACTCCGGCTGGGGGTCCGGGACGTGCGCCGGGGCCGGGGCGGAGGTGGCCTCGCGGACCTCCGCGAAGACCTTCTCCAGCTGGCCCTGGAAGTCCTGGAGCGCCTGCTCCGCCTCTTCGAGGGTGATGTCGCCGCGACCGATCAGCGACTCGGTGTACAGCTTGCGCACCGAACGCTTCTTGTCGATCAGGTTGTACATCTGCGGGTTGGTGAACTGCGGGTTGTCGCCCTCGTTGTGACCGCGGCGGCGGTAGCAGATGAGGTCGATCACGACGTCCTTGTTGAACGTCTGGCGGAACTCGAAGGCGAGCCGCGCGACGCGGACCACGGCCTCCGGGTCGTCGCCGTTCACGTGGAAGATCGGCGCCTCGATCATGCGGGCCACGTCGGTGGCGTACATGGAGGAGCGGGACGACTCGGGAGCCGCCGTGAAGCCGACCTGGTTGTTGATGACGATGTGGACCGTGCCGCCGGTGCGGTAGCCGCGCAGCTGCGACATGTTCAGGGTCTCGGCGACGACACCCTGGCCCGCGAAGGCCGCGTCGCCGTGGAGGGCGACGGGCAGGACGGTGAAGTCCGTGCCGCCCTTGTTGATGACGTCCTGCTTGGCGCGGACGACACCCTCGAGGACCGGGTCGACCGCCTCCAGGTGCGAGGGGTTGGCGGTGAGCGAGACCTTGATCTGCTCGCCGTCCAGGCCCGTGAAGGTGCCCTCGGCGCCCAGGTGGTACTTCACGTCGCCGGAGCCGTGCATCGACTTCGGGTCGAGGTTGCCCTCGAACTCGCGGAAGATCTGCGCGTACGACTTGCCCACGATGTTGGCGAGGACGTTCAGGCGGCCGCGGTGGGCCATGCCGATGACGACCTCGTCCAGACGGGACTCGGCGGCGGAGTCGATGACCGCGTCGAGCAGCGGGATGACGGACTCGCCGCCCTCCAGGGAGAACCGCTTCTGACCGACGTACTTGGTCTGCAGGAAGGTCTCGAAGGCCTCCGCCGCGTTCAGGCGGCGCAGGATCCGCAGCTGCTCCTCGCGCTCCGGCTTGGAGTGCGAGCGCTCGACGCGGTCCTGGATCCACTTGCGCTGCTTGGGGTCCTGGATGTGCATGAACTCGACGCCGGTGGTGCGGCAGTACGAGTCCCGCAGCACGCCGAGGATGTCGCGGAGCTTCATCATCGACTTGCCGGCGAAGCCGCCGACCGCGAACTCCCGCTCCAGGTCCCACAGGGTGAGGCCGTGCTCGGTGATGTCCAGGTCGGGGTGCTTGCGCTGGCGGTACTCCAGCGGGTCGGTGTCGGCCATGACGTGGCCGCGGACCCGGTAGGAGTGGATCAGCTCGAAGACGCGCGCGGCCTTGGTGACGTCGTCGTCGTGCGAGGCGTCGATGTCCTTGAGCCAGCGGACCGGCTCGTAGGGGATGCGCAGGGCCTTGAAGATGTCGTCGTAGAAGCCCTCCTCGCCGAGGAGGTAGTTCGCGACGACGCGCAGGAACTCGCCGGAGGCGGCGCCCTGGATGACGCGGTGGTCGTACGTCGAGGTCAGCGTCATGACCTTGGAGATGCCCAGCTTGTTCAGGGTGTCCTGGGAGGTGCCCTGGAACTCGGCCGGGTAGTCCATCGAGCCGACGCCCATGATCACGGACTGTCCGGGCATCAGACGCGGCACGGAGTGGACGGTGCCGAGGCCGCCGGGGTTGGTCAGGGAGACCGTGACGCCGGAGAAGTCCTCCATCGTCAGCTTGCCGACGCGGGCGCGCTTGACGATGTCCTCGTAGGCCTGCCAGAACTCGAAGAAGTTCAGCGTCTCGGCCTTCTTGATGCCGGCGACGACGAGCTGGCGGTCACCGTTCGGCTTCACCAGGTCGATCGCCAGGCCGAAGTTCACGTGCTCCGGCTTGACCAGCGTCGGCTTGCCGTCCTTCTCCGCGAAGGAGTAGTTCATCGACGGCATGGCCTTGATCGCCTGCACCATCGCGTACCCGATGAGGTGCGTGAAGGAGATCTTCCCGCCCCGGGCGCGCTTCAGGTGGTTGTTGATCACGATCCGGTTGTCGAAGAGCAGCTTCACCGGGACGGCGCGGACGGACGTGGCCGTCGGCACCTCCAGCGAGGCGTTCATGTTCTTCGCGACGGCGGCGGCGGGGCCGCGCAGCGTGAGCAGCTCGGGGCCGGCGGGCGCCTCGGCCGCCGGGGCGGCGGGGGCGGGCTTCGCGGCGGCGGGCTTCGCGGCGGCCGGGGCGGCGGCGGGCTTCGCCTGAGCCGGGGCGGCCTGGGCCGGAGCGGCCTGGGCGGCGGGCTTCGCCGGAGCGGCCTGGGCCGGGGCGGCGGCGGCCGGGGCCGGGACGGCCTTGGCGGGCGCCGGAGCGGCGGGCGCGGCAGGTGCGGCCTGTGCGGGGCTCACCTGCGGCGCGGCGGCCGGGGTCTCCGTGGCGCCGGGCTTGTAGTCGGCGAAGAAGTCCCACCAGGCACGGTCGACCGAATTCGGGTCCTGGAGGTACTGCTGGTAGATCTCGTCGACGAGCCACTCATTGGCGCCGAAGGCGGTCGCAGGGTTCTGACCCTGCCCGTCTTGGCCGGTGGAGGTACTCGGGGAACTGGGGGACTGAGACGACACGGCGGTAACCGCCCTCTTCCGCTTCACAAGGTGATGGACAGCGGAAATAAAGGCTACGCCTCCCTGACCGACAGGTGCAGGCCGGGCACTACCAACGTCGCGCAAGTCACACTTGACGCGGCGTTTCAGGGCAGGGAATGGCGGGAAACAAGCGTGGTTCTGCCCTCTCGCGGGTACGAGAGACCCGGGTTGCGGCCCCTGAGGTACGCATCCCTGACCACGTCCTGATCGTGTCCTGTCCATGTACACGCAGAACATGTGCTTCCGGTTCGACCCTACGTCAATCCCGTGCCGGAAGGCTGCCCGGAAGAGTGACCTGGATTCGGCAGCCACGTGACGATTCGGCCACTCCGATCTCGCCGCCGTGCAGATCCACCGCCCAGCGGGCGATCGCGAGCCCCAGGCCCGTACCGCCGTCGCTGCCCTTGCCGGACTGCGCCGGCACCTGGCCCCGGTTGAACCGCTCGAAGACCGTGTGCCGCAGCGCCTCCGGGATGCCCGGGCCCTCGTCCTCGACCTCCAGGGCCAGCGAGTCCGGCCACGCCCCGCGCCGGGCCCGCACGGTCACCCGGCCGTGCGGCGGCGAGTGCTTCACCGCGTTGTCGATCAGGTTCGCCATCACCTGGTGCAGCCGCTCCGCGTCCGCGTGGGCGGTCAGCTCGGGCGGCGAGACGTCCAGGTGCAGATGGACGTCCGTACGGTTGTGCAGGCCGGACGTGGAGGACAGACCGCGCTGGGACGCGGCGAGATTGGCCTCGCGCAGCACCCCGGAGAGATACGGCCAGACCTCGAAGCGTCGTGCCTTGAGCGTGACGACACCGTTGTCGAGCCGTGACAGGTCGAGGAGCGTCTCCACCAGTCTGCCGAGCCGCTCGGTCTGCTTCAGGGCCGTACGCATCGTCTCCGGATCGGCCTGCGAGACCCCGTCCACGACGTTCTCCAGGACGGCCCGGAGGGCGGCGATGGGGGTGCGCAGCTCGTGCGAGACGTTCGCGACCAGTTCCTTGCGGTGCCGGTCGACGGACTCCAGGTCGTCCGCCATGCGGTTGATCGTCGAGGCCAGGTCGCCCAGCTCGTCACGGCGGTCCGCGCCGCGCACCCGCCGGCTGAAGTCCCCGCGCGAGATCGACCCCGCCACCGTGTTCATCTCGTCCAGCGGCGCCGTCAGCGACTGCGCCACGAACTGCGTGATCAGCAGGGTCGCGATCATCGCGAAGATCGTGATGTACCGGAACTCCGTGGAGGTCCGGATCGCCACGAGCGCGAGCCCCGAGGTCAGCAGGACCGCCCCGACGACCAGCGTGCCCAGCTTGGTCTTGATCGAGATCACGATCCGGCGCCTCCTCCGGGACTCGGGGCGCTGCCCCCGGCGGCTCATGACGCCGGCGTCTCCAGTGCGTAGCCGACTCCGTGGACCGTGCGGATCCGCTCGGCCCCGATCTTCCGGCGCAGCGCCTTGATGTGGCTGTCGACCGTCCGCGTGCCGGAGGCGTCCGCCCAGTCCCAGACCTCCGCGAGCAGCTGCTCGCGGGAGAGGACCGCGCGCGGGGTGTTCGCCAGGCAGACCAGCAGGTCGAACTCGGTCGGCGTCAGGTGCACGTCGTCGTTGCGGACGCGGACCCGGCGCTGCGCGTGGTCGATCTCCAGCTCGCCGAGGCGCAGGATCCCGCTCCGCGGGGTGACGGCCGCGAGCGCGGCGCGCTCCACCCGGCGCAGCAGGACGTGCACCCGGGCGGCCAGCTCACGCATGGAGAACGGCTTGGTCATGTAGTCGTCGGCGCCGACGCCGAGTCCGACCAGCATGTCCGTCTCGTCGTCCCGCGCGGTCAGCATCAGGACCGGCACCGGGCGCTGCGCCTGGACGCGGCGGCAGACCTCCAGGCCGTCGAAACCGGGCAGCATCACGTCGAGCACCATCAGGTCCGGCTGCCAGGCCTCGGCGGCGTCGACCGCCGCCGGACCGTCCGTCGCCGTCTGGACGAGGAATCCTTCCGCCCGGAGCCGGGCGGAGATCGCATCCACGATCGTCGTGTCGTCCTCGACGACCAGCACCCGCCGCTGCGCACCCGGAGTGGCCGCCGCACCGTGGTGAGTGGTGTGTGTCTGCTCCATTGCCCCGCCTCGCATCGCTGGTGTCGGCCAGCAGCCTAGAGGCACGGACAGCATCCCGGCTACGCAGGCCTGATGCCGAGGTGCACCACGTCAGGGACGCCCCGGGCAACGGGGATCTCTTCGGTCCGTACCCCGCTGAATCCGGCATTCCGCAAGGACTCTTCGAAAACGGCGGACGGCTGGGCCGACCAGACGGCGAGAACTCCGCCCGGATGCAGACGCCTGGCGCAGGCCGCCAACCCCTCGGCGGAGTACAGGCTTTGGTTGCCGTCGGTGACCGTCCAGTCGGGTCCGTTGTCGATGTCCAGGCACAGTGCGTCGTACGTGTCGGGGGAGTCGTGGACGTACGTCACCAGGTCCGTGTGCAGAATCACGTTGCGCGGATCGGCCAGAGCCGTCCCGGAGATCGCGGCGAGCGGTCCTTCGCGGTGCCAGTCGATGATCGCCTGCTCGCGCTCGACCACGGCGATGCGGGACCAGCGGGGGTCCGCTGCGGCGTGCGCGAGGGAGAAGCCGACGCCGAGGCCGCCGATGAGGACGGAGGCACCCGTGCGCCCGCCGAGGGCGTCCATCGCCGCGTCGATCAGCCGCCGCTCCGAACGTCCGTCGGAGGTGTCCATCAGGAACGTACCGTTGGCGATGATCTCGAAATGCTCGTCGCGCCGCCGCAGTACGACTTCTCCGTACGGGCTGTCGCGGCGGTCGAGGATGACGGGGCTGGACATGTTCACACTCCCGGTCTCGGCAGACGGCTGTCGCGGCCATCCTCGCGGGGCGGGGAGGGCCGGGACAAACGGGATGCCGGATCCGATGCTGGGATCCGACAGATCCCAGGGCAGATCGGATCTTGGATCCAATGTCCAGGATCATGGATCCAAGATCATGGACATGGGATCCGATCGCTTCGGTCAGGGGGCCGTCGGCGGGCCGCCGTTGGGCAGGGCCTCGAAGACGCGCTGGAGGGCCGGCGGGCGTTCGCCCTCGCCGGCGACCACGACGCGGTACCGGTGGGTGAGGACGTACTGGAAGCCGTCGGGCACCGGTCGGCCCGTCGGGCGTGTGGGCACCTTCGCGTAGGCCGGGTCCTCCAACGCCGCGCGCAGTTCGGCCACTTCGGAGGGGGTCATCCGGCCGGTGCGCGGCGGTTGCGTGCCGGAGCGGGTGGTGTAGCTGCCGTCGTGGTGGACGATCAGCTGGTTGCGGACGCCGGCCAGGCCGCCGTTGACGTTCACCTCGACGAGGACCTCGCGGGGGCCGGGCTCGTGGTCGTTCTTCACCGTCCCGTCGGCCCCTGTGGGGACCGGTGGCGCCGGGACGGTCCCGGCGGTGGGTACCGTGCCGGTCGGGGCCGGCTTCGCGGTCCCCTCCTGGGTCACCACCGGCGCCGACGAGGTGTCCTGGTCGCCGCACCCGGCCACCGCCAGCAACGGGACCAGTACCGCCGACGCCGCCCATGCCGTTCTTCTGCGCACCATGGCCCCGAGCATGCCCTCACCCGATCCGGTTGACCAGGGCCGTGCGGGGCGTCGATGCGGGGCCGTGCGGCCACCCGGTGCGCCCGGGCTACGGGGCGTCCCGGACGATCCCCGTCAGGGGGCACTCGTAGCGCCAGTCCAGGCTGTCGTAGAGGGCCAGGCCGTCACGGGTGGCCGAGAGGATGCCCGTGGTCGCGCCCGCCTGGGCGGCGGCCGCCTCCAGGGTGCGCATCACGTTCGCGCCGAGGCCGCGGCGGCGGTGGCCGGGATCGGTCTCGATCTGGTCGGCGACCGCCGTCACCCCCGTCGGGGCGATCTGCCCGCGCGCGGCGAGGGTGCCGTCCGGGGCCACGATCCGGACCCGGATCACCCCGTCCCGGGTCTCCGTCGTCCGCGCGTACCCCTCCGGCGCCGGCGGGCGCGCCCCCGGGTCCAAGGCCTTGCTCATCATGTAGCCGGGGTCGTCCGGAACGGTCCACCCCGGGGTGATCCACTCCGCCGCCTCCTCCGGCCCCGCCATGATCTTCAGCCACGCGCCCGGTACGTCGATGGCCTCGCAGAGCTTTCCGACGGACACCGCGTCCGGCGCCGGCAGGACGTGCCGGAAGACGTGCGTGGGCAGGCCGACGTCGATCCGCCAGCCCCAGGGCTCGACCACGGCGGGCGACGTTCCGCGCGAGACCGTCCAGCCCGCCACCCACGCGGAGGTAATAGACGCAATATCCATGGAGGTATTACAGGTCCTGCGCGACGCCCCGCGCCAGAGTGATCGCTCAGAGCGAACGGCCCTCGGGGAACATCCGGAGGCTCATGTGCATTGAGTCCACATAGCTCAACTTGACTGCCGAAGGGGAGATCATGGCTGCGACGTCCTCACCGCTCACTCTGCCCGTGCTGCCGCTCGACGACGAGGTCGTGCTGCCCGGAATGGTGGTGCCGCTCGACCTGTCCGACAACGACGTACGCGCAGCGGTCGAGGCCGCCCAGGCCGCGGCCCGCTCGGGTACGGGCAAGCCCAAGGTGCTGCTCGTGCCCCGCGTCGACGGCACGTACGCCGGGACCGGTGTCCTCGGCACCGTCGAACAGGTGGGCCGGCTGTCCGACGGCGACCCCGGCGCCCTGATCCGCGGCCTCGGCCGCGTCAAGATCGGCGCGGGCACGACCGGACCCGGCGCCGCCCTGTGGGTCGAGGGCAGCGTCGTCGAGGAGACCGTGCCCGACCCGCTGCCCGGCTCGGTGACCGAGCTGGTCAAGGAGTACAAGGCGCTGGCCACCAGCTGGCTGAAGAAGCGCGGCGCCTGGCAGGTGGTGGACCGCGTCCAGCAGATCGACGGCGTCGCCGCGCTCGCCGACAACTCCGGCTACTCGCCCTTCCTCACCGTCGAGCAGAAGGTCGAACTCCTGGAGACCGCCGACCCGGTCGCCCGCCTCAAGCTCGCCACCGCCCAGCTGCGCGAGCACCTGGCCGAGCAGGACGTGGCCGAGTCCATCGCGAAGGACGTCCAGGAGGGCGTCGACAAGCAGCAGCGCGAGTTCCTGCTGCGGCGCCAGCTGGACGCCGTACGCAAGGAGCTGCGCGACCTCAACGGCGAGGCGGAAGGCGACGAGTCCGACGACTACCGGGCGCGCGTGGAGGCCGCCGACCTGCCGGAGAAGGTGCGGGAGGCCGCCCTCAAGGAGGTCGAGAAGCTGGAGCGGTCCAGCGACCAGTCCCCGGAGGGATCCTGGATCCGCACCTGGCTCGACACCGTCCTCGAACTGCCGTGGAACGAACGCACCGAGGACCAGTACGACATCCAGGGCGCCAAGTCCGTCCTCGACGCCGAGCACGCGGGCCTGGAGGACGTGAAGGAACGGATCACCGAGTACCTGGCGGTGCGCAAGCGGCGC
Source organism: Streptomyces sp. NPDC054975 (assembly GCF_053609105.1). Taxonomy (NCBI): domain Bacteria; kingdom Bacillati; phylum Actinomycetota; class Actinomycetes; order Kitasatosporales; family Streptomycetaceae; genus Streptomyces; species Streptomyces sp. NPDC054975. The sequence goes on from NZ_JBSGWV010000024.1 coordinate 53,437, forward strand.
GCCGAGCGCGGTCTCGGCGTGGTCGGCGGCCGGCGCGGAGGCGCGGTCCTGGCCCTGGTCGGCCCGCCCGGTGTCGGCAAGACGTCGCTGGGCGAGTCCGTCGCGCACGCCATGGGGCGCAAGTTCGTCCGGGTCGCGCTCGGCGGCGTACGGGACGAGGCGGAGATCCGCGGCCACCGGCGTACGTACGTCGGCGCGCTGCCGGGCCGGATCGTACGGGCGATCAAGGAGGCCGGGTCGATGAACCCGGTGGTGCTCCTCGACGAGATCGACAAGGTCGGCTCGGACTTCCGGGGCGACCCGGCGGCCGCGCTCCTGGAGGTCCTGGACCCGGCGCAGAACCACACCTTCCGCGACCACTACCTGGAGGTCGAACTCGACCTCTCCGACGTCGTGTTCCTCGCGACGGCGAACGTCCTGGAGGCCATCCCGGAGGCGCTGCTCGACCGGATGGAGCTGGTCCGGCTCGACGGGTACACGGAGGACGAGAAGGTCGTCATCGCCCGTGACCACCTGCTGCCCCGGCAGCTGGAGCGCGCGGGCCTGGAGCCCGGCGAGGTGGTTCTCGAGGACGGGTCGCTGCGGAAGCTGGCGGGCGAGTACACCCGAGAGGCGGGCGTACGGAACCTGGAGCGGTCCATCGCGCGGCTGCTGCGGAAGGTCGCGGCACAGCACGAACTGGGCGACCGTGAGCTGCCGTTCACGGTCGGCGTCGACGATCTGCGCGGGCTGATCGGGCGGCCGCACCACATCCCGGAGTCCGCGCAGGACCCGGCCGAGCGCCGTACGTCCGTACCGGGCGTGGCGACCGGTCTCGCCGTCACGGGAGCGGGCGGTGACGTCCTCTTCGTGGAGGCGTCGCTCGCCGACCCGGAGACGGGCGCGGCGGGGCTGACCCTGACGGGTCAGCTGGGCGACGTGATGAAGGAGTCCGCGCAGATCGCGCTCTCCTTCCTGCGGTCGCACGGCGCGGAGCTGGAGCTGCCGGTGACCGGTCTGAAGGACCGGGGCGTGCACATCCACTTCCCGGCGGGCGCGGTGCCGAAGGACGGCCCGAGCGCGGGCATCACGATGACGACGGCCCTCGCCTCGCTGCTCTCCGGCCGGCTGGTCCGGACGGACGTGGCGATGACCGGTGAGGTCTCGCTCACCGGGCGGGTCCTGCCGATCGGCGGCCTGAAGCAGAAGCTGCTCGCGGCGCACCGGGCGGGCATCACGACCGTCGTGATCCCGAAGCGGAACGAGGCCGACCTGGACGACGTCCCGGCCGAGATCCTTCAGAAGCTGGAGGTCCACCCGGTGACGGACGTGCGCCAGGTCCTGGAGATCGCCCTGGCCCCGGCGCAGGTGGCGGTGAGCGCGGCGGCGTAAGAAGCGGCGCCACGGCGGTACTTGGGTACGAGGAGTGGGGCGGCCCCTTCACGGGGGCGCCCCACTCCTCGTCGTACATCCTTATGCTGATCATGAGTTGGGGGCCGAACGGGGGGACCGGGGCTGCCCCCTCACCGCTCCGGAACGCGAACCGAGGAGAATCCTCCATGCCCTCTCTGCCGCCGCTCTCCGCCCAGGCGGAGCACCTCGTCACGCTCGGGGTGCACGAACTCGCTGGCCTGTCCGCCGACGAACTGCGTGCCTTCGCCGACGAGGCGGGAGGTGGACGGACGGACGTCCTGCTCGCCGTCCACCCGGACCGCGCGCCCGCCTCCGCGCTCGCGCCCCTGCTCCGGCGCGCGGACAAGCCCGGGTTCGTCGTCGTCGACATGCCCGACGTCGACGACTTCGCCCCGTACGACATCGAGCTGCCCGACGCCCCCCTCTACCTGGTCGCCGGGCTCGACCGCGGCGACCACATGTCCAACTGGAGCCCGGAGGAGGCGCTGCCCGCGCTCACCAAGGACGAGCGGACGCCGCTGGTGCTCACCGAGGGCATCCACTGGGTGATCCAGCAGCCGGAGGCCCTGGAGCGCAACCGCTGCTTCATGACCATCGGCTCCCGGCTCCGCAAGGCCAACGGCTCCCTGGACGCCCGTACCCCGGCGATCTGGATCAGCAACGGCACCGGGCGCGACGGCCGCGAGCGGCGCGACGCGCCCAAGGTCGGCTGGTGCTGGTGGGGCAACCGTCACACCTGGCTCGGCTTCGGCTCCACCACGGGCCGGACCGGCGCCTGACGCCGAGCCCTTGTCACGCCGCGTTCCGGCGCCGGGTCAGGAGCAGGCTGCCCGCGCCGAACGCGGTCAGGGCGGCCGCCCCGCCGAGGGCCAGGGGGAGCGGGGACGGGGAGGTCCGGGCCGCGTCCGAGGAGAGGGCCGGGGCGTGTTCGTCGCCGCCGTGGCCCGCGTGGCTCACCGTGGAGCGGTCCGCGCCCGCCGCGATCTTCGCCTCGCTGGGAGCCGAGGCCGCTGTCGGCGCCGCGCCGAAGGTGACGTCCGAGCAGCTGTAGAACGCCTCCGGGCTGTCGCTGCGCTGCCAGACCTTGTAGACGATGTGACGGCCGGTCCGCGCGGGCAGGTTGCCGGTGAAGTGGTAGTAGCCCTCCGCCGAGGTGCGCGGGGTGGCGTAGGTGGCCACCGGGGTCGCGTCCAGGTCCGACCACTTCAGCGGCTTGGTCGGGTCGAAGCCCGGCTTGGTGATGTAGACGGTCATCGTGCCCTGGTGCGGCGCGGTGACCCGGACCTTGAAGTCGAAGGAGCCCGTGGAGACCGCCGTCGCCGGCCAGTCCGTCCGGGCCCAGTCCAGCGCCCGGTACTTCTCGCGGTTGGCCGAGCAGAGCTTGCCGTCGGGGATGACCACCTGGTGCTGCCCGGCCGCGTTGGCGATGTTCACCTCGTTCCAGTCGTAGAGCGGCTGCGTACCGGAGTCGGCGACCAGGTCCTTGCACACCTGGGACTTCGGCGTCTCCGGGCCCTCGGCGTAACAGGCCGCCACCCGGCTCACCGGGTTGAAGACCGCGCCGTGCGCACCGGCGACGGACGGGGTCAGGGGGACGAGGGCGGCGGCGGACAGGGTGACGGCGGCGGCGGTACGGCGGATCGACGGCATGCGGGGCTCTCTCTCGTGCGTGGGGGAGGACGGGACGAGCAACCAGGGCGCGCCGTACGGGAGTTGGGAGCAGCCGTACGCGCTCGCCCGAGCCTCGCATTGGTCCATACCAATCGGCAAGAGGGAGGAGCGAGAAAGGTGGAGGCGGCCTCCGGGCGCGCCGCCGCACACCCGGAGGCCGCCGCACGCGGCGTGCGAGGACTCAGCCGTTGGCCAGCGCCTGCACCCGCGAGAGGTCGCCGTTGAACCGGTTGTGGTCGCCGACCGTCGGGCCGGTCGAGGTGTACTGCCACATGGTGTAGTACGGCCACCCCGCCGGCAGCGTGCCCACGGTCGACGCGTACCGCGCGATCCACAGCGGGTTGGACGCGCCGAAGCCGGAGTAGTTGCCGGTGCACTGCGTCCACCAGCTCGTCGCCGTGTAGATCACCGCGTCCCGGCCGGTCCGCGCCTTGTACCGGCTCAGGAAGTCGCGGATCCACGTGACCATCGCGGACTGGGACTTGCCGTAACAGGTCGCGCCGTACGGGTTCCACTCGATGTCCAGCGCGCCCGGCAGCGTCCTGCCGTCCCTGGACCAGCCGCCGCCGTTGTTCACGAAGTAGTCGGCCTGGGCCGCGCCCGTCGTCGTGTCCGGGGTCGCGAAGTGGTACGCGCCGCGGATCATGCCCACGTTGTAGGAGCCGTTGTACTGCTGCGCGAAGTAGGGGTTCTTGTAGTAGGTGCCTTCCGTCGCCTTGACGTAGGCCCACTTCACCCCGCTGTTCCACAGGGTTGACCAGGCCACGTTCCCCTGGTGGCTGGAGACGTCCACGCCCTCCGTCTGGGCGGCGCGGGGTGTGCCGGGCGTGCCGGCCTGGCCGTCGTGCGCGACGACGCCCATGCCCATGTGGGCGGAGCCGCGCGGGGGAACGGCCTCGGCGTCGGTGCCGGCGGCACCGGCCGGTCCGGCGAGGGTGAGCGGCAGGAGCAGGGCCAGCGCCGCGAGCGCGGCGCCGGCGAGGGTCTTTCCGGATCTGTGCACGGGCATTGCGTGCCTCCGAAAGGCTCGGTGGGGGAGCGGGTCGACCAGTCCTGGTGCGGACATGTCATCAGTGACGCTACGCACGTAGACCCGCCTGGCGGAAGGGGGTCCGGGTGCCGCCGTTGGTCTACTCCTGCGAAATACTGGGGGAGCTGCGGCGATGGCCGCGGCGGTAAGAAACTTTCAGCGACCGGAAAGCGCGCGAGGGGTGCTGACGTGCACGGAAGCGGTACGGCGGGTGAAGGCGAACCCACCGGCGGTTCGACCGACGGGAGTGGTGTGGACCAGGAATTCCTGGCCCTCGAAAGGGAGCTGGCGGTCTTTCTGCGCCGCGCCCGCGCCCAGTCCGGCGAGATGGCCCGCGAGGTCCACCCGGAGCTGGAGTCCTCCGCGTACGGACTCTTCGTACGCCTCGACGACACCGGTCCGCAGCGCGCCACCGAACTCGCCGGCTACTTCGGCGTCGGCAAGGCGACCATGAGCCGCCAGCTGCGCGTGCTGGAGGACCTCGGACTCGTCGCCCGCAACCCCGACCCTGCCGACGGGCGCGCCTCGCTCGTCCGGCTGACGGAGGAGGGGCGGCGCCGCTTCCGTCGGGTACGGGACGCACGGCGCGGGCGGTACGTCCGCAAGCTCGCCGACTGGGACCGCGCGGAGGTCGCCGAACTGGCCCGCCTGCTCCACCAGCTGAACGCGCGCGCGGAGAGCTGAGGGCGCGGGCGCGCGCGCTCAGAGAACCGCGTACACCGCCGTCGCGTCGTCGTGGACCTTCCAGCGGTGCGCGACGGCGCCCGCCTCCTCCAGCGCCCTGACCCGTGCGAGCAGCCCGTGCGCGCCCTCCGTCCGGAGCACCGCGCAGCAGGCCGCCCAGTCGCCCTGGCCGAACAGCTCCACCCAGCGCGACGCCCCGTCCGAGAGCGCCGCGAGCGCGCGGACCTCCGCCCGGGGCGTCGTCCCGGTCACCGCCAGGCTCACCACCTCCGGGTCCGCCGCCGCCGTGAAGAAGCCGCCCTCCCGGTTCCGCAGCCGGTCCGTCGCCACGAGCGAGCGGCGGACCTCGTCCGGGAGCAGGTCGAGACGGTCGTCGAGGACCGCCACCACCGACCCGTCCGGCGCCTCCAGGAGGAGCACCGCGTCGGACAGCACGAGGTGTTCGACGCACTCCGCGTCCCAGCGCGCCATGGCGACGGTCGCCTGGGGCGTGCGTACGTGAGAAAGGTCACAGGTGCCCCGGTGGGCGTCCGCGGTGCGCCGGATCGCCTCCGCCAGGATCTCGGACAGCGTCATGTCACGTCGCGAAGCGGACAGTTCGGTCAGTGCGCCCCCGAGGCGGGCGGCGAACCAGGGCACGCCGTGCACACAACCGTCATCATCGATCGGCGGCGTCACTCCGTCGAGCACCACGACCGTCCCGCCCCCGCCGGACGCGGGCAGAGTGGCGGCCGCCCAGTCCTCGTTGGGGCGTTCGGGACTGCCGGGCAGGGTGACGAGCTCGGTGCGCATGATCCCCAGTCTGCCCCCTGGCGCCCGGAGGGCGCGCTGCCCCTTCACAGCGTCTTCAAACCGCTGAATATGGCCTGTACCAACGCTTCGTGAGCCGTCCGCGAGGCGGAAGCGGAGCCTCCGGCGAGCTGCGGGCGGGCATCCTGCCAAAGCCCGCGCGGAAGATCCAACCGGCGCACCGCGCGGCCGTGCGGAAGGCCCCGCGCGGAGTTGTTCGCCAACTCAGGAGTGTTGTTCACTCGTTCGGGTGGCGGAGCGGCCGATGCGCGTCCCCTTCCCAGAAGCGCTGGAATGGTCGGAAGCCGTACCAGGGGTGGGGGCGCTCTATCACGTGACCGGTCGTCACCTCTGCTTCATGGGCGGACGAGTCGAGAATGCGAGCACCGGTGCAGAAGAAGCGGCCTCGGAGCAACAACGGCACGCGGAGCCAGGCCCCCGGTGACCCGCTGAGCACGGGCAACGCCACGGGCCCCGGCGCCGTACCCGGGAACACCCCGTCCGGTGCCCCCGCACCCACGCCTACGCCCGCGCCCTCGCCCGTGAGCACCGGCCGCCCCAGGCGCGTCCGCAACCGCCTCGTCGCCGGTGTCGCCCTCGTCGGCGTCACCGTCCTCGCCGCCGGCGCTCCCGCGGTCCTCACCGCCTCCGGCGAACTGACCGAGTCCCAGCGCCTGGTCACCCTCGCCGAGCTGGACCGCCAGGCCGTCACCCTCGCCCACTCCCTCGCCGACGAGCGCGACGAGGTCGTCGCGTACATCGCGGCGGGCCGGGACGAGCAGCAGGGCGACGCCGCCGACAGGCGGCAGGTCACCAGCACGCGTTCCACCCGGGTCGACCGCCAGGTCGACGAGATCCGGCCCGCCGCCCCCGCCGAGCTGCGCCGCGACCTCGCGGGCCTGCCGTCCATCCGCCGTACCGCCCTCACCGGCAAGGGCACGGCCCTGGAGGCCCACCGGGCGTACACGGACGTCATCGCCAAGCTCCAGGCCCTCGCCGACGAGCTGGCCGAGCAGACCCCCGCCCGCGCCGCCGACGCCACCCGGGCCCCGGCCGCCCTCGGCCTCGCCGTCGAGCAGGCCTCGGCCGCCCGCGGCCTGCTCCTCGCCGCCCTCGCCGTACCCCAGCCCCGGTCGAGCGGCGTCGAGTACGACCCCGTCACCGGCACCTACGTCCCCACCAAGGCGGCGGGCGCCGACGAGGCCGACCGGGCCCGCAACGCCCTCACCGCGGCCGCTCAGCAGGCCCGGGTCCGCGAACTGGCCGCCCTCGCCGACTTCGACCAGGCCGCCACCTCCACCGGACGCGACTCCCTCGCCGCCACCGTCACCGGCCCCGACGTCAAGAAGGCCGAGAGCCTGCTCGCCAAGCTCACCGACCAGCCGGTCCTGTCCACCTCCGAGCGCAGGACCAGCCCCGAGCAGCTGGAGGCCGCGCTCTCCGCCCGTATCGAGCAGATGCGCGGCGTCGAGTCCTCCCTCTCCGCCACCCGGGTGGACCGCCTCGCCCAGCTCCGCGACGACGACGTCACCGCCCTCGAAGTACGCATCGCCTTCCTCGGCGGCTGCCTCCTGGTCGCCATCGGCATCTCCACCTACGTCGCCCGCACCCTCACCCGCCCCCTCGCCGTCCTGCGCATCGGGGCCGCGCGGCTCGCCGCCGCCCCGGAGCCGGAGACCGAGGAGGCCGTCCGCTTCACCGGCCGCAACGACGAGTTCGCCCAGGTCGTACGGTCCCTCAACACCCTCCACGGCAAGCTGGCCGACCTCGGCCGGCGCGCCGGACGGCTCGACAGCGAGCGCGCCGACCTGGCCGGAGCCCGTGAGGCGCTCGGCGCCGAACTCGCCGCCCAGCGCGCCGAACTCCAGGGCCAGACCGCCCTGCTCACCGCCGAACTCGAACGGCTCCGGCACACCGTCCACCACACCTTCGTCAACCTCTCGCTGCGCAGCCTCGGGCTCGTGGAGCGGCAGCTCGGCGTCATCGAGAAGCTGGAGGAGCGCGAGCAGGACCCCGACCGGCTCGCCACCCTCTTCAAGCTCGACCACATGGCGACCGTCATGCGCCGCCACAGCGAGAACCTCCTCGTCCTCGCCGGTCACGAGCACGTCCACGGCCACCCCGGGCCGGTCCCGCTGGTGGACGTGCTGCGCGCCGCCGTCAGCGAGATCGAGCGGTACGAGCGGGTCACCCTCCAGTCCCTGCCGCCGCACGCCCAGATCGCCGGCTTCGCCGCGGACGACCTGAGCCACCTGATCGCCGAACTCCTGGAGAACGCGACCTCCTTCTCGCCGCCCGACGCGCAGGTCCAGCTCTCCGGCTGGCTCCTGGAGAGCGGCGAGGTCATGCTCTCCGTCCAGGACGAGGGCATCGGCATGACCGAGTCCCGGCTCACCGAGATCAACGCGCGGCTCGCCGAGGCCGACCCGGCCGACACAGAGGGGGAGGGGCTCGGCATCCGCGTCACCGCGCTGCTCGCCGCCCGCCACGGGGTACGGGTGCAGCTGCGCGAGCAGAAGCAGGGCGGCATCGCGGCGGTCGTCGTCCTGCCGCTGCCGCTGCTCCCGACGGCCCCGCCGACCACCGCGGGTCCGCCGGCCGTCCCGGTCACGGGCGGAGCGCCCACGATCAACCTCCCCGGCTCGGTCGCCGAGGCCAACTCCAACACCCTCCCCTCCCGCACCCGCGACCCGCTCGTGGAGGCGGCGGAGCGCGCGGTCGAGGCGGCGGAGGAGGAGCAGGCCGGAGAGGAGCCCGCCGCGGAGGAGGAGCAGGCCGCGGAGGAGGAGCAGGCCGCCGAGGAGCCCGCCGTGGATCCGATGGCGGGGCGGGAAACGGATAGGGGATCCGAGATCCAGGATCCGATATCCGATGTCCGGGATCCGGAGCCTGCCCCGGAGCTCGCGGAGCCCGCTCCCGAGACCCCTCAGGCCCCCGCCCCGTCCGTCGCCGAGACCACCCTCCAGGTCCGCCTGCCCGACGCGCCGGCCGAGCCCGACGCGCACGAGCGCTCCCCGGAGGAGACCGAGCCGTCGGCCGCCCCGCGCGTCACCGACAAGGGGCTTCCCAAGCGCACGCCGAAGATCGTCCCGCAGGCCGGGACGGTGCCCGCCCCGCGCGCGGGCGGAGTGGACCCGGAGGCCCTGCGCCGCAGGCTCGGCGGCTTCCACCGAGGGGCAGAGGAGGGCCGCAAGGACGTCGAGGCCGAGATCGAAGCACGCACCGAGGAGAAGACGGGGGACACAGTCGAGGAGGCACGCGGTTGACTGCGACCGGAACATCTGAGACCGGCACACCTGCGACCGGAACGTTCGGACTGAGCAGGGAGGCCCGCAACCTGCACTGGCTGCTGGGCAACCTCGTCGAGGAGGTGCCCGGGGTCCGCTCGGTCGCCGTCGTCTCCTCCGACGGACTGCTCCTGCTCTCGTCCGACCCGGCGGCCCAGGACGCCACCCCCGCCGAGGACCGGGCGACCGGCCCGCGGGGCTCCAGCGCCGACCTCGCCACGATCGTCTCCGGCATCGGCAGCCTCACCATCGGCGCCGCCCGGCTGATGGACGGCGGCGGGGTCAAGCAGACGATGGTGGCCATGGAGGAGGGCAGTGTCTTCGTCATGTCCATCAGCGACGGTTCGCTGCTCGGCGTGCACGCCGAGCCCGACTGCGACATGAGTGTCGTGGCGTACCACATGGCCCTCTTCGTCGGCCGCGCCGGACACGTCCTCACCCCCGAACTCCGCAGCGAGCTGCGCAAATCGATGGAGAGCGCCCAGTGACGTCTGCGCTGAACGCCCACTTCACCAGGTTGCCGGTACGGGGCGAGGGGCGCCGCCCCGCGCGCGTACGCCCGTACTCGCTCACCGGCGGCCGGACCCGCTTCGGTCACGTCCTGCTCGTCGAGACCTTCGTCGCGGCGCTGGAGGCGGGGCCCGGGCGGAAGGAACTCACGGACGGCGGTCCGCCCGCCCGGGGCCTCATGCCGGAGATGCGGGCCATCGTCGAGATCTGTCGGCGGATGCGTACCGTCGCGGAGATCTCGGCGCTCCTGAAGATGCCGTTGGGTGTCGTCCGGGTGCTGCTCAGCGACCTGGCCGACCAGGGAAAGATCCGTGTGTACGGGACCGGTCACGGCACCGGGCAGCCCGACCGCGCGCTCCTCGAAAGGGTGCTGAGTGGACTCCGCCGTCTCTGAAGCCGCTGCCCCGGCCCTCGCCGGAATCCCCGCCCAGCCCGAACCCCGTTCCGAAACCCAGGACGTCGGCACCGAAGAGGGCGCGCAGGACTGGCAGCTCGACCACACCCGGGCCCCCATCGCGACGAAGGTCGTCGTCGCGGGGGGCTTCGGGGTGGGCAAGACGACCTTCGTCCGGGCCGTCTCGGAGATCACACCCCTCCAGACCGAGGCCCTGATGACCCAGGCCAGCCAGGAGACCGACGACCTCTCCGCGACACCCGACAAGCTCACGACGACCGTCGCGATGGACTTCGGCCGGATCACCCTGGACGACGACCTCGTGCTGTACGTCTTCGGCACGCCCGGTCAGCAGCGGTTCTGGTTCATGTGGGACGACCTGGTGCGCGGTGCGATCGGCGCGATCGTGCTCGCGGACACGCGCCGGCTCACCGACTGCTTCCCCGCCCTCGACTACTTCGAGAGCTGCGGTCTGCCGTACATCGTCGCCGTCAACCACTTCGAGGGCACCGAGCGGTTCGAGCCCGAGGACGTCCGCGAGGCGCTGACGGTACCCCCGGCCGTACCGGTCGTGATCATGGACGCCCGCAAGCGGTACAGCGTCGTCGAGACCCTTCTCGCGATGGTCGGCCACGCCCTCGAAGCAACCCCCGAATAACTTCCTCCCCCAGGAGCACCACCCGCCATGCGGAAGATACTCATCGTCGGAGCCGGCCAGTCCGGTCTCCAGCTCGCCCTCGGACTCCAGTCGCAGGGGTACGAGGTCACCCTCATGTCCAACCGCACGGCGGACGAGATCCGGTCCGGCCGGGTCATGTCCACCCAGTGCATGTTCGACACCGCGCTCCAGCACGAGCGCGACCTCGGCATCAACTTCTGGGAGTCCCAGGCCCCGCGGATCGAGGGCCTCGGTGTCTCCGTCGCCGCGCCGGACTCCACGCGCGCGGTGGACTGGGTCGGGAAGCTCGACGGCTACGCGCAGTCCGTCGACCAGCGCGTGAAGATGGCCGGCTGGATGGAGACCTTCGCCCAGCGCGGCGGCCAGCTCGTCATCCACGGCGCGGCGGTCTCCGACCTGGACTACTTCTCCCGTACGTACGACCTGGTCCTGGTCTCCGCCGGCAAGGGCGAGCTGGTCTCCATGTTCGGCCGGGACGCCGCCCGCTCCCCGTACGCCGAGCCGCAGCGCGCGCTGGCCGTCGCGTACGTCCACGGCCTCGGCCCCCGCCCCGAGCACCCCGACTTCGACGCGGTCCGCTGCAACCTGGTCCCGGGCGTCGGCGAGCTCTTCGTCATGCCGACGCTGACCACCTCCGGCCGCGCCGACATCCTCTTCTGGGAGGGCATACCCGGCGGCCCGCTCGACGCCTTCCAGGGCGTCAAGGACCCCGCCGAGCACCTGTCGCTGACCCTGGAGCTGATGGAGAAGTTCACGCCCTGGGAGTACGCGCGGGCCACCAAGGTCGAGCTGACCGACGCGGGCGGCACCCTGGCGGGCCGGTACGCCCCGACCGTCCGTAACCCGATCGGCCGCCTCCCCGGCGGAGGCCTGGCCCTGGGCGTCGCGGACGTCGTCGTCGCCAACGACCCGATCACCGGCCAGGGCTCGAACTCGGCCGCCAAGTGCGCCGCCGCCTACCTCGCCGCGATCGTGGAGCACGGGGACAAGCCCTTCGACGAGGCCTGGATGCAGTCCACGTTCGACCGGTACTGGAACACCGCGCAGCACGTCACCAAGTGGACGAACGCCATGCTCGGCGTCCCGCCGGAGCACGTCCTGAACCTGATCGGTGCGGCCGGCCAGCTCCAGCCGGTCGCCGACCGCTTCGCGAACGGCTTCAACGACCCGGCCGACTTCGAGAACTTCTTCTACGACCCGGAGAAGACCGAGGCCTACCTGGCGTCGGTCGCCGGGGCCTGACGGCCTGAGGGGGGCGGGGGGCGGGGGGGGGGCGGCGGCCCCCCCGCCCCGCCCACCGGGGCGGAGG
>NZ_JBSGWV010000024.1:65191-94998 GCF_053609105.1 Streptomyces sp. NPDC054975
CCCGGACACCCCGGGGCCCCCCGGGGGGGGGGGCCGGGGGGCCTCCCGGCGTGGGGGGGGGGGGCGGGGGGTGCGGCCCCGCCCCCCGCCGGCGGCTCACAGGAGGCGCATGGTGACGCTCTGGTTGGCGCCGCCGTGGCAGTCCCACAGATTCGCGCGGGCGCCCGCCTGCTGGCTCCAGCCGCCGATCTCCAGGCACTTGTTCCAGGTGTAGGCGGGGTCCGTGACAAGCCTGCTGGAGGTCCGGAACAGCTGGTTCAAGCCCCAGTGGCAGTCCCACTGGTTGGCGGTCGCACCGTTGTGGCGCCCCCAGCCGCCGATTTCCAGGCACTTGCCGCTGTTGACGTTCTTGTAGTAGTACGCTTCGGGATCCTCGAAGTTCAGGTAGACCCGGTACCACTGCTGGTTGGCGTTACCGGTGCAGGGCCACTGGCGGACGGCCGCGCCGTTCGCCGTGCTCCAGTCCGCCACCTCCAGGCACTGGTTGGAGTGGTTCATGCGGATCTCGACCTTGGACAGGATGTATTCGGTCGGCGCGGCCTGGGCCGGAACGGCCGAGACGCCGAAGACGAGGCCGAGGGACGCGGCGAGCACGAGCAGTCCGCGGCGGGCGCGGGTGATCGGGTTGAACTTCATGGTCCTCTGCAATCAAGAAGGCTCCGGCCGGTGGCCGGAAATCATTGTCATGATCGCATGAGTATTCGCATCAACTGATCTTTCTGGAAGGTCACTTGACGCAAGGAATCGGAATGCCTCACTCCGTTCTGTCCGCCTCCGGCGTGCCGGTTCTCACCGACGAAAGGGCGCTCAGGCCCCGCCCTGATCGAACCCCTCGTCCGCGCCGTCCGTGGCTCCCTCCGGAAGTTCGGGCGGCGTGTACGTCTTCAGGGGCTTGGCCGCCGGGTCGGGGCGGACCGCACCCAGGAGGGGGTTGGCGGCGATCGGGGAGACCTTGACCTTGGCGCCCGGGCGGGGGGCCTGGACGACCAGGCCGTGGCCGAGGTAGATCGCCACATGGGTGGCCTCGGGGAAGTAGACCACCAGGTCACCGGGGCGCAGCTCGCGCAGCGGCACCCTGGGGAGGGTGCGCCACTGTTCCTGGCTGGTGCGCGGGATCTCCCGGCCGGCGCTCGCCCAGGCCTGGGAGGTCAGCCCCGAGCAGTCGTACGACGCCGGGCCCTCGGCACCCCACACGTACGGCTTGCCGATCTGCCGCACCGCGTACCGCAGCGCGTCGCCGCCCTCCCGTGACGGGGTCCTGTCGCCGTCCAGGACGCCGGTGTCGAGCAGCTCGCGCTGGGCGCCCGCGGTCTGGGTCCGCTCCAGCTCGGTCAGCCTGGCGAGCTGGTCGGGCGGGAGCGAGGCGAGCAGCTTCTGGACCTGCGTGAGCCGCTTCTGGACGTCGTCGCGCTGCTTCTTCTGACGTGCGGCGAGAGTCCGCTTCCGGTCCAGGGCCTTGCGGGAGGCGTCGGCCAGCTCGTCGGCCTTCCTCTCGTCCGCGGTGAGCCGGGAGACGGTGCCGGCCCGCTCGCGGGCCGCACGGTCCATCAGACGGCTCTGGTCCAGGGCCTGCTGGGGGTCGTCGGCGAGGAGCAGCCGCAGGTACGGGGAGAACGCCGAGGTGGCCGCCCGCCCCTGGTACTGCTCCCGGGCGAGCCGCCCGGCCGCGTTCCGCCCCTGGGCGAGGCGCTCGCGGGCGCGGGTGAGGGCGGCGGTGATCTTCGTGGTGTCGGCGGTCTGGAGGCGCAGGGCCTCGTCGGTGGCGTTGTAGGCCTCGGTGGCCTGCTCGGCCTGGCGGTAGAGGGTCTGGAGGCGACCGAGGAGCGCGGAGACCGAGTTCCCGCCGGAGGGCGGGAGTTCGGCGGCGTCGTCGACCGGGGTGCCGTCGGCGGGGTCGACGGCGGCGGTGGGTTCCGTGGGCTCCGGGGGGTCGGCATCCTCCGGCGGTTCCACCGGTGGGTCCGTCGCCTCCTCGCCCGCGACCGCCGCCGGCGCCTCGGCCGGGGGGTCCACCGGGTCGTCCGCCGCCGCCGTGGGGACCCCCGCCAGCGCCGTCGACGCGGCGAGCACCCCCGTGCAGACCGTGCGCAGCAGCCTTCCTGACACGTCATCACCTCCACCGCGATGATGGAGGGGCCGCGCGGTCCGATGAGCGCACGAAGGGGCGAATCGGCCCAACGGCCTCACCCGTTCGGCTTGGACCAGGGCCACTTCGGCGCGAACCGCTCGCGGCCCTCGGGGGCGTACTCGTAGACCCAGCCGCGCGGCAGCCCGAGCCGCTTGGTGTGGCCGGCCGGTTCGCGGCGGTAGGCGTGGACGGTCGGCGGTCCGCCGTCGGCGTCCGGGACCGGCACTTCGTACCATTTCGGCGGATGTCCGGTCGGTCCGACCAGGACGGCCAGGATCTCGCCGTCCAGGGGCCCGCCGCGGAAGGGGGTGTTCTCGCTTCTCACGGGACCAGTCTCGTACACGCTCGCGTACACACCGGCCTCACAGGAGGTGTGCCGCCTCGCTGACCACGGGGGTCACCCGCCGCGCCAGGGTCCCCACCGGCCCGTCGGGGGTCTCCTGCGCGAGGAGCTGCTTGACGACCGACGCCGTCTCCTCGTCGGTCGCGGCCGTGGCCGCGAGCAGCGCGATCAGGTGGTCGACCAGCCAGTCCCGCAGTTCCCCCGCCGACGGCTGCTTCTCCTCGTCGAGCCAGATCAGCGAGGCCGCCTCCACCGCCGCGATCCAGGTGCGGACCATCATCCGCAGCCGGGGACCGGGCTCCGCGACCCCCAGATGGACGAGGATCTGCTCCGCCGCCGCGCGCCGGACCTCGTCCACGATCGCCGTGGTCCGGGAGGTCTCGGCGACGCTGCCGCCCTGGAGGAGGGCGCTGAAACCGGCGTCGTGCCCGTCCACGAAGGCCAGATAGCGGTCCAGGACCCGGGCGAGCCGCTCGGTCGGCGGCCCGACCGGCGGCTCGGCGAAGCAGCGCTCCAGCGCGTCGGCGGAGGAGCGCAGGGCCGCCTCGTACAGCTGCTGCTTGCCGCCGGGGAAGTAGCGGTAGACGAGCGGCCGCGAGACGCCCGCCGCCTCGGCGACGTCGTCGAGGGAGACCTCGTCGGGCGCCCGGTGCGCGAAGAGCGTCAGGGCGGCGGCGAGGAGCTGCACCCGACGCTCCTCGACGCTGAGCCGGCGGTACGCGGGCGAGGCGGCACTGGTCATGCCACGCAGGGTAACTCCGGCGGGTGACTCCCAGGGGGTCTCATCCTCTAGGCCAACAGCCCGGAGGACTTCCAGAGGCGGCGCCCCGGGCCCCGGAGTACGCCGATGTCGTCGAGGAAGTCCGTCAGCCGCCTGGCGCCGGACTGCATGACCTCCCGGCGGTGACCGCTCGCCCGGACCTGGGCGACGGCCTCGCGGCGGTCCAGGCCCACGTTCTCGTAGACCTTCGGGTTGACGAAGCAGACGGAGAAGACCCGGGCGGCCTCGCCGCAGCTGAGGCGGGTGAACTCCTGCTCCCAGCGCGGCGCGGTCACCATCTGGCGCCGCAGCTCCTCGCGGGCGTACCGCACGTGCCGGGCCTCCTCGACGACATGGATGCGGGTGACGCCGCGTACGAGGGTCTGGACGCGCTCGTCCGGGAAGGTCAGCCGCTGCATCCAGTCCAGGATCTCCTCGCCGAGGAGGGTGGCGGCGAAGGAGCCGGGGGTGGTGGAGACGGTCTTCAGGACGCGGGCCAGGTTGTGGTAGATCCGCGGCACGGGGTAGGCGGGCGCGCCGCCCTTCTGGATCATGCGGGCGAACATCATCGAGTGCCGGCACTCGTCGGCGATCTCGGTGAGGGCGTACCGCACGTGGTCGCTGGTCAGGGACTTGTCGTAGATGTGCCGGACGAGCAGCTGCATCAGGATGATCTCGAACCAGATGCCGAGCGAGGCGAGCGAGGCCGCCTCGTGCCGGGCGAGGTCCATCCGCTGCTCCTCGGACATCCGCCGCCACATGGGGGTGTCGTAGAGGGAGACCAGCTCCGGCGGCCAGAACCACTTGCCGTCCTCCAGCGGCGCGGCCCAGTCGAGTTCGGTCTCGGGGTCGAAGGAGTGCTTGAGGGAGGACTCCAGGAGCCGCGCGGCGACCTGTTCCCGGTCGCGGAGCGGGCCGAGCGCGTCCCGGAGGAGAGTGAGGTCCTGCTCGGTACGGGTGGGCATGACGGTGAGACACCTCGCTGTGCTCGCGGTCGTGTTACCGGCGGTCGCCTTTATAAGACTGCTCGTCAGTAAGCCCGTCAATCCCTTCTGCGCGACTTGTTGACCAGATGTCTACCAAGGTGTCAGCCTGCCCGGAAGAGCACGCCCCGTGAGAGCAAGGAGTCGTCAGTGTCGACGCACGACCTCTACACGAAAGCCCCGGGAGACCCCGTCTGGCAGGTCCCGGCGACCGGTTCTGCCCGCTTCAGCTGGGACTACGACGACGGCCGCGAGCGTCTTCTCGCCCTCTACCAGAAGGGCAAGGACAAGCAGTGGGACGGCTCCCGGCGCATCGACTGGGAGCTGGAGGTCGACCCGTACGACCCGCTCGGCACCCCCGACGACGTCCTGACCCTCTACGGCACCCGCCACTGGGCGAAGATGACGGAGAAGGACAAGGGCGATCTGCGCCGGCACTACGCCTCCTGGCAGTTCAGCCAGTTCCTCCACGGCGAGCAGGGCGCGATGGTCTGCGCCGCCCGGATCGTCGAGTCCGTCCCCGACCTCGACGCCAAGTTCTACTCCGCGACGCAGGTGATGGACGAGGCGCGGCACGCGGAGGTCTACGGCCGCTTCCTGCACGAGAAGATCGGGATGCTCTACCCGATCAACGACAACCTCCAGAGCCTCCTCGGCGACACCCTGCGGGACTCCCGCTGGGACATGCCGTACCTCGGCATGCAGGTCCTGATCGAGGGCCTGGCGCTGGCCGCCTTCGGCATGATCCGCGACACCACCGACAAGCCGCTCCCGAAGCAGATCCTGGCGTACGTGATGCAGGACGAGGCCCGGCACGTGGCCTTCGGCCGGATGGCGCTGCGCGACTACTACAAGCAGCTGTCGGACGCCGAACTGCGCGAGCGCGAGGAGTTCGTCATCGAGGGCTGCTACCTGATGCGGGACCGGCTGCGAGGCGTGGAGGTCCTGGAGAGCTTCGGCGTCGGGAGGAAGGAGGCGGAGGAGTACAGCGAACAGAGCGAGTTCCTGCACCTCTTCCGCAAGCTGCTCTTCAGCCGGATCGTCCCGTGTGTGAAGGACATCGGCCTCTGGGGCGAACGCCTCCAGAAGGCCTATCTGGACATGGGCGTCTTCGACCTCGGCGACTCGAACCTGGACCTGTTGATGACCCAGGACGAGGAGATCGCGGAGGCGCTGGACCGCGAGCGGTTCGCGGTGGAGGAGCGGGAGCGGGTCGCGGAGGTGGCGGAGGCCATCGAGCAGGGCGGGGCGTAAGGGAGAGGGGGAGGGCCCGGGATCCGCGCGTTCACATCGGTGACGTAGCGTGCGCGCCATGAGCATGCCGCCACCGCCGAACCAGCCGCCGCACCACCCGTACGGCGGCCCCGTGCCGCCCCCGCAGCAGCCTGGCCCCTTCGGACCGCCGCAGGGCGGCCCGCAGCCCGGGCCTTACGGTCCTCCGCCGCAGGGCTACCCCCAACAGCCCGGCGTTCCCCAGCAGTACCCGGGTCCCGGCGCCGGCGCGTGGGGGCAGCCGCCCGTGGGGCCGCCGAAGAAGAAGCGGACCGGGCTGATCGTCGGGATCGTCGTCGGCGCCGTGGCCGTCGTCGCCGGTCTCGGCTACGCCGGGAAGCTCGTCCTCGACGGGGCGGGGCTCGCCGGCGACTTCCCGGAGGCGACGCACCGGCTGGTCGTGCCCAAGACCCTCCTGGACGGCACGTTCACGCTGACCAACGACGCCTCCGAGACCGAGGGCAAGGAGGTCGAGGACACCTACGACCCCACGGTCAAGGACGTCAAGGCGGCCATCGCCCAGTACACCGGCAAGGACGACGCCGTCCTCGTCGTCTCCGGCTTCCACGGCCGACTCAGGAGCCCGGCCGCCACCCGCGCGTCCATCCTCTCCGGCGCGGCGAAGGACAAGGGCACCACGCTCGCGGTCCCGCCGAAGGACTTCACGCCGGCCGGTCACGGCATCACCATCAGCTGCCAGGTCACCACCACCAAGGACGCCACCGGGACCGCGACCCTCCCCATGTGCGCCTGGGGCGACGACAACACGGCCTCCTTCGTCGCCGTCGTCACCACCGAGTCGGCCACCGCCGACCCGCAGGACGTCGACCTGGCCGAGCTCGCCGAGACCACCGCCAAGGTCCGCGCGGAGATGCGCAAGCCGATCTACTAGGGGTTCTTCTTCGCGCGGAGCGCCTCCTCCATCACGGCCCGGGCGATCGGCGCCGCGCTGCCGCCGCCGCTGATCTCCGTACGTCTGGCCTCGGCGTCCTCGACGACGACCGCGACCGCCACCGCCGGCTGGGCCGCGTCCGCCGCCTGCGCCCAGCCGATGAACCAGGCGTACGGGGTGCCCGTGTTGCCCAGGCCGTGCTGGGCCGTGCCCGTCTTGCCGCCGACCGTCGCCCCCGGGATCGCCGCGTTGACGCCCGTGCCCTCCTCGACCGCCCTGACCATCAGCCGCTGCAGCTGGGTCGCGGTCGAGGGGCGCATCGCCTGCCGGTAGCTGCGGCGGCCGGCGGTGTCGACCGTCGTGCCGCCCGCCGTCGTCGTCCGCTCGACCAGGTACGGGTACGCGATCTCCCCGTTGTTGGCGACCGCCGCCGACACCAGCGCCATCTGCAGGGGCGTCGCCGTCGTGTCGAACTGGCCGATCGACGACAGGGCCAGCTGGTCGTCGCTCATCTCGCGGTCGAAGTCGGACCTGGCGACCCAGGACGGGATCGTCAGCCCGGTGTCGTTGAAGCCGAACTTCTCGACCGCGTCCACCATCGCGGTGAGCCCCACCTTCACCCCGAGCCCGGCCATCACGGTGTTGCACGACCACTGGAGGGCGTACGCCAGCGAGGCGTTCCCGCACCCCTTGGCCGCGTTCGGCAGCACCTGCCGGGTGCCCGGCAGGATGAACGGGTCGGGGGTGTCCGTCGGCGCCTCGACGTCCGTCACCGTGCCCGCGTCCAGCGCGGCCGCCGCCGTCACGATCTTGAACGTGGAGCCGGGCGGGTACGTCTGCCGGATCGCCCGGTTCAGCATCGGCTGGTTCGGCGAGGTGTTCAGCCGGGCCCAGGCCCCCTTGACCCCGGAGCCCGTCCCGGACAGTTCGCCCGGGTCGTACGAGGGGGAGGAGACGAGCGCCAGGATCCGTCCGCTCGACGGCTCGACCGCCGCCACCGCGCCCCGCTTCCCGCCGAGCCCCCGGTACGCGGCCTCCTGCATCCGCGCCCGGATCGTCGTCACCACGTCCCCGCCCGCCCGGCGCCCCCGGCCGAGGTCGTTCCAGAACGGGAACGGGGCGAGCATCGGATCCGTACCCGCGAGCACGCCGTCCTCGGCGTCCTCCACGAACGTCGTGCCGTACGTCTGCGAGGCGAAACCGGTCACCGGCGCGTACAACGGGCCCTGCTTGTACGTCCGTTCGTAGCGCAGCTGCTGGCCGCTGTCCCGTGAGCCGGTCACCGGCCGCCCGTCGACCACGATCTCGCCGCGCGGCTCGCCCCAACGGGTGATCGGCACCCGCCGGTTGGCCGGGTTCTCGTCCAGCGCCCCGGCCTGGAAGATCATCACCCGGGCCGCGTTGACGAGCAGCGCCACCAGCAGGATCAGGCAGAGCGCCGCCGCGCGCCGGATGTAGGGGATCACCGGGCGTCCTCCGTGACCGGCGCGACGACGCCCGTCTCGACGAGCTCGGGGCGGGGGGCGCGGGCCGAGTCGCTGACCCGGATCAGCAGGGCCACGATGATCCAGTTGGTGACGACGGACGAGCCGCCCTGCGCCAGGAACGGCATCGCCATGCCGGTCAGCGGGATCAGGCCCATCACCCCGCCGGCGATCACGAAGACCTGGAGGGCCAGGATCGAGGCGAGGCCGATCGCGAGGAGCCGCCCGAAGGGGTCGAGCAGGGCGAGACCCGCCCGGTACCCGCGCGCGACGAGCAGCGCGTACAGCAGGAACAGGGCGGTCAGCCCGGCCAGTCCCAGCTCCTCGCCCGCCGTCGCCAGGATGAAGTCGGACTTGGCGGCGAAGCCGATCAGGATCGAGTGGCCGAGGCCGAGGCCCGTACCGAGCACCCCGCCCGCCGCGAAGGAGAACAGCGACTGCGCGAGCTGGCCCGGACCGTCGCCCGCCTCGATGGAGGCGTAAGGATTCAGCCAGTCCTCCACGCGACTGTGCACATGCGGTTCGAGCGAGCCGACCGCGAACGCGCCGACGCCCGCCAGGAGCAGCCCGACCGCGATCCAGCCGGTCCGGCCCGTCGCCACGTACAGCATGATCACGAAGAGGCCGAAGAAGAGCAACGAGGTGCCGAGATCCCGCTCCAGGACCAGCACGACCACGCTCAGCAGCCAGATCGCCGCGATCGGCCCGAGCACCCGGCCGGCGGGCAGCTGGAGCCGCCAGACCCTGCGGCCGGTGTACGCCAGCGCGTTGCGGTTGGCCGCGAGGTACGCGGCGAAGAAGACGGCGAGCAGGATCTTGGCGAACTCGCCCGGCTGGAAGGAGAGTCCGCCGAGCCGGATCCAGATCCTCGCGCCGTTGACCGCGGGGAAGAAGATCGGCACGGCCATGAGGAACAGGGCGGTGGTCATCGAGAGGTACGCGTACCGCTGCAGCGTCCGGTGGTCGCGCAGCAGCACCACGACGGTGCCGAAGAGCGCCACCCCGAGCGCCGACCAGACCAGCTGCGTGAAGGCCGCCTGGTCCTTCGGCGTCTCCAGGTCGAGCCGGTAGATCAGCACCAGGCCGAGGCCGTTGAGCAGGACCGCGATGGGCAGCAGCAGCGGATCGGCGTACGGAGCCCGCAACCGTACGGCGAGATGGGCCAGGAGCGCGAGCCCGCCGAGACCGGCCCCGTAGCGCACCGCGTCGGGCGGGACGGCGCCGCTGCGGGCGAGGCCGACGTCGGCGTAACCGAGGACGGAGATGAGGACGGCGCAGACGAGGAGGGAGAGTTCCACGCCGCGGCGCCTCGGGAGGGGTGGCCCGGGCGGGGGAGCGTCCGCCGTCGTTGCGGTCATGGACCGCAACGTAGCAAGCGATATGGCTTATATCCCTTATGTGTGACGGTGTGCCGTCACCGCTCGGGATCCTCGTCCGGATCGGCCAGCCGTACGTACTCCGGCAGCGTCAGCCGCGCCTCCGCGCCCCCGTCGGGGGCCTCGGCGAAGACCAGCCGCGCGCCGATCACTTCGGCCTGCCCGACCGCGATCGTGAGCCCGAGCCCGTGCCCCTTGCCGCCGCTCTCGGTACGGAACCGCTGCGGCCCCGCCGCGAGCAGGTACTCCGGGTAGCCAGGGCCGTGGTCCCGCACCGTGGCGACGGCGCCGTCCACGGTCAGGACGACCGGCGGGGCGCCGTGCCGGTGCGCGTTGGCGACGAGGTTGCCGAGCACCCGTTCCAGGCGTCGCCTGTCCGTCTCGACCGTCGCGTCGCGGATGACCCGCACCTCCGTCTCGGTGCCCGACGCCCGCACCACCCGCCACGCGATCGCGGCGAGGTCGTGCACCGCCAGGTCCACGGTCTCGTTGCGGGCGTCGAGTCGGGAGATCTCCAGGAGGTCCTCGGTCAGCGAGCGCATCGCCCTCACCCGGTCCCGGACCAGCTCCGAAGGCCGCCCCTCCGGCAGGAGTTCGGCCGCCGCCGACAGACCGGTCAGCGGCGTGCGCAACTCGTGCGCCACGTCCGCCGTGAAGCGCTGCTCGGTCTGCAGCTTGCGCTGGAGCGAGGAGGCCATCGTGTCGAGCGCCCCGGAGACCGTCGCCACCTCGTCCTGCGGGCGCGCCGGGTCCTTCGTGCGGGGGTCGTCCACGCGCGCGTCGAGGTCGCCCGCGCTGATCCGCCGGGCCACCTGGGCGGTCAGGTGCAGCCGCCGGGTGATCCGGGTGACCGCGAACGCGCCCACGAGCAGCGTCGCCCCGATCGCGAGGACCGAGGAGCCCAGGATCGACCGGTCCAGGTTGTCGATGATCTCCTTGCCGGTGGCGTAGTCCACCCGCACGGCGAGGGCCCGGCCGTCGGCCGGGCCCGCCGCCCACATCGTCGGCCGGCCCTGGAACTCCTCGACCACCGTGCCCCGCTCGCCCCGCAGGGCCAGCGCCCGCAGCTCCTCGGGCAGGCCCTCGGGGTCGATCCCGGCGCCCCGGGGGAGCGGCTCGCCCGCCTCGTACGCGCGGGAGGCGGCGGTGAGGCGGGTCAGCGCCCGGTCGCGGAAGTCGTCGACGGTCTGCCCCGCCACGGACACGTGGACGAGGACGCCGAGCAGCGCCGCCAGGGCGCAGCACATGACGGTGATGAAGACCGCGGCCTTCCAGGTGAGCGTCGCGGTCCAGGCCGGCAGTCGGGGTCGGCGGCGCCTGCGCGGCGTCACGGGGCCTCCACGAAGGAGTCCTCGGCGGCGGAGGGCGTGCGGGCGGGTGGCGTGGGCGAGGAGCCGGGCGGCCCCGGGGTCGCCGAGGGGGCGACCAGGCGGGGCTCGGGCGCCGGTGAGGCGGACGGCCCCGCCGGCTTGACGCGGACGATCTCGTCCCGGGCCGACAGCATCGCGCGCTGCTGCTCGTCCCAGGACCAGGCCGTGCGGTACTCGTATCCCGGGATGCCGGCCGACGCGGCCCGCACGATCAGGTCGCGGCCCGCAAGCTCCACGCTGATCACCTGGTCGACGGTGGACATGATCCGGGTGAGCCCGTGGTTCTCGGCGAGGTACACCCGCACGCCCACCTGCTGGTCGGGCATCCGGATGCCGACGATCAGTTCGTCGCGGCCGTTGCCGGTCAGATCGCGGTAGTACGCCTCCATGACCGGGCACTTCCCGGGCTCCTGGGTGCACCGGCCGATCTGCCGGGCCGTCTCCTCGTACATGCCGTCCGCGCCGGTGTACGAGTCCGGGTGGGCCTTCACCTCGGCCTGGACCACGGCGACGGCGTCGACGCGGCGGACGTCGTTGTCGGGGACGTCGATACCGGGAACGGACTCGGTGTCGGTCTCGCCGTAGTCGAGCGGCGGCGCGGTCGCGGGCGGCAGGCCGGGCCAGAGGCGGACGGGGCCGACGGCGGTGGGCGTGGCCCCGGCGCTCTTCAGCTCGCCCTCGGTGCCGCAGCCGGACAGCACGAACGGCGCCGCCACGGCCAGGGCCATGGCGGCGACGAACGGCAGTCCGCGCGGTCCCACTGACGCTCCTCGGGTCGTACGCTCCCCGCGACCGGCCGCAGGTGATCAGCCGCAGCTCGGGGGGTCGGTCTCCCCTAGACCTTATTCGTAGGGAAGTCCTTTTTGTCGACCCGCTGGATCGCGCGGACCTCGAAGGTGGCGGTGGCGCCGTCCGCCGGGCCCCTCGCCGTGTCGTCGTGCGCCCCCGGCGGCGGGCCTCCTCTCGGCCGGGCTCCTACCGGTCCATCCGGTCCATCCGGTCGAGCGCCGCCCGGCAGAAGGTCAGCAGCTTCTCGTCCTCGTGGACGTCATGGCTGCTGTAGCCGCTCTCGCGCACGTTGTGACGCCGCCGCCGGTCCAGCTCCGTACGGATCACCCAGCGCGCGTCACTCGCCGCGGGACCCATCTCCGCGAGGCACTCCGCGATGTCCACGCGCGCGTGCCGGTTCTCCTCCCACGCCGCCAGCAGCACCGGAAGCGATGCCTCCGTGTCCCCGGACACCCGCCACAGGGCCGCCGCGCTGCGCACCCGTACCCACAGGTCCCGGCAGGAGAGCCCGGGAAGCAGCGCCGGCGCGGTGCGCGCCGCCGCCGGGCCGATCGTGCCCAGCGCCCGGGCGGCCGCGCACCGGTCGGGGGCCGTCGCGTCCGGCCCCAGCCAGCCCGCGAGGGTCGGCAGCACCGCCTCGCGGTCGCCCTCGACCGACCACAGCGTGAGCGCCGCCTGCGCGGAGACCGCCGCCGCCTCGCTCTCCAGGAGCGCCCGCGCGTCCGGGATCGCCCCCCGGGCGGCGGGCCCGAACGCCGCCAGGGCCGTCAGCGCCGCCTCCTGCACCCAGTCCCGCCGGTTCGACGGCGCCCCGCGCAGCACCCGCAGCACCTCGGGCACGGCCTGCACGCCCCGGACCGAGGCCAGGGCGAAGAGCAGCGGCGCCGCGTGCTCGTACAGCCGGTCGTCCAGCTCGACCCGGGCCAGCCTGCGGCGCAGCAGCGGCGCGAGCGGCGCGGCGGCCGGGCCCAGGGTGGGCACCGCGTACAACAGGTCCCGCCGTACGTCCGGTTCCACCAGCGCGCGGGCGAGCGGCGGTACGGCCCGGGCGTCCCCCGAGCGGGCGAGGGCGAGCAGCGCCCTGGCGCGCCCGTCCGGAGCCCCGGGCGGGCCCTCCGGCCGTTCGGCCCACTCCGGCCGCTCCGGTCTGCCGGGGCGGCGGGCGAGGTGCCCCGCGAGGGCGTCCGTCGCGGGGCCGGTCAGCTCGAAGAGGCCTTCGAGGAACGAGGTCGCTGCCTCACGCAGCCTCGGTTCGGGGTCGGCCAGCTGCGCCCCGACCAGCCGCACGACCTCCTCGTACCGCCCGCGCCAGACCCGTATCAGGCCCCCGCACAGCCAGATCGCGTCCAGTCGCTGGCACCGGTCGGGGCTGCGCAGCTGGGCGAGGATCAGCGCGGTCCGCTCCTCGACACGGTCGTCGAGCGCGGTGTGCAGGGTCCGCAGCAGCTCGTCGGTCCACGGCGTCGGCCGGCCGGTCGAGCGCTCCTCGAAGAGTTCGCGGACCTGTCCGGCCGTCGCGGACGTGCCCGGCCGGGCGTCCGGCTCCGGCGGCGCGGTCCGCACCTCGTCCAGGAGCCCCGTCACCCGCTCCACCACGTCGTCCGGGACCTCGGTGGGCGCGCACCGGGCCAGCTGCGCGAGGGCCGCGAGCCGCAGCCCGGGCGCCTGGGCCGCGCGGGAGAGCCACCCCAGCCAGTCCACGGTCTCGTCGCGCAGCGACTCGTGCCGTCGCGCGATCCGCCCCACGGCCTCCACCAGGGCGAGCCGCACCTCCGTGGCGCGCTCGACGGTCAGCCGCTCCCGCAGCAGGGTCAGCACGCGGGCGGGGTCCGGGTGGAGCGAGGCGAGCGCGCACGGGGCCGCGAGCCGGACCTCGGGGTCCGGGTCGCCCACCAGTCCGAGGAAGACGTCGGCGCCCGCCGCGACGGCGGCCGCGGCCATCGCGTAGTTCGCGGCCGGGATGAACTCCTCGTCTTCCGCGTCGAGTTCGTCCAGCTCCTCCTCGCCGCTCAGCTCGATCCCGCCGATGCTGGTGAGCAACTCCACGATGCCGCCCCGGTCCTGGACCTCCGGGTCGGCGACGAGTTCGAGCAGGAAGGGGATGCAGGCGAGCGTCGAGTCGTACACGTCGCCCTGGTGGTGCACCGCTCCGTACATCCCGTCGAGGGCAAGTTCCCGTTCGGCGGGGTCGGACGAGGCGAGTCCGCGCAGCAACCCCGGTACATCGTCGGCGGGGCCGTAGGCATGCCCCAACGAGGCCCAGTCGACCTCCTCGATCCCCGTCAGCATGCGGCCGCCGCCTTCCCCGTGAGCGCTGTACCAGGGAGCAAGTGTGCACCACCACACCGTGAACCAGGACCCGCTGAGCGGACGCGGTCTCGGAAGGGCCCTCGGGCCGCTCGCTTTGCGCCATCCAGAGGAACGGCGCCCGGAGTTGCCCGCGAGCCACCCCCTAGAGGTCGGACCGTACGCGCACGAAGCGGGCGGTCTCCTGGCGCCCGGACAGCTGCAGCAGCTCCACCGGGAGCGGGTCGGCGAGCGGCGTCACGCGGCCGTGCTCGGGGTCGTCCACGGCCTGAGCGAGACGGCCGGCGGCCAGCCCGGCGACCTCGCGGGCCTGCGCCGCGGTGAGCTTGGGCGAGGTCGTCACCGTACGGTCGTCGGGCAGGCGGACGACCAGCGCACGGGGCCGGTCCACCGGGCCGACCAGGGCGAGCAGGGTCCCGTCGAGGGTGTTGGTGTGCCGCACCTTCCGCCAGGACCACGTCTCGCCCGCCCGGTACGGCGAGCGCAGCGCCTTCGCCACGATCCCCTCGACCCCCACGGGCCGCAGATCACGGAACCAGTCGCGCGCGGTCTCCTCGTCCAGCGTCGCGAGGACGCGCTGCACGGGCGGTCCGATCTCCTCCAGGGCGGTGCCGAGGAGCCGCCAGCGCTCCGCGAGCGGCAGCGGCCGGACGTCCCGGCCGGGGACGGCGAGCACGTCGAAGGCGATGTACGAGACGGGAACGCCCGCCCGCCTGCGGTCGCCGGCCGAGCGGAGCAGATCGGTGAAGCTGAGCCGCCCGTCCCGGTACGCGCACAGCTCCCCGTCCAGGACGACGCCGGCCGGCAGACGGGCACCCAGATGGGCCGCGATCTCGGGGAACTCCGGAGCGAGGTCCCGGTGCGAGCGCGACTGGAGGACGACCCTCCGCTCCTCCAGGACGAAGGCGAGGGCGCGGAATCCGTCCAGTTTGAGCGTGTACTGCAACCCTCCGGGGACGCTTCCCTGCGCGGGGATCTCGTCGGCCGGGCGAGGGCGCATCACATCGACCGGCGGCCGCAGGACGGCGCCGCCGGCGGGGACGGCCGGACCGGTCGCGGGGGCCGGGGTCATGGCAGGGACCCGGCCCGGCCCGGGTCGAGGAGCGGCCCGAGCAGCTCCCCGTACTGCTCCAGACGTGGCGCGATGTCGTCCATCAGAAGGACGAGCCGTTCGGGCGCGTCGCACGCCTCGACCTCCTCCCAGGTCACCGGGGCCGAGACGGTCGGCCGGGCGCGGGCGCGCAGGGTGTAGGGGGTCGCGGTGGTCTTGGCGGCCGCGTTCTGGCTGAAGTCGACGAAGACCTTGCCCGGCCGCAGGGCCCGCGCCATCCGGTGGACGACCAGCTTGGGGTGGTCCCCCTCGGCCCGGACGGCCAGCTCCTTCGCGTACGCCGAGACCCGCTCGGACGGGGTCGGCTCCAGGGGGACGAGCAGGTGCAGGCCCTTGGCGCCGGAGGTCTTGGCGAAGGCATCCAGGCCGTCCGCGGCGAGCTGCTCGCGCAGCCAGAGCGCGACCCGGCAGCACTCCACGACGGTCGCGGGGGGCCCGGGGTCGAGGTCGAGGACGAGGCGGTCGGCGACGGCCTGGGAGTCGGCCCGCCACTGCGGGGTGTGGAACTCCACGACCAGGTTCGCCGCCCACATCAGCGAGGCGAGGTCCTGGATCATGACCTGCCGGGCGCGCGGGTCGTCGGAGCGGGGGACCGGGGTGGTCTTCACCCAGGCGGGTGTGCCGGGCGGTGGGTTCTTGGTGAAGAAGAGCTGCCCTTCGGGGCCGTCCGGATAGCGCAGGAAGGACACCGGCCGGTCGCGCAGATGGGGCAGGATCGCGGCCCCGACGGTGGCGTAGTAGTGCAGCAGCTCGCCCTTGGTGGTGCCGGTGGCCGGGTGGAGGACCTTGTCCAGATTGCTCAGCGGGAGGCGCCGCCCCTCCACCTCCGTGATGGGCGTCATACGATGAGAATCCCACGAATCGGGCAGAAGCATAGAAGTCAGCACAAAGTGCGGCGAACACCTGCGAAAGGGATGAAACGTGCGATCCATTTGGAACGGCGCCATATCCTTCGGCCTGGTCAGCATCCCGATCAAGCTGGTGAACGCCACCGAGAGCCGGTCCGTGTCCTTCCGCCAGATCCACGAGGCCGACGGCGGACGCATCCGCTACCGCAAGGTGTGCGAGCTGGACGGCGAGGAGGTCTCCCAGGCTGAGATCGGCAAGGCCTACGAGGAGTCCGACGGGACCATGATCCCGATCACGGACGAGGACCTGGCGTCGCTGCCGCTGCCGACGGCCAAGACCATCGAGATCGTGGCCTTCGTGCCGGCCGGGGAGATCGACCCGCTCCAGATGGACGCCGCGTACTACCTCTCCGCGAGCGGGGTACCGGCCGCCAAGCCGTACACCCTGCTGCGCGAGGCGCTCAAGCGGAGCGACAAGGTGGCCGTCGCGAAGTACGCGCTGCGCGGGCGGGAGCGGCTCGGGATGCTCCGGGTCGTGGACGACGTGATCGCCATGCACGGACTGCTCTGGCCGGACGAGATCCGGGCGCCCGAGGGGGTGGCCCCGGAGAGCCCCGTCCAGGTGCGGGAGGCCGAACTCGACCTGGCGGACGCCCTGATGGCCACCCTGGGCGAGGTCGACATCAGCACCCTCCACGACGACTACCGCGAGGCGGTCGAGCAGATGATCGCCGCCAAGGCGGAAGGTGGCGCGGCCGTCGCGCCCCCGGAGCCCGAGGAGGCGGGCGGCGGCCAGGTGATCGACCTGATGGCCGCCCTGGAGAGCAGCGTCCGGGCGGCGAAGGAGGCGCGCGGGGAGGAAGGCGGCGTCGCCGAGGTCACCGAGCTGGCGCGCCGTTCGAGCGCGCCGAGCGCCCCGAAGGAGACGGGGGCGCGGAAGTCCACGGCGAAGACGGCGGCGAAGAAGACGGCCGCCCCGGCCCGCAAGTCGACGTCGAAGGCGGCCGAGAAGTCGACGACCGCCAAGAAGACGACCGCGAAGAAGTCCACCGCGAAGTCGACGGCCAGGACGACGGCCAAGTCGACGGCGAAGAAGACCGCGGCGAAGAAGACGACCGCGAAGAAGGCGACTTCGCGCAAGCGCTCGGCGTAGGCGCTCAGGCGCTTCGGTGCTCGGGTGCTCGGGCGTAGGCGCTCAGGCGCTCCGGTGCTCGGGTGCTCGGGTGCAGGCGCTCCGGTGCTCAGGTGCTCAGCAGGTCCCGAAGGGAGGCCTTCATCGCCGTGACGAAGGCCTCCCGCTCGGCCTCCGCGACCAGGTCCAGCGAGAGGTACGGGTTGAGGTCCTCCAGCTCCACGAGCAGCAGCTCCCCGCCCGGTGCCCGGCAGGCGTCCACCCGCTGGATGCCGTGCGCCAGGTCGTTCCAGTCCACGAACCGCTGCGCGAACTCCAGGTCGTCGGCGGTCGGTTCGTACCGCTGAAGCACCCAGCGCGCCTCCGGATCGGGCGCGTACAGCGCGTACTGGAAGGCGCGGCCGACGAAGTAGAACGAGACCTCGTACGCGAACGGGATCCGCGGCTGCACGAGCATCCCGGTCGGGTCCACCTCCCCCAGTCGCGCCCGCTCCACGAACCGCAGACCCACCGAGTCCGCCCCCAGCAACGGCTTCACGACGTACTCGTCGGCGTCCGGCAGGAGCGGGAACTCCTCACGGCGGCCGGCCGTGGGAATGACCGGAAAACCCTCCCTCGACAGGTGGAGGAGATAGTCCTTTCCAGCCATGTCTCCCTTTCCGGTCAGGGAGTTGAAGACCCGCACCCCGCTCTCGCGGGCCTCGTGCGTGAACGCGTCGTACGCCTGCTGGTAGTGGAGGACGGGTCCGCTGTTGCGGACGACGACGGCGTCGAAACGGTGCATCAGCCCGGCCGCGTCGAGCGGATGGCAGAGCGCGACCCCGAACTCCTCGCGCAGTCGCCCCGAGAGCCAGATGTCCTCGTCGCAGTACCGCCGCCCGCGCGCCTGATATCCCAGGTCGGTGACGTAAAGAAGTGTTCCCATGCGTGATCCCCTCTGCTTCCGGGTGGCCGGATCGCCAAAGATTACGTGACGGAAACGCCACGGTTTCGAGGTGTGGATCCACCTCCTCCGGCGCGTAGCGTTAGACGAGCACCGGTGCGAGCACCGGTTTCTGAGAGCGTTTTCAGCGGCCGGAGCGGAGAGAGCCGCAGGACCGGTGTGCGGGGGGCCCGAGACGGACCCCCGGCATCGCTGAGAAGTGAGGCGGGAACATGCGTTACCGGATCCTGGGGCCGTTGCGGGTCTGGCGGGGGGACACCGAGCTGACCCTGGGACCCCCGAAACAACAGGCGTTGCAGGCGCTGCTGTTGGCAAGGGCGGGGCAGCTCGTCACCCCGCAGGAAGTGATCGACGCGCTGTGGGAGGAGCCGCCGGGCAGCGCGGTCGACGTGGGCGAGGGCGCGAACGGCGTGGACCCCCTCGTCGGCGCGCTCGGGATGCGGGGCGGCCTCGCCGGTACCGGCCTGGCCACGAGGGTCGCCGCGCATCCGCTGTTCACCGCGCTCAACCACGAGTACCTGGCCGCCGTGAAGGAGGCCGCCGACGCCGCCCTGGCCGTCCACGAGTCGGTGCGGGCACGGTTGGAGAGCGAGCTCGGCGTCGCCCCGGGGCCGGAGCTGCGCAAGGCACACGAGCGGGTCTTACGCCAGCCGGTCCCCGCGGTGGCGCACGCCGCCGGGGTGGCCGAGCGCCCCGCCGCGCACGCTGCGGGGGAGCGACCCGGGCGGGCCGCGGCCCCCCACCTCCTGCCCGCCCAACTGACCACCGACCTCGCGACCTTAGTCGGCCGAAGATCCGAACTGGACCTCTCCCGAGCCCTGCTGGGGGACGCGGACACGGACGTACGCCGACCACGTGGTCGGCGGCCGCGGACGAGGCATCAAGGCGACGTCACTTTTTCGGCACTGAGCCCTGCCTACGCTGCTGCCCCGAACCAGTCAGGAAAGCCGGAGGACCGCACCGTGGCCGGCGAAGGAACCGAGCCACGGCGCCGTCCGACGCGCTTGCCCGAGGAGCGGCGTGGACGATCGTTTCCGGTCGACCCGGTGATCGCGCTCTTCCCGTCGCCGCATCGTCGGAGAACACTTCCCCGCATTCCGTTTCTACGGCCGGAGGTCGCGGAGCACACCGCTGACGTTCAGCACTTCGTGACAGCCGGAGGCCTGCTGTCCGGTGGCCGGTGTGCCCGGCTTGGCGCAGGTCACCTCCGCGGTGACAGTCGAGTTCTCCGGGATGTCGATGGGGGTGACCCAGTGGTAGTCCTGATTGCGGAACGTCTCCAGCGCGATCGTGGTGATCTTCCGCTCTCCGAACGAGATGGTGATGACACCCTCGTCGCCCTGGAAGTTCGCCGCGACCATGTCGGTGATCCCGAACACCTTGCCCGGGGGCACCTGGTACGTCCCCACCTTCTTCCCGCCGGCGCCCGTCTGGACGTCGATCGTGGCCGAGCTCTGCTGACCCCGTCCGGTGCCGGCCGGTCCCGTACCGCTCCCGCCGTCGCCCTGCCCGCCGGAACCCTCCTGCCGGCCCCCGGGCTTGGCGCTGGGCTTGGCCTTGGCCTGCTCGTCCGCCTTCGCCTTCTCCTGCTTCGCGGCCTCCTCCCGCTGCGCGGTGGTGGCGGCCTCCTTGGCGGCGCTGCGCACCGCCGGCCGGACCAGCGCGAACCAGGCGACCAGCAGGGCCATGAGGATGGCGAGCAGGATCAGCAGCCACTTCGGCAGGATCGGCAGCTGGACGAACTCGCCCTCGACGACGCCGGGAGCGGCCGGCGGCCCGGGCGGTACGTCCGACCGCGCGGCGGGCGGCTCCCGGTCACTCTTCGGCGAGTCGCCGTCCGTACCGTCCGATCCGTCGGCTCCGGTCTCCGCGTCGGGGGCGTCGCCGACCTCGATCTCGAAGGGGTGGCTCACCGGCTCGCCGAACCAGATCAGCGAGCGGACCCGCGCCTTCAGCGCGACCTCGGCGGACTCACCGGGTTCGAGACGCCGCCGCTGCGGCGTGGTGCGCAGGGTCAGCTCCTCCCCGGCCTGCCGGCCGGCGAGCGCGAGCGAGACCGGGGTGTTCCCCTGGTTGCGCAGGGCGACCCGGTAGCGGGCGCCGAGCCAGCCGCGCCGCCGGCGGGGCGCCAGCTCCTGACGGACCTCGTGGAACGCCTGCACGCGCACCGTGGTCTCAGGGACCACCACGTTCTCCGGGTGTTCCACGGGCAGGACGCGCACACCGAGCGGCTTCTCCCCGGCGCGGACCTCGGGGGAGCGGGGCGGCGCGAGCCGTACCGTCACCGTCTCCGAGGTGCCGGGGTACAGCGAGACGCGTGCCGGTTCGACGGTGCTCCACGCGGCGCAGTCACCGACCACCGTGAGCGTGTACGCCTCGACGATGTCGCTGTCGTTGCGGACGTTCAGGGTGGTCGTCGCCTCGCCGCCGGGCGAGACCGTCACGGTCGGCATTTCGAGTTCGGCAGAAGTGGTCACGCCGGGAACCTAGGCCGCGACCGAGCCCTTCTCCAGGGGCGCGAGGGCCAACGACCGGGCAGCGCGCGTGCCCCGAAGGACCAACGGCGCACAGCCGGGCGCCAGAACTGAACCACCCGCCGGCCGAACACCTTCCGGCCGGCGGACGACGAGAAACGGGTGGGACCCATGACGAACAACGACCATTGCGATGCCAGGGTGACGGTCTCGGTCTATGCCGAGGACCTGATCCTGCAGGCGGGAATCATCGAACAACTGCGGCGGCGCCCCGAGGTGGAGCTGCTGCCCGAGGCGGACGCCGACAAGGCCAGGGCCACCCTGGTCGTGGTGGACACGGTCGACGACTCCACCGTGCAACTCCTGCGCCGCCTCCAGCGCAACACCTCGACGAGCACCGGGCTCGTCGTGGGACGGTTCGAGGCCGGCGCCCTCCAGACGATGATCGAGTGCTCGGTCGCCGCCGTGCTGCGCCGCGCGGAGGCCGACCAGGACCGGCTCGTCCACCTGGTCACGGCGCTCGCCAAGGGCGAGGGCGTGCTCCCCGGCGACCTGCTCGGCAAGCTGCTCGCCCATGTCAGCAGCCTGCAGCGGACGGTGCTGGACCCGCGGGGGCTCACCCTCTCCACCCTGACGACGCGTGAGGCCGAC
The DNA here is from genome assembly GCF_053609105.1 of Streptomyces sp. NPDC054975. Lineage (NCBI taxonomy): Bacteria > Bacillati > Actinomycetota > Actinomycetes > Kitasatosporales > Streptomycetaceae > Streptomyces > Streptomyces sp. NPDC054975. The sequence goes on from NZ_JBSGWV010000024.1 coordinate 86,055, forward strand.
ATGCTCCGGCTCGTGTCCGAGGGCTTCGACACCGTGGAGATCGCCCAGAAGACCTCGTACTCCGAACGCACCGTCAAGAACGTGCTGCACGAGGTCACCACCCGGCTCCAACTGCGCAACCGCGCCCACGCGGTGGGCTACGCGCTGCGGCACGGGCTCATATGAACGCCCGGAACCCTGTGAGTGCCCGGACTCACCCTGGTCGGACGCCCGCGCAGCCCCACGGCCCAGGTCGGACGCCCGCGCAGTCCCCAGGCCCTGGTCGGACGCCGGCGGGTGCCCTGACGTACCTCGGCCGGACGCCCGCGAGGGCCCGGACGCACACCGGTGGCCGGACTCGCGGGTGTGCCGGTCGCCCGCGAGTGCCCGAAAGAGCAGCGGACGCTTCCCCCGGTGCGGGTACTCGCGGCCTGTCGCCGCCCGCCGGTGCCTGTGACGCTCGTCCACGGTGATCTGTTCTCTGACTGCGAGGTGGACGTGACCGGCACCCCAGGCCCGGCGGGCCCTAGCCGCCTTGGCAGACTGGCCGTCGCCGTGGCGGTGGTGGTGCCCCTGCTCGCGGTGAGTTCACCGCGGGCAGCCACCCCCGCCGCCGCGCCCGCCCGCGCGGCGGCGGCCGCGGACGACATCGGCCGCATCGCCTACGCGGGCACCGAGCACCGCTCGATGGGGCGGGTCACCGGGACCGCGCCGGCCACCAGCGAACCACTGCTCGGTCGCGGCCCCGCCCACTACGACACCGAGGCCTCCGCACGCGGGGACCAGGTCGTCTTCACCAGTCTGCGCGACGGCGTGCGTCCCCAGGTGTACCTGCGGGACGCCGCCGGCGGCATCCACCGGCTGACCTCCGGCCGCGACGCGGCCAACCCCGAACTCACCCCGGACGGGCGGTTCGTGGTCTTCGACTCGGCCGAGCCCGGTCTCGGCGGGACCCAGCGCGACCTGTGGATCGTGGGCACCGACGGGACCGCGGAGCGCCGTCTCACCGACACCCTCGCGAACGAGACCGCGCCCACCGTCTCGCCGGAGGGCACCAGGATCGCGTACGCGAGCGACGCCGACCCCCTGCGCGGCCGGCAGATCTTCCGCCGCCAGCTGGACGGCGGGGTGGCGACCCGGATCAGCGACGGCCCGGCCGGTGACGCCGACGACCCCGCGTGGAACCCCGTCGACGACACCGTCAACCGCGACCTCGTCGCCTACACCCTGACTCTGGCGCCCGGCGGCGCGGAGAGCGGGCCCCGGCTACGGGTGACCTCCGGCCAGGGCGCCGACGGCCCGCTCCTCTCGGGCGAACAGGCCGGCTGGAACACCCGGGCCGCCGCCTGGCAGCCCGACGGGGACACCATTCTCTTCCTCAGCATCAACGGGCCCTGCGGCTGCACCAACCCGTACGACACCGTCTACCGCGCCGTCGCCCACTCCACGGTCACCGCCTCGGTCGTCCTCTACGAGGACCGCCTCGTCGACTCCCCGACCTGGCTCGGCCCGCAGAACGGCGGCTCCGTCGTCGTCACCCGCACCACCCCCCAGGCCCGGAACCACGCCCACCTCCAGGACATCCGGCCGGACGGCTCCGACCCGCGCGACCTCGGCGTCAAGATCCTTCGGGAGGACCCGGCCGCCCGCACCACCACCGACCCGGCGGCCGACCCGCTCTTCAACCCGGCCAAGGGCTACGACCCGTGGACCGAGCGGCAGAACTACACCCCCGACGGCCGGCGGATCGTCGTCACCCGCTTCCAGGGCGACCCCGAGACCGGGCGGATCGAGCAGATCTCGCTGACCGGTGCCGACGGGGCGAACCCCACCCTCATGCCGCTCGCCGGACGCGGAGCCAAGGACTGGGACACCGATCCCACCTTCTCGCCCGACGGCAAGCTCCTCGCCTTCACCCGCACCTCGCCCGGCGGCGTCGGCAGCGCGTCCGGTCCCGGCCGCATCCTCATCGCGGACGCCACCACCGGCGCCCTCGTCGGCGAGGTGCGCCCGCCCGAGGGCCGGTACGGCGGCGACGCCCAGCCCACCTGGTCCTCCGACGGCACGACGCTCGCCTTCACCCGCAGCCACGTCATCGACGGCGTGGGCGGCAACAAGCACGTGTGGACCGTGCCCGTGAACGCCCTCGACCGGCAGCGGAACCTCAGCGCCGAACTCTGCCCGGGCAGCTGCCAGGTGATCGACGACAGCCCCGCGTTCTCACCCGACGGCAAGCGCCTCGCCTTCAACCGCAAGGACGGCGGCGGCCGCGTCAACGAGCGCAACAGCGTGCTCCTGACCGACCTGACCGACGGCACCTGCCAGGTCCTCCTGCCGACGGGCCGCGGCGGCGACCCGGACGCCTGCCGACGCGAGGTCCCCGACACCTCCGCCACGGGCCCCTTCCAGTCCCGCGACGTGGCCTGGTCCCCGGACGCGAGCCGGCTCGTCTTCAGCTCCCGCCGGGCCCTGGCGGCCAACTCGCCGGAGTCCCTCTCCACCGTCGAGGTGGCGACCGGCGCGGTCACCTCCCTGACCACCGCCCTGCCGGGCCGTCAGAAGGAGCCCGCGTACCAGCAGTCGGTGAACCTGACGATCACCGCACCGCCCACCGCCGACCCGATCACGGAGGGCGAGAGCGGTGAGGTGACCGTGACCGTCACCAACCAGGGCCCGTCCGCCGCCCCCGGCACCACCTTCACCGCGGCCGTTCCCCCCGGTGTACGCCTCGACGGCCTGACCCCCTCCAAGGGCCGGTGCGAGGCCGGCTCCCCGCAGTGCGAGCTCGGCGTCCTCGACCCCGGGGAGAGCGTCACCGTCACCGTGCGGCTGACCGGCGTGACCCCCGGCGAGCAGACCCTCGACTGGTCCGTCACGGGCGCCGTGATCGACCGCAGCCCCGCCGACAACGCCACCCGGACCCTCGTCCCCGTCGAGGACGCCCCGCCGCCCCCGACACCGACCCCGACGCCGCCCCTTCCGACTCCTCCGCCGACCCCGACCCCGCCGAAGCCCACCCCGACGCCGCCCGCGCCGAAGGCCGGCCCCGCGCTGACCCTCACCGCCCAGCCCGAACCGGGATACGTCGGCGGCCGCGTGGTCCTCACGTACACCGTCCGCAACGGCCGTGAGGCGCTGGCCACCGGCCTGTCCCTGCGGCTCGGCCTGCCGCCCGGCATCCCGGCCGGGAAGGCCCCCGCCGGATGCGTCAACGGCGTGTGCGCCCTCGGCGACCTCGCCCCCGGCGCCTCCACCGTCGTCACGATCGTCCTGTCCCCGAACAAGGCCCTGACGACCACCGCCACCGGCCGGCTCACCACTTCCGGCACGGACGCCGATCCGTCCGACAACACCGCCCGCCAGCGGATCCGGATCCTCCAGCCCAAGATCATCGCCGTACCGGCCGTCGGCAAGCCAGGCTTCGTGACCTCCGTCCGCGGCAAGGACTTCCCGCCCGGTACGCCGGTGACCCTCACCTGGAAGCCGGGCATCACCGCGGCGGCCGTACCCACCCTGCCCAAGGCCGACGGGACGTTCATCGCCCAGCTGCTGATCCTCGCCAAGGACCAGACGGGGCCGCGCGTCATCACCGCCAAGGGCGCCGGGTTCTCCCCGGTCACCACGCCCTTCCTGGTGGTCACGGGCAACGTCGCGCCGCCCGACGAGGTGGCGCGCCGGTGATCCACGAGATCGACGAAGGGGTACGCCTGCTGCTCACCGAGTCCGGCCTCACCCAGAGCGGGGTCGACCTGGTCTTCGACCCGCCCACCCGGGAGTGGGCGGCGCGCCGCAACGCCCCGACGATCAGCGTCTTCCTCTACGACATCCGGGAGGACGTCGGCAGGCGGCGGACCGGCACGGTGGACGAGTACGACGAGCACGGCATGACCGTGGCCCGACGCACCCCGCCCCGGTGGTTCGACCTCACGTATCTGGTCACCGCCTGGACCAACCGGCCGCAGGACGAGCACCGGCTGCTCTCCGAGGTGCTCCGGTGCCTGGCCCGCACGGACGTGCTGCCCCGCCGGATGCACACCGGGACGCTGGTCGAGATGGGCCTCGCCGTGCCCATCGAAGTGGCGGGCGGCGCCCAGCAGGGGCGCTCCGCCGGCGACGTGTGGTCCGCCCTCGGCGGCGAGCTCAAGGCCTCGATCGACCTGAGGGTCCTGGCGCCGATGGCCGGCGAGCGCGTCGCCGCCGCGCCGCCGGTCACCGACGGACTGGTCGTACGGACCGCCGGAATGGCGGACGGCACGCAGACGGAACCCGACCGGCAGCTGCGCTACGACGGCGTCAACGACCCTGGCGCGCAGGGCTTCGCGGCCCGGCGCGACAGGCCCGACCCGGGCGAGCGGCCCGAGCGCGGCGCCACGACCGACCGACCCGGGCCCGACGCGGGCCGCCGCCGCCGAGGACCCGTGCGGTGATCCAGGACGACGTAGGACGTACGAGGACGCAGAGGTGGACGGGGACGTGTTGGACGCGGACGTTGACGCAGGCGTGGACGTGGACGCACGCGTGAACGGGGATGCGCGGGTGAGTGGGGACGTGGCTGAGTACGGGGACGCGGACTCGGACGCGGACGTGGCGGCTGACGCGGCCGGGTACGCGGACGTGGCCCGGTACGCGGACTCGGACGTGGCCGCCGACCCCGTCGGGCTCACGCACCTCTGGGAGCGGCTGGCGCGGGTCGAACTGCGGGTGCGTGACGCGGTGACGGCGCGCCACGCGACCGACCCCACCCCTGACGACCCGTACCGGGGCCAGTACCTCACCCCGGAAGGGGCCGAGCGGATCCTGCGCGCCCCGGCCGCCTTCCGCCCCGGAGCAGGCGCCCCTGTCGACGGCGCCGCGGCCGCCCCCGGATCCCGGCTGCACCGCCTCGCGGAGAACTTCGGACTCCTGCCGGTGGACGAGGAGTTGCTCCTCGTCGCCCTCGCCCCCGACGTCGACGCCCGCTTCGAGGCGCTGTACGGCTACCTCAACGACGACCTCACCCGGCGGCGCCCGACGATCGGACTCGCCCTCGACCTGTGCGGGCTGCCCGTCGCGGGCCCGGGACGGTTCCGCCTCTCCACCACCGCGCCCCTCGTCGGGGGCGGGCTCCTGGAGATCACGGAGCCCGACCGCCCGTTCCTCTCCCGGACGCTCCGGATCCCCGACCGGGTCGCCGCCCATCTGCTCGGCGACGACGAGCCGGACGCCCGGCTGGCCGGTCTCCTCGACACGGGACCTGGCGGCCCGGGACCGTACGAGGACACCGTGCTGCGCGTCGCACGGGCCGCCGTCACCGGCCGCGGCCCGGTCCACGTGCGGGCCAGGGGCGGCGACGCCGCCCGCGTCGCGGTCGAGGCGCTCACGGCGGCGGGCCGACGGCCCCTCGTCCTGGACGTCGCGGCCCTCACCACCGACCCCGAGGCCGCCCGGCTGCTGCCGCACCTCCTCGCGACCGAGGCCCGCCTGTGCGGCGGCGGCCTCGTCGTCGGCCCGATCGAGGCCCTCGAACCGGAACGACCTGAACGTGCACGGTGGTTGCGCGAGCTGTGCGCCGCCGCGACGGGCGCCGCCGCGACCGGCGCCACGGATGCCACCGCGACCGCTCACGCGACCGGCGTCCCGCTGATCACCTACGGGTCCAAGAACTGGGACCCCCTGTGGTCCCACCAGAGCCCGGTCCCCTTCACCGTCGGCCCGCCGACCACTGCCCGCCGGGTCGCCCAGTGGCGCCAGGCGCTGACGGAAGCCGCGAAGACCGTCCAGGCGCCCGTCGACGTACCCGGGGACGACGAACTCGGCCCCGCCGTGGTCTCGTACCGTCTCGACGCCGGGCAGGTGCGCAAGGCCGCCACGGTCGCCGTCCGCGCGGCCGCCTCCGAGCGCCGCCCCGTCGGCCCGCAGGACCTGCGGGCCGCCGTCCGCGGACAGAACGGCGCCGGTCTCGAACGCCTCGCCCGCCGCATCGAACCCGGCGTCGGCTGGGACGACCTCGTGCTGCCCCCGCCCACCCGCCGCCAGCTCGGCGAACTCGCCCTGCGCGCCCGCCACCGCGACCAGGTCCTCGGGCAGTGGCGGATGCGCCCCGGCGGCGGACGCGGACGCGGCGTGATCGCCCTGTTCGCCGGCGAGTCCGGCACGGGCAAGACGATGTCGGCGGAGGTCGTCGCCGCCGAACTGGGCATGGAACTCTACGTGGTGGACCTCTCCACGGTCGTCGACAAGTACATCGGCGAGACGGAGAAGAACCTGGAACGGATCTTCGTCGAGGCGTCCGAGGTCAACGGCGTCCTGCTCTTCGACGAGGCGGACGCGATCTTCGGCAAGCGCTCCGAGGTGAAGGACGCGCACGACCGCAACGCCAACATCGAGTCGGCGTACCTGCTCCAGCGGATGGAGTCCTTCGACGGGATCGCCGTCCTCACGACCAACCTCCGGGCCAACCTCGACGAGGCGTTCACCCGTCGCATCGACGTGATCGCCGACTTCCCCATGCCCGACGCCCCCCAGCGGCTGGCGCTCTGGGACCGCTGCCTGGGCCCCGAGATGCCCCGCGACGACGGCCTCGACCTGGCGTTCTGCGCGGACCGCTTCGAGCTCGCGGGCGGTTCGATCCGAGCCTGCGCGGTGACGGCGGCCTACCTCGCCGCGGAGGCGGGCCGGCCGCTCGGGATGGCGCAGGTCGTCACCGCCGTGCTGCAGGAGTACCGCAAGCTCGGTCGCCTGGTCCTGGAGAGCGAGTTCGGTCCCTGGCTGAACAGCGACCGGGCCACGTTGATCGACTGAGGCATTCCGCCTGCCCGTTCAGGCAGCGCTGTTGCCCTGCGGCGGGGACCTCCGGACCTATGACCAGGCACATCACGCCGGTGAGACTCGGTGGTGACCTCAGTGGCCACTTGAAGGAGCGAGTATGCCGTCGTACCTCACCCCGGGCGTGTACGTGGAGGAGGTGCAGTCCGGTGCGCGGCCGATCGAAGGTGTGGGCACCGCGGTTGCCGCCTTCGTCGGTTTCGCGGAGCAGGGCCCGTTCCACCGCCCGACGCTGGTGACCAACTGGGACCAGTACGTCCAGACGTTCGGCGGCTTCACGGAGGGCACCTACCTCGCCCACTCCGTCTACGGCTACTTCGCCAACGGCGGCGGTACGGCGTACGTCGTCCGCGTCGGCGGCCCGGCGGCCGACGCGGACGACGCGGGACAGCCCGCCCTCCAGGCACCCGCGCCCCTCGCCATCGGCGGCTTCCTGGTCTCGGCCCGCTCCGGCGCCGGAGCCGAGGTCTCGGTGGAGATCGCCGACGCCGACGGCGAGAACCCGCCGGAGGACCGCTTCAAGCTGCTGGTCCGCCAGGGCGGCAAGGTCGTGGAGACGTACGACGCCTCCATCCGTAAGAACGTCAAGGGTTACCTGCTCAACCAGGTGCGCGAGTCGAAGTTCGTCGAGGTCGCCGAGCAGCCCGGCGTGGCCCAGACCCGGCCCGAGAAGCAGACCTTCACGCTGGCGGCCGCCCCCGCCGCGGCCCCGGCCACCCAGACCCCGGGCGGCGGCGTCGCACGGGTCGACCCGAACGAGTACGTCGGCGACTCCTCCGCCCGCACCGGCTTCGCCGGCCTGGAGGCCATCGACGAGATCACCATGGTCGCCGTACCGGACCTGATGAGCGCCCACCAGCGCGGTGCGATCGACGCCGAGGGCGTCCGGACCGTCCAGCTCGCCGTCATCTCCCACTGCGAGCAGATGGGCGACCGGGTCGCGGTCCTGGACTCCCCGCCGAACATGAACGCGCAGAAGATCCGTACCTGGCGCCAGGACGAGGCAGGCTACGACTCCCGCTACGCCACCCTGTACTACCCCTGGATCTCGGTCTTCGACCCGGCCACCGGCCGCAACACCACCGTCCCGCCCAGCGGCCACGTCGCGGGCGTCTGGGCGCGCAGCGACGGTGAGCGCGGTGTCCACAAGGCCCCCGCCAACGAGGTCATCCGCGGCGCCGTCGACCTGGAGATCCGCCTCAGCAAGGGCGAGCAGGACCTGCTCAACCCGATCGGCGTGAACTGCGTACGCGCCTTCCCCGGCCGTGGCATCCGCATCTGGGGCGCCCGCACCCTGTCGTCGGACCCTGCCTGGCGCTACCTCAACGTCCGCCGGCTCTTCAACTACCTGGAGGAGTCCATCCTCCTGGGCACCCAGTGGGTCGTCTTCGAGCCGAACGACGAGCGGCTGTGGTCCAGCATCCGGCGGAACGTCACCGCGTTCCTCAGCGAGGAGTGGCGCCGGGGCGCGCTCTTCGGGAGCACGCCGGCGGAGGCGTTCTACGTCAAGTGCGACCGCGACAACAACCCGCCGGAGTCGGTCGACCTCGGCCAGGTGATCTGCGAGATCGGCGTGGCACCGGTCAAGCCCGCCGAGTTCGTGATCTTCCGGCTGTCCCAGTTCTCCGACAGCACCAGCCTCGTCAACGAGTAACAGGAAAAGGTGACAAGCAGTCATGGCAGAGGGCGACGCTCTTTCCACCCACATCTTCGGCGTCCAGCTGGGCGGCTACATGGTCGAGTCGATCCAGGAGATCAGCGGCTTGTCCTATGAGGAGGACGTGGTCGAGGTCCGTCAGGTGACGCCTGACGGCAAGCTGCTCATCCGCAAGCAGCCGGGCGCGCGCCAGGCCGGTGAGGTGACGATCACCCGGGGCATGGACAAGAGCACCGAGTTCACCAAGTGGGTCAAGGAGACCCTGGAGAACGGCGCGGTCGACTCGGCCCGGCAGAACCTCACGATCGAGGTCAAGGACGCCGCCGGCGAGACCGTCCGCCGCATCCAGCTGATGCAGGGCTGGGCGAGCAAGTGGGAAGGCCCCTCGCTCAAGGCGGGCGAGTCCAGCGCCGCCACCGAGACGGTGACCATCACGTTCGAGGAGATCGTGATCGAATGAGGCGCAGGACGGTCACCTCCGGCAACCTGGAGGAACTCCTCGAG
>NZ_JBSGWV010000025.1:0-94888 GCF_053609105.1 Streptomyces sp. NPDC054975
CAGCCGGCACACCGTGGGTGTGCCGGGCCCTGACGCGACCCAGAAGCCTTACAAGTACGGGCCCGAGCGGACCGCGTGTCCGCGGCCGTGTTCGTCGTCATCGTCGGCCGATGCACCCGGAGGAAGCGCCCGCCGCATCTGCTCCAGTTGGGCGCGGGCTGCCATCTGCTGGGCGAACAGCGCCGTCTGGATGCCGTGGAAGAGGCCTTCGAGCCAGCCCACCAACTGGGCCTGGGCGATCCGCAGTTCCGCCTCGGACGGAATCGCCTCGTCGGTGAACGGCAGGGAGAGCCGCTCCAGTTCCTCGACCAGTTCGGGCGCGAGCCCGTCCTCCAGCTCCTTCACGGAGCTCGCGTGGATGTCCTTGAGTCTGACCCGGCTCGCCTCGTCGAGGGGAGCCGCGCGTACTTCCTCCAGGAGCTGCTTGATCATGCTGCCGATCCGCATGACCTTCGCAGGCTGCTCGACCATATCCGTCACCGGGACCTCGCGGGATTCGTCGTCACCCTGAGCGCCGCCGAGTGCCATCCCGTCCTGTCCCACGATGAGGACCTGGGGAGTCTCCTGCGACCGTTCATTCCTCGGCATCTCCATGCCGCCATTCTCTCGCACACGTGCCTCACCACACGGTGTGCCCCTGGAGAAGGGTGATCCACCCTTCTCCAGGGGCACAGGACGGCAACGACCGACCGGGACGCGTCAGGCCGCTTCGCGGCGGGCCAGGGCCCCGCGCGAGCGGGTCACCAGGGCCGCGAGGAGCGCGGCACCGAGCGGCACGGCGACCAGCAGCGCCGCCAGCGTCTCCCAGGGGACCACGATCGGGACGTACGGCACGTCCGACGCCACGCTCCAGCCGTTGTCGAGGCTCTCCTGGTAGAAGCGCAGCTCCTGGCGCTCCTCGGTGAGCCGCAGGCCCATGGCCGGGAGCACACCGGCCGCCGACCCGAGGATCACGCCCATCGCGGCGACCACCCCGCACTGGAAGCCGCTGAGCGTGCGGCGGACCCGCGGGGGCGCGCCGACGGCGGACAGGGTCTTCAGATCGGCCTCGGCGTCGGCCTGTGCGAGGCCGGTGGCGATACCGGCGGCGCCGATGGTGACGAGGCCGGCGAAGACGGTGAGCGCGAGGAGCACGATGCTGGTGTCGCTGACGAATCCTTCCTCCACGTGGAGCGAGGCATCGCTGCCGATCTTGGCGAGCTCCCCGTCGAGCTTCTGACGCTGCTCGGCGGTGGGCATCGTGTCGGTGGAGAAGAACGAGCCGAGCGGCACCGCGGTGAGGCCGGCGGCCTTGGCGGCTTCCGGGGTGAGGAGCGCCCGTACGCCGTAGGCGTTCTGCCCGGTCACCAGGTGGGCGGGGAGCGTCTTGACCGTGCCGGGAACCGGCTTGCCCGCCTGTTCGGCCTCGTTGGCCTTCCGGGTGTCGGCGATCAGCTTGAGGCCGATCGCGCCGGACTTGTCGATCGGGGCCTTGGCGAAGGAGACGATCTTCCCCTCGGCGAGGGCCTTCTCCGCGCCCGCGTCCGTGACGCCGAGGACCTTCAGGAGCGAGGCGTCACCGACCAGCAGGCCCCCCTCGACGTAGACGCCGCCGGGCAGATCGCCACCGCTGTTCTCCTTGCAGCGCCAGTCCTCGGCGAACTTGCGGCGCTGCTCCTTGGTGAACTTCTCGGCGGGGTCCGAGCCGTCGGTGGTGGTCATCCACAACGGGCACTCGTTGGCCTTCGGGATCACCAGCTCGAAGCGGCCACAGCCCGGGCTGTCGCTGTACGGGGCACAGCCCGGCTTGCCGACCTGGATGCGCTGGACGTCCGCGCGGGAGTCGACGGGCAGCAGCCGCTGCACCGCGTCACGCACCTGCGGCACGTCCCGGCCGCCGTCCTCCATGACCAGGGCGGAGACCGCACCGTGCGGCAGCTTCGCCGTGTAACCGGCCTCGTCCTGGGCCTCGCGGCTGGCCGCGTACGTGGAGACGGCGACCGTTCCGGCGACCGCCGCGAGCACGGCGGCGACGGCGGGGGCCGTACGGCCCCGGTTGCGGACCGCGTCCCGCAGGGCGAGGCGCGGCGAGAGCGGCAGCCAGCGGCCGGTGCGGCCGAAGAGGCCCACCAGAGCCGGCGTCATGGCGACCACGCCCAGCTCGGCAAGGGCGCTGCCGCCCGCGACGATGACGAACTGGTCGGTGACCACCGAGCCGTACAGCGCGATCGCGGCGCCCAGGAGCAGGGCCCCCAGGCCGACCAGCGGCAGCACGCGGCTGCTGCGGCGGACACCGCGACGGCCGGTGAGCGAGGCGAGAACGGTCTGCCGGGACGCGGTGACGGCCGGGACGATCGCGGCCAGCAGGCCGGTCAGCACGGCGATGAGCGCGATGCCGAGCAGTTCCAGCGGGCGGACGTCGAAGGAGCCGAACCGCTGGCCCATCGCGTCTTCCAGGAGCGGCTGCAGCGCGAACGTCAGGATCAGCGCGAGCACGGTGCCCGTGACGGCCGCCGCGACGCCGATGACGAGGCCGCCGCTCAGCACGATGGCGCGGATGTGGTGGCGAGCGCCGCCGTTGGCTCCGACGAGCCCGAGCTGACGGCGCGAGCGGCGGGCGCCCACGGCGAACGCGGGTCCGGCCAGCAGGCAGATCTCCAGCATCGCGAGGCCGACGACCGTGCCGACGGCCGCGAGTTCGGCGGCCTGCGCGCCGGCGCTGGACTCGAAGTCGCCCCAGCCTTCCTTCTGGTAGAGCGGCACGTCCGCCTTGGCGGGCGGGTCGAGGAGAACCGCACGCGAGGTGACGGTGACACCCTTGGTGTTGACCTGCTGGACGGTGTTCCACGTGAAACCACCGGCGGCCTTCACCAGATACGTGGTGGACGGCAGGTCCGTGCCCATCCCGCTCTTGGCGAGGACCTTGGCGTACGACTCCAGGAACGCGCCCGGCAGGGCGTTGATCTGGTCGGCCTTCAGGTCGTTGGGGAGCTCGTACGAGCCGACGATCCGGAACGTCCGGTCGTCACCGCGCGCGGAGAGGGTGGAGCCGATGGACAGCCCGCTGGTCTCCAGGAAGTGCTGGGTGGCGGCGACCTCGTCGGCCTTCTCCGGGAAGCGGCCCTCCTCAAGGGTCATGATGCCGCGGGCGATCGGGTCGGCGGCCTTCAGCTCACGGACCTGGGTCTGGAGCAGCCCGTGCGAGGTGGTCAGCTTGGCGCTGCCGGTGCTGTCCGTGAGGACCGTGGCGCCGGCCGGGAAGGTCTTCGTGACGTCGGTCGGACCGCTCGGCCAGACCCTGTCCTCGTAATCCGTGGCCGGCGTGCTCATCTCGCCGCTCGGATCCTGGAGGATCGGCACGCCCGCCACGTGGGCGTCGGTGAACCGGGCGTCGGCGCCGCCGATCGTCCGGCTCAGGCTCTCCTCGGGGGAGAGCTCGGAGCTGCGCAGGGTCAGATCCGCGGCGCTCACACCGAGGATGGGCAGGGCGATCATCGCGAGGACGAGGAAACTGCGTCCCTTGGAGCGCCAGGCGTCGCGGCGTGCGATGCGGATCGCGGCGCGCCAGGAGTGGAGCCACTTGTTCACCGTTCGGCCGCCTGGCCGGAGAGGAGCGAGTCGGCCTCGCTGCGCACGGTCTGGTCGACGACGGCGCCGTCGCGCAGGAAGACGACCCGGTCGGCCCAGGCGGCGAACCGCGGCTCGTGGGTGACGAGGACGCCCGCCGCGCCGGCGTCGCAACGCGAGCGCAGCAGGGCGAGGACGGACTCGCCGGTCTCGGAGTCCAGGGCGCCGGTGGGCTCGTCCGCGAGGACCAGACGCCGGTCGCCGACGAGGGCGCGGGCGATCGCCACGCGCTGCTGCTGGCCACCCGACATCTCGTCGGGGAAGCGGTCGGCGAGGTGGCCGAGGTCCATCTCCTCCAGCGCCGCCACGGCCTCCACGCGCGCCTTGCGGGCCGAGACACCGTCCAGCTCGCGGGGCAGGGCGACGTTCTCGGCGGCGGTCAGCGCCGGGATGAGGTTGTAGTCCTGGAAGACGTACCCGATGCTGCGGCGGCGCAGGGCCGCGAGGGCCTTGCGGTCGGCGGTGGTGATGTCGGTGTTCTCGACGATCACCCGGCCGGAGGTGGGGGTGTCGAGGCCGCCCGCGATGGTGAGCAGGGTCGACTTGCCGGAGCCGGACGGGCCCATGACGGCGACGAGTTCACCGGGGTAGACCGCGAGGTCGATGCCGCGCAGGGCGTGCACCTCGGTGGCGCCGGAGCCATGGACGCGGGTCAGGTTCTGGAGTTGCAGCACGGGCTGCGCTGTGGACATGGAGGGGTCCCCCTTGGGCGTACGGACGCGGACGGCGCACTCGTACGGAGCGGTTGAGAGAGGTGGTGGTGCCGGAGGGTTCGGGACGTGGGGCGTCCCGGTGGATCCGGCGGGGTGGTCGGTGTGGTGTGGATCGTGCGGGGTGGTGCGGACGGCTACCCGGGCGCCGGTGCGGACCGTGGCGCGGCCGGTGAAGCGGGGCGGGAGGCGGATGGTGATGCGGGGCGGGACATGGGCGGTGACGTGGGCGGCTCGACGGGCTCGGCAGGCCGGGGGTCCCCCGCGCCGACGGCTGACGTCGAGAGCCGGATCAGCCGGGCCTCGCAGTGGTCCAGCCAGCGGGCCTCCGCCTCGGTCTGGAAGATCAGCTGCTCCAGGACGAGGAGCCAGGCGACGTCGTCGCGTTCCCGGGACCGGCCGCTCTCCAGCGCTGCGAGCGCCTGGGCCTTGAGCCGGGTGTAGTCCTGCATCGCCTTGACGGTGTGGTGGCGCTGGGACTGGATGACCGCCCGGATGTCGACCCCTGGCGCTCCGACGGCCATGGCGAGCTTGATGGCCAGCTCGTCGCGGGCGGGGCTGGTGCGGTCCACGGGCTTCTCGAACCAGTTCCGCAGCTCTTCCCGGCCGCTGTCGGTGATCGAGTAGAGCGCGTGACCGGCCTCGTCCTCGCCGTCCTGGGCGACCATGCCGTCCCGTTCGAGACGGTTCAGGGTCGTGTAGACCTGGCCGACGTTGAGCGGCCAGGTGGAGCCCGTGCGGGACTCGAACTCCGTGCGGAGTTGCGAGCCGTAGCGAGGCCCGCGTTCGAGGAGGGCGAGCAGCCCGTGGCGGATCGACATACTCAGTATGTATACCGAGTATGTCGAGGCCGACAAGCGACCTGAGACGGAGCTTCCGCGTCCGACTCAAGGGGGACACGCGGCAGCGTGCGGCGGCGCGGTGCCCTCAGCGGCGCCGCATCCGGAGGCCGAGGAAACCGATCCCGAGCCCCATCAGCGCGAGCCCCGCGCCCAGCGTGACGACAGGAATCTGCCGGTCAGCGGCGTTGGTCGCGGTACGGGCGCCGATCCGGGGCGCGGCGGCGGGCAGGGTCGCGGGCGAGGAAGCGGAGGCCGTGGCATCCGTCTCCGGTACCGCTTCGAGCACGCCGCCGGCCTCGTCCCCGTCCCCGGGCGGCCTCTCCGCAGGCTCCTCGGCTGTTTCGGTTTTGGTACGAGACGGGTCCTCCGGCGCGTCCGTCGCGATCGGTCTCGGCGGCGCCGCCGGTCGCCCGGGCCGCTCGCGGCCCGCCGCCGCGGGTCGACCGGCCAGCGAACCGGACGGGGTGGGCCCGGGGACCTCCGACGCCGAGGGCGCGGTGGAGCTGGGCGCGCCGGGCGGACCGGAGGCGCCGGGGGCAGGGGGCGTGTGACCCGTGGAGGGGGAGGCTGAGGCGGTCGGGGGCGGCGCGCCCGAGGTGGCGGGCGCCGACGGTCCGGCGCTCCTCGTCGCGGACGGAGACGCGGACGGGGGCTTCGGCGCGGACGCGGGCGTGGCCCTGGACACGCTCTTGGACGACGACTTCGACGACGACCTCGACGAGGACTTCGAGGAGGACTTGGGCGTGGAGGACGACGACGGCGCCGACACGGATGCCGGAGTCGGCCGCTCGTACCCGTACGCCACCGGCACGGCGCCCACCAGCAGCCCGCACGCGACCACGGGGCCGAGCGCCCGCCAGCGCAGCGCCCGCTCCCGCCGAGCCCCAGCACGTACCCGCGGTACCCGAGCCCGTACCCGCGCGCGCGGTACCCGAGCTCGAACCCGTACCCGCGGTACCCGCGTCCGCAGTGCCCGCTTTCGCGTGCTGCGGAGTCCTGGAGTCACCGGGTGACCCCCTCCCGTGCCGAGCCGCCGAGGTGTCCAACTCAGCGTCACATGGCCGGACAATTCCGGCATCCGGGCGGCCGCGCAGGGATGACGCCTGCTGAGGAGCGACTACTGCCCGGGGTTGCCCGTCGAGATCTCCAGGGTGAACTCGGCGTCGTCCTTGGACGCGTCCTCACCGGCCGGCGGGTACTGGGTGAGCACCGTGCCCTCGCCGTACGTCGCCTCGTCCACCGGCGTCTGCTTCGTGATCTTCCACCCGGCGGCCTGGATGCAGTCCTTCACCGACTGGATGTTCTTGTACGTGAAGTCGGGGATCTCGAACTTCGAGGGGTCGTCGCTCGACTCCCTCGGCTCGGTGCACTTCTTCACGTCGATGGTCTTCGTCAGGTCCGGACCCTTGTGCCCCGGCGCGGCCGACTGGCTCTGGCTCGGGTCACCGCCCGCGTTGTTCCCCGGCTCGTCGTCCTTGTTGAGGTTGATCGCGGTGATCACACCGCCGACCACCAGCAGCGCGGCGACGGCCGCGCCCACGATCATCGGAACGTTCCGCCGCGACCCGCCGGATCCACCGGGCGTCCCGGACGTGACGCCGCCCGTCGGAGGCTGCGGCGACATCGTGTACGGCCCGGGCGTGGGCGTCTGGTACGCCGGGGCCGGCGGCGGGGTCTGCGCCTGCTGCGGGTACCCGTAGGAGGGCGCCGGCGTCGGCGGACCGTAAGGAGAGTGGGGCTGCGGCGTCGGCTGCTGGTACGGGTGCTGGACCCCGTGCGTCGACGGCGGCGGCGTCTGACCGACCGGCGGGAAGACCGCCGAGCCGACGCCCGCGCCGCTGCTGACCGGACCGCCCGCCACGATCACCGGGGCGCTCGTCTGCCCCGCCGAAAGGACGCGCAGGCACTCGTCCTGCATCGCGGCGGCGCTCGGGAAACGCTCGTTCGGGTTCTTCTTCAGCGCGCGGGCGACGAGCGCGTCCATCGCCGGAGTGACCGAACGGTTGATGGAGGACGGAGCCACCGGCTCCTCCTGCACATGCGCGTACGCGATGGCCAGCGGCGAGTCCGCGTCGAACGGCAACCGGCCCGTGAGCAGCTGGAACAGCATGATGCCGACCGAGTACAGGTCGGAGCGGGCGTCCACCGCGCGGCCGAGGGCCTGCTCGGGGGAGAGGTACTGCGGCGTGCCGACGACCATGCCCGTCTGCGTCATGGAGGTGACACCGGACTGCATGGCGCGCGCGATGCCGAAGTCCATCACCTTGACCACGCCACGCTTGGTCATCATCACGTTGCCGGGCTTGATGTCCCGGTGGACCAGGCCCATTTCGTGGCTGGTGTCCAGGGCGGCGAGGACGTCGGCCGTCACCTTGAGCGCCTTGTCCGCGGGCATGGCGCCGAACTGCCGTACGTCGGAGGCCAGGGCCGAGCCGAGCGGCTGGCCCTCCACGTACTCCATGACGATGTACGGCATGACGGAGCCGTCGAGGGTGTCCTCGCCGGTGTCGAAGACCGACACGATGTTCGTGTGCGAAAGCTTCGCGACAGCCTGCGCCTCGCGCCGGAACCGCTCGCGGAACGACTGTTCCCGGCCGAGTTCCGTGTGCAGGGTCTTGATGGCGACCTGCCGGTCCAGCGCGCTGTCGTACGCCAGGTAGACCGAGGCCATGCCACCTTCGCCGAGCAGGTCGCGAAGCTGGTACCGGCCGTTCGCTACCGAACCGCCCGCATAGCGGCCCTGGGCGCCGTCCTGGCTCATTCGTGCTCCCCCTACGCGCGCGTGGCGGCGCTGATCGTGAATTTCCTGGCCAAGTCTGCCCCAGGGCACCGACACGTCAAGCCGGGTGCCCGTTCCGTGACCCTCCGCGCAAGAAGCGTCTCGGAAGCGTTACACGAACGGACGTGAATTTGCACGGGCGTACGCGCAGGGGGTTGGATGGCCGGTCCACTCGGACCGTGTTGTCGGACGAAGCCTGTAGCGTGACGACGGCACGGCTCCACACGACAGACACATGACGGCGAGGACTGATGGCACCCGAATCCGAAGCAGGCGGCGGCGGCCTGTCGGGCGCTGCCGCGGAGTCCTGGGGCGTCGGCGGAGTCGTCGGTGACGGACGGTACCGGCTGACGCACCGCCTCGGGCGCGGTGGCATGGCCGAGGTGTTCGCCGCCGAGGACGTCCGCCTCGGACGCACCGTCGCCGTCAAGCTGCTCCGCTCCGACCTCGCCGAGGACCCGGTCTCCAAGGCCCGCTTCACGCGCGAGGCGCAGTCGGTCGCCGGCCTGAACCACCACGCGATCGTCGCGGTGTACGACTCCGGCGAGGACGTCGTCGGCGGCCACTCCGTGCCGTACATCGTGATGGAGCTGGTCGAGGGCCGCACCATCCGCGACCTGCTGATCAGCGCCGAGGCGCCGGGCCCCGAGCAGGCCCTGATCATCGTCTCCGGTGTCCTGGAGGCGCTCGCCTACTCGCACCAGCACGGCATCGTCCACCGCGACATCAAGCCGGCGAACGTCATCATCACGCACGGCGGCGCGGTGAAGGTGATGGACTTCGGCATCGCGCGCGCCCTGCACGGCGCGCAGTCGACGATGACCCAGACCGGCATGGTCATGGGCACGCCGCAGTACCTCTCCCCCGAGCAGGCCCTCGGCAAGGCCGTCGACCACCGCTCCGACCTGTACGCCACCGGCTGTCTGCTGTACGAACTGCTGGCGCTGCGGCCCCCGTTCACCGGCGAGACCCCGCTCTCGGTGGTCTACCAGCACGTCCAGGACGCTCCGGTCCCGCCGTCCGAGGTCGCGCACCCCTCGCCGCCGGAGCTCGACGGGCTCGTGATGCGTTCGCTGGCGAAGGACCCGGACGACCGGTTCCAGAGCGCCGAGGAGATGCGCGGGCTCATCCAGTACGGCCTGCAGATGCTCCAGCAGGCGGGCGGCCACACGGGCACGTGGAGCACCGGCCCCGTGGAGGTGCACGAGGGCGGTCACACCCCGGTCGGCGGCGTCGCGGCGACGACGGCGATGGGGCACCCGATGCACCACGAGACCGCGCAGCGCCCGATCCTGCCGCCGATGAACCCGGACGACGGGGGCTACGACGGCGGCCACGGCCACCAGGGCGGCGGCAAGGGCGGGCGCGGCAAGGTGCTGCTGTTCCTGTCGCTCGCGCTGATCGCGATCGTGGCGGGTGTCGTGTACGCGCTCGACAAGGCGGGCGACCCGGGCAGCAACAAGCCGAAGGCGCCGGTCACCAACTCGCCGTCCCCGTCCTCGCAGACGCCGACGCCGTCGCAGGAGCCGAGCCAGGAGTCGCAGGAGCCGGACACGTCGACGGGCGGCAACCAGCAGCCCTGGACGCCTTCGTGGACCCCGTCGACGACGCCGCCGACGACGCCCCACACGACCCCGCCGACCACTCCGTCGACGGACCCCACGGACGACGGTTCGGACGACGGGGGCAACACGGGCGAGCCGACGGACGAGCCGACCGGCACTCCGTCCGACAACCCCACGAACACGCCGTCGACCGGCGTCGTCCAGGGGAGCACCGGGCAGCCGACCCGCGGCGGCACCGGCACCCCGTAAGGGGCGCGGCGGCACCGGCACCCGCCTGACGGGCGAGCCCGTCATCCCGCGAACGCGTCGCGTACCGCCTCGTACTCGCGGGTCCACCACACCGCCAGGGCCGACGCCGCAGGAAACTGCGGGTCGGCCCTTCGGTCGTGGAGCTGGTAGCGCCAGCGCAGTATCCAGAAGTCGTTGAGCCGCTCCCACCACACCCGGTGCACCGCCGAGGCCAGCTCCGCCTCGTCCGCGCCTGCCGCCCGCCGGTAGGCCCGCGCGTACGCCCGTACCTTCTTCAGGGCCAGCTCCCCCGCCGGCCGCACGAAGAAGATGGCGGCGGCCCTGACCGCCTCCTCCGCCCGGGGCTGGACGCCGAGGCGGTCCCAGTCGACGATCGCGGCCGGTTCGGCGCCCCGGTAGAGCAGGTTCAGCGGGTGGAAGTCGCCGTGCACCCAGCCGGCGGAGGTGGCGCGCGGCGGGCGGCGGTGGGCGTGCTCGGCGAGCAGCACCCGGCGCTCGAGGAGCCGGTGCTCGGCGAGGGCGTCGAAGCCGGTGCGGGGGCGGTGGGCGCGGGCGAGGCGGAGGAGCTCGTCGATGACGCGGAGGGTGTCCTCGGGGCAGGCGCTCTCGTGCCCGTCGCCGGGCGGCGGGGACTCCATGACCTGCTCCAGGCAGGTGTGGACGTGGCCGAGGAGCGCGCCCAGGCGGCGTGAGCCGCCCTTCGAGAGCTGGGCACCGTCGCGGTGGCGGCCGTCGATCCAGGGGTGCAGGGCGTAGCAGCGGCCGCCGATGACGGCGACCGTGCGGCCGGCGGAGTCGGCGAGCGGCGGGGCGACGGGCAGGCCGAGGGCGTGCAGGCGCTGGGTGGCGCGGTGCTGGCGGCTGATGGTGTCCCGGTCGGCGGTCGGGGCGTCGAGGTGCTGCTTGAGGAAGTAGGAGCCTCGGGTGGTGGAGAGGCGGTAGCCGCGGTTGAGGAGGCCCTGGGTGACGGGTTCGCAGGAGAGCGGCTCGCCGGCCTCGCGGTAGCGGCGCAGCAGGGCGCCGACGGGCGGCGCGAGCGCGGCTCCGCCCGCGCGCGGAACGGGCGCGGTGAGACCGACTGGTGGGGCGAGCGTCGTGGAGCCGGCCGGAAGGGCGAGCGGAGGGGTGCCGATCCGTTGGGCGAGCGAGGTGGAGCCGGCCGGTAGGGAGAGCGGAGAGGAGCCGATCCGTTGGGCGAGCGTGGGGGAGCCGGCCGGCGGGGGCGTGGTGGAGCCGATCGGGGGAGCGTGCGTGGGGGCGCCGACGGGCGGAGCGAGGGTTTCAGATGAGCGCGGCACTCGCCAGATGTTAGATCACGCTACGTGCTGGACGTGTCGCTCGGTGGTGTAGTCGAGCTGGTGCACGGTCACGAACTGCGGCTCGATGCGCATGTAGAGCGCCTCGAAGGGCTCGCCGTCGACGATCTTCGGGGCGGGGCCGAAGGCGGCGAGCTGCTCCTCGGTCGGTTCGACGACCTCTGCGGTGCCGGTGAACTGCACGGACCAGAGGTTCTCGGCGCCGGAGTTGAAGTTGTCCGCGCCGTAGGCGACGACGCTTCCCGCGCAGGCCCGGTGGTATCCGAGGCCGCGGTGCATGCGGAGCAGGACGCAGCCGTCGTCCACGATGTGCCGGGCTGGGGCGACGAACGGCATCGCGCGCATGCTCGTCGCCACCCGGCCGTACGAGACGCGGGTCAGCAGCTCGATGGCGCGGATCTCCTCGGTGGACATGGCTTCCACTCTCCGCCACCGGCCCGGAGTCGGGAAAGGGGCGCCTGCCCCGGCTCGACGGGGACGTAGGTCCCGAAGTGGGGCCCGCACCGGGTCAGGCCGAACGGGCGCCCCCCGACCGGGGGCCAGTCGGCGGCCCCGGCCTCGGCGTCAGCGCCGCTCGGCGCCGGCCTGCATCCGGGCCACGTACGCCGCGGCCTGCGAACGGCGCTCCATGCCCAGCTTCGACAGCAGGCTGGAGACGTAGTTCTTGATGGTCTTCTCCGCCAGGTGGAGCCGTTCGCCGATGGCCCGGTTGGTCAGGCCCTCGCCGATCAGATCCAGGATCTTGCGCTCCTGCTCCGTCAGGTTGGCGAGTTTGTCGTCACCCTTCGGGTTGTTCCCGTCCCGCAGCCGTTCCAGGACGCGGGCGGTCGCGACCGGGTCGAGCAGGGACTTTCCGGCTGCAACGTCGCGCACGGCCGAAAGGAGTTCGTTTCCGCGGATGGCCTTGAGGACATAACCCGAGGCCCCGGCCATGATCGCGTCGAAAAGCGCCTCGTCGTCGGCGTACGACGTGAGCATCAGGCACTTGATGTCTTCGTTCTGCGAACGCACCTCGCGGCAGACCTCGACGCCGCTGCCGTCCGGCAGCCGCACGTCGAGCACGGCCACGTCGGGCCGGGTCGCCGGGATCCTGACGAGGGCGTCGCCCGCCGTACCCGCCTCTCCGACGACCTCGATGTCGTCCTCCACGGAGAGCAGCTCATGGACGCCGCGCCGGACCACTTCGTGGTCGTCCAGCAGAAATACCCGGATTTTTCCCTCTTCGCGCACGCGCTCAGTCTCACATATTGGCTCTTCCCGTGCCCGGGGTGTGCGGGATAACGTGCCCGTGTTCCGGCGGCCCGCGAGTCTGTTGCCAGCGCGCTGACCAGCCACTGTTCCCCCATTTCTCGATTTACTTGGAAATCCAAGCAAAATCGCAGGTCAAATGGGGTTTCGCAGGAATGCGAAGCAGTGGGTAACGTGCCTATGACAGGGCGCTCGCCGGGGCAACCTGTCACGCCTGACCCGGCCGAGTCGCACCCACCCCGTGCGCGCGTCCGGACAAGGCGAGCCGCACTGGCCTTTCCCGGCAACCCCGGGGGCCGGACCGACGGAGGAGTACGCACGTGACCGTGGAGAGCACTGCCGCGCGCAAGACGACGCGACGCAGCAGCGGCACCAAGCGCACTGCCAGCGCCAGCGCGAGCGCCAAGAAGTCGCAGACTTCGGAGCCCGAGCTTGTTCAGCTGCTTACGCCTGAAGGGGAGCGCGTCCAGCACCCCGAGTACGACATCGACCTGAGCGCCGACGAGCTGCGCGGCCTCTACCGGGACATGGTCCTCACCCGCCGCTTCGACGCCGAGGCCACCGCCCTGCAGCGCCAGGGCGAGCTGGGCCTCTGGGCCTCGCTGCTCGGCCAGGAGGCCGCGCAGATCGGCTCCGGGCGCGCGCTGCGCGACGACGACTATGTCTTCCCGACCTACCGGGAGCACGGTGTCGCCTGGTGCCGGGGGGTCGACCCGACGAACCTGCTCGGCATGTTCCGCGGTGTGAACCACGGTGGCTGGGACCCCAACACCAACAACTTCCACCTGTACACGATCGTCATCGGCTCGCAGACCCTGCACGCCACCGGCTACGCCATGGGTGTCGCCAAGGACGGCGCGGACTCCGCCGTGATCGCGTACTTCGGTGACGGCGCGTCCAGTCAGGGAGACGTCGCCGAGTCCTTCACCTTCTCCGCGGTGTACAACGCGCCCGTCGTGTTCTTCTGCCAGAACAACCAGTGGGCGATCTCCGAGCCCACCGAGAAGCAGACCCGTGTGCCGCTCTACCAGCGCGCGCAGGGCTTCGGCTTCCCCGGCGTCCGGGTCGACGGCAACGACGTCCTCGCCTGCCTGGCCGTGACCCGCTCCGCACTCGAGCGTGCCCGCCGGGGCGAGGGCCCGACCCTCGTCGAGGCGTTCACGTACCGCATGGGCGCCCACACCACCTCCGACGACCCGACCAAGTACCGCGCCGACGAGGAGCGCGAGGCCTGGGAGGCGAAGGACCCGATCCTGCGGCTCAAGGCGTACCTGGAGCGCGAGGGCCACGCCGACGCGGCCTTCTTCGAGGCCCTGGAGACGGAGAGCGAGACGCTCGGCAAGCGCGTCCGCGAGGCCGTCCGCGCCATGCCCGACCCGGACCACATGGCGATCTTCGAGAATGTCTACGCCGACGGCCACGCGCTCGTCGACGAGGAGCGCGCGCAGTTCGCCGCCTACCAGGCGTCCTTCGCCGAGGAGGGCAACTAACCATGGCCGTACAGAAGCTTCCCCTGGCCAAGGCGATCAACGAGTCGCTCCGCACGGCCCTCGAGAACGACCCCAAGGTCCTCATCATGGGCGAGGACGTCGGCAAGCTCGGCGGTGTCTTCCGGGTCACCGACGGCCTGCAGAAGGACTTCGGCGAGGACCGGGTCATCGACACCCCGCTCGCCGAGTCCGGCATCGTCGGCACCGCGATCGGCCTGGCCCTGCGCGGCTACCGGCCCGTCGTGGAGATCCAGTTCGACGGCTTCGTCTTCCCCGCGTACGACCAGATCGTCACGCAGCTCGCCAAGATGCACGCCCGCGCGCTCGGCAAGATCAAGCTGCCGGTCGTCATCCGGATCCCGTACGGCGGCGGCATCGGCGCCGTCGAGCACCACTCGGAGTCCCCCGAGGCGCTCTTCGCGCACGTCGCCGGCCTCAAGGTCGTCTCGCCGTCCACCTCGGCGGACGCGTACTGGATGCTCCAGCAGGCCATCCAGAGCGACGACCCGGTCATCTTCTTCGAGCCCAAGCGCCGCTACTGGGACAAGAGCGAGGTCGACACCGAGGCCATCCCGGGCGAGCTGCACAAGGCACGCGTCGCCCGCGAGGGCACGGACCTCACGCTCGCCGCGTACGGCCCGATGGTGAAGGTCTGCCTGGAGGCCGCCGCGGCCGCCCAGGAGGAGGGCAAGTCGGTGGAGGTCGTCGACCTGCGGTCGATGTCCCCGATCGACTTCGACACGCTCCAGACCTCGGTCGAGAAGACCCGCCGCCTGGTCGTGGTCCACGAGGCCCCGGTCTTCTACGGCTCGGGCGCGGAGATCGCCGCCCGGATCACCGAGCGCTGCTTCTACCACCTGGAGGCCCCCGTCCTGCGGGTCGGCGGCTACCACGCGCCGTATCCGCCGGCGCGCCTGGAGGAGGAGTACCTGCCGGGTCTGGACCGCGTGCTCGACGCCGTCGACCGCTCGCTGGCGTACTGACGGGCTGAAGGAGAGCATCGTGACGATCCGCGAATTCAAGATGCCCGACGTGGGCGAGGGCCTCACCGAGGCCGAGATCCTCAAGTGGTACGTCCAGCCTGGCGACACGGTCGCCGACGGGCAGGTCGTGTGCGAGGTCGAGACGGCGAAGGCGGCCGTCGAGCTGCCGATCCCGTTCGACGGCACGGTCCACGAGCTGCGTTTCCCCGAGGGCACGACGGTCGACGTCGGCCAGGTCATCATCTCGGTGAACGTGGGCGGGGAGGCGCCGGCGGCAGAGACCCCGGCGGTTCAGGCGCCCGTGGAGGCGCCTGCCGAGGAGCCGGCTGCGGAGGAGGCCGAGCCGCAGGGCCGGCAGCCGGTCCTGGTCGGCTACGGCGTGGCCGCGACCTCGACCAAGCGCCGGGCCCGCAAGGGCGGGACGGTACCCGGGCAGGCCGCCGCCGCCATCCAGGGTGAACTCAACGGCCACGGTGGCGCGGCCGCCGCGACCGCCACCCGGCCGCTGGCCAAGCCGCCGGTACGCAAGCTCGCCAAGGACCTCGGCGTCGACCTGGCCGCGGTCGTCCCGACCGGACCGGACGGGATCATCACCCGCGAGGACGTGCACAAGGCGGCGGCCCCGGCCGTCGAGGCCCCGGCACCGGTCTCCGCTCCGGTGGAGGCGCCGGCTCCCGCCCCCGCCGCGGCGCCCGTCGTGTCGGCGGACGCGCGCGAGACGCGTATCCCCGTCAAGGGCGTACGCAAGGCCACGGCGGCGGCGATGGTCGGCTCGGCCTTCACCGCGCCGCACGTCACCGAGTTCGTCACCTTCGACATCACGCGCACGATGAAGCTGGTCGAGGAGCTCAAGTCCGACAAGGACATGGCGGGCCTGCGGGTCAACCCGCTGCTCCTCATCGCCAAGGCCGTCCTGGTCGCCGTCCGGCGCAACCCGGAGATCAACGCGGCCTGGGACGAGGCGAACCAGGAGATCGTGCTCAAGCACTACGTCAACCTGGGCATCGCCGCGGCCACCCCGCGCGGTCTGATCGTGCCGAACATCAAGGACGCGCACGCCCAGACCCTGCCGGAGCTGTCGGCGTCCCTGAGCGAACTGGTCGCCACCGCCCGCGAGGGCAGGACGACTCCGGCGGCGATGCAGGGCGGCACGTTCACCATCACCAACGTCGGCGTCTTCGGCGTCGACACCGGTACGCCCATCCTGAACCCGGGCGAGTCCGCCATCCTCGCGGTCGGCGCGATCAAGCTCCAGCCCTGGGTCCACAAGGGCAAGGTGAAGCCGCGTCAGGTCACCACGCTGGCCCTCTCCTTCGACCACCGCCTGGTCGACGGCGAGCTGGGCTCCAAGTTCCTGGCGGACGTCGCCGCGATCCTGGAGCAGCCGAAGCGCCTCATCACCTGGGCGTAGCGACAAGCAGGCCCGTCCGTCATGCGGACGGGCCTGTCTGTTGCACCCCTGTTGTATCTATGCTGTGCGCATGCCGTCAGCACCCGCCGCCGCCGACCGTGTCTACATGCATGTCAAGCAGGCCGTCCTCGACCGCCGCTACGAGGGCGGGACGCTGCTCACCGAGGGCGAACTCGCCCAGGCCGTCGGAGTGTCCCGGACCCCCGTACGGGAAGCGCTGTTGAAGCTGGAGATGGAAGGGCTGCTCAAGCTCTACCCCAAGAAGGGCGCCCTCGTCCTCGCCGTCTCCGCACAGGAGATCGCCGACGTCGTCGAGACCCGGCTCCTCGTCGAGGAGTTCGCCGTCCGCCGGGCCGTCCCCGCGTCCGCCGCGCTCGTCGAGCGGCTCGAAGAGCTCCTGGAGGAGCAGAAGCGACGGGCCGCGGCCGGGGACCTCGCCGAGGTCGCCGTCACCGACCGCTCCTTCCACGCCGAGATCGTCAAGCACGCCGGCAACCAGATCCTCGCCCGCCTCTACGACCAGCTGCGCGACCGTCAGCTGCGGATGGGCGTCGCCGTCATGCAGTCCCAGCCCGACCGGATCGCCAAGAACATCACCGAGCACGCCGAGATCCTGGAACGCATCAAGGCCGGCGACACGGAGGGCGCAGCCCACTGCGTCCGCCAGCACCTGAGCTGGGTCAAGGTCCTGGTCCGGGGTGAGGCGCGGTGAGCCGCGACGGACACGGTCCCGCCGTCACCCTCCCCGGCGACCCGCCCGGCGGCCGGCGCGCCGCCCTCGTCTGGGGCGTCGGCGTCGCCGTCTACTTCGTCGCCGTCATCTTCCGTACGTCCCTGGGCGTCGCCGGACTCGACGCCGCCGACCGCTTCGACGTCAACGCCTCCGCCCTGTCCACCTTCTCCATACTCCAGCTGCTCGTCTACGCCGGCATGCAGATACCCGTCGGCCTCATGGTCGACCGGCTCGGCACCAAGAAGGTGCTGACCATCGGCGTCGTGCTCTTCACCGTCGGCCAGCTCGGCTTCGCGCTCTCCCCCTCGTACGGCACGGCCCTCGCCGCCCGCGCCCTGCTCGGCTGCGGGGACGCGATGACCTTCATCAGCGTGCTACGCCTCGGCACCCGCTGGTTCCCCGCCCGGCGCGGCCCCCTCATCGCCCAGGTCGCCGCCCTCTTCGGGATGGCCGGCAACCTCGTCTCGACCATCTTCATCGCCCGGGCCCTGCACGACCTCGGCTGGACGACCACCTTCGTCGGCAGCTCGATCGCGGGCGCCGTCGTCCTCGTCCTGCTGCTGCTCTTCCTCAAGGACCACCCCGAGGGCCACGAACCGCCGCCCGCGCCGCACGCCGGCGCCGCGTTCGTCCGCCGTCAGATCGCCGAGTCCTGGCGCGAGCCGGGCACCCGGCTCGGCATGTGGGTGCACTTCACGACCCAGTTCCCGGCGATGGTGTTCCTGCTCCTGTGGGGCCTGCCGTTCCTGGTCGAGGCCCAGGGCCTCTCCCAGGGCGTCGCCGGCGAGCTGCTGACCCTCGTCGTGCTGTCGAACATGGTGGTGGGGCTCGCGTACGGGCAGATCATCGCCCGCCACCACACGGCAAGGGCCCCGCTCGCCCTCGGCACGGTCACGGCGACCGCGCTCGTGTGGGGGGCCACCCTCGCGTACCCCGGCGACCGGGCGCCGATGTGGCTCCTCATCACCCTCTGCGCGGTCCTCGGCGCCTGCGGTCCCGCCTCGATGATCGGCTTCGACTTCGCCCGCCCCGCCAACCCGCCGGAGCGTCAGGGAACGGCCTCCGGAATCGTCAACATGGGTGGTTTCACCGCCTCGATGACGACACTGCTCGCGATCGGCGTCCTCCTCGACGCGACCGGCGACAACTACCGGATCGCCTTCGCGTCCGTCTTCGTCCTGGAGACGCTGGGCGTCGTCCAGATCCTGCGGCTGAAGTCCCGTACGGCACGCAGGGAGAAGGAGCGCCTGGTCGCCAGCCGCGTGGAGGCCGTGCACGTACCGGCCTGAGCGCGCTACGGAGTGACCGCGAAGGGGCCGTGCACGTACCGGCCTGGCGCGCTACGGAGTGACCGTGAAGTTGTTGAGGATGGCGTGGCCCAGGTCGACGTCGCCCTCGATCTTGACCCGGTCCGTGACGGTCTTCGGACGGATCCGGCCGCAGGCGAGACCTACGTACGTCTCCCAGTCCAGCGCCAGCGTCACCGCGGGCCCCAGCGACGGAGCGCCGTCGACCGTGCCGCGCCCCTCCGCGTCCACCCGCACCGTCCGCAGGAACTCCACCGGTCCGTGCACATCGACCACGACCGCCGAGTTCGCGGGCGCGCCCGCGTCCTTCGCGACGACCTTCGGCAGCGCCGTGAGCAGGACGTCCCGGGTCACCAGCGCGCCGGGGGAGTCCAGGTTGCCCGGCTTGCCGAGCGCGGTGCGCAGGTCCTGCTCGTGCACCCAGACGTCGAAGGCGCGCATCCGGTAGGCCACTTCGAGCGTCTGCTCGGCGCCCAGAGGCGCGCGGATCAGATGGTCGGGCTGCCGGTTCTCGTTGCGCAGCTGGCGGGCGCGGCGGATCAGGACGTACTCCAGCTCCGAGGTCATCTCGGGGCCGGTGTGGTGCCGCCGCACATCGACCTGCATCTCCATGTAGCGGGCGAACTCACCGCGTACGTGGTAGAGATCGCGCGGCAGAGAGTGGATCGGGCGCGGATCGCCCAGCATCTCGCACTCCATGCCGATCACATGGGACACGATGTCGCGCACCGACCAGCCCGGGCACGGTGTCGCACGGTTCCATTCGCCTTCCACGAGAGGCTGCACCAACTCGGATATCGCTTCGATGGAGTGGGTCCAGGCGTCGGCGTAGGTCTGGAGGCTGGGATGGACGGTCACGGGACCCCTCGGCGGTTCTGCGGTGCACGGGCTGACGATCGAGCGGACAGGCGGGCTGGAGACAAGACTGCGTGGGAGGCTCGGACGCTAAGTTACGCTGCCCGAAGGCACCCCGGCAGTGCTTTCGTGTGACGATCGTAGGCCTGTGTTGACCGCTCGAATGCCAGGACGGTGGTAGTGTGCGCGCCTCCCTCATCCAGATCGCAGTAGACCCGGACGAACCGGTCGTTTCGCGCCGCGCGCGCGTGGCCGGACTGGTGCGGGCGGAGCGCGGCGCGGCGGACCTCGTGGTCCTGCCGGAGCTCTGGCCGACGGGCGCGTTCGCGTACGAGTCCTTCACGGCGGAGTCGGAACCGCTGCGCGGCCCCACGTACGAGGCGATGGCGGCGGCCGCGCGCGACGCGGGGGTCTGGCTGCACGCCGGATCGATCGTCGAGGCGGCGGACGGGAAGCTGTTCAACACCTCCCTCGTCTTCTCCCCCGCCGGGGAGCTGGCCGCGAGGTACCGGAAGATCCACCGCTTCGGCTTCGACAAGGGCGAGGCCGTGATGATGGCGCCGGGCGACGAACTGGTGACGTTCGCCCTGCCGGACCTCACCGTGGGCGTCGGCACCTGCTACGACCTGCGCTTCCCGGAGCTCTTCCGGGGCCTGGTGGACGCGGGCGCCCAGGCCTTCGTCGTCCCGGCCGGCTGGCCGGCCCGCCGCCGCGCCCACTGGACGGTGCTGGCGCAGGCACGGGCGGTGGAGAACCAGGCGTACATGCTGGCCTGCGGCACGGCCGGCACCCACGCGGACGTGGAGCAGGCCGGGCACTCGATCGTCGTGGACCCCTGGGGCGAGGTCCTCGCGGAGGCGGGCCCGGGCGAGGAGACCCTGCGCGTGGAGCTGGACCCGGCGAAGGTGACGACGACGAGGGAACAGTTCCCGGCGCTGAAGGACAGGGTGCTGTAGGGGCCCGTCCGCACGGCGGCCCACTGCCCCTTCCGCTGCCCCCGCTACTCCTCCCGCTCCCGCTCGGCCATCCGGATCACGCACACCGCGACGGCGATGAGCAGCGAGGCGTCGGTGTCCTCCCGGACGACGTTCACGGCGTACGTGTCCCGCACGCGGAACCACTGCCGGGAGATGTGGGCGAGGAGCTCGCCGTCGTACTCGACGGTGAACTCCCGGTCCAGGATCCGCCCGCTGACGTCCAGCTCGGTCCCCTCGACGAGCGTGACCCGGTAGTGGTTGCGGAGCAGCGAGAGCCGCTTCCTGCGGACCGTGGCGAGCGGCCGGTCGTCCCGCTCGATCGTCATCGAGTCCCGCAGGCTGAACATCCTCTGCCGCAACGTGACCAGGACCTTCCCGAGCGGATCCTTCAGCTCCAGCGTGTCGCGCAGCCGCAACGCCTTGCCGTCGACGAGGAAGGCGTGGCGGCCCTGCTCGTCCTCGATCCAGTAGTCGTCGCCGATCGCGAAGATTTTGTCCCGTACGAGGTATTTCATGACGGGACGGGTTCCCCGACCGGCGACGGTTCACGCCGCGTCTGCCTCTAACGTGGCGGCATGAGCGACATGTGGGTGGGCGAGAAGGTGCGCCTTCGGGGCGTCGAGGCGGACGACTGGGAAGACTTCCGCGACCTTTCCCGGCACACCGTCGACATGCGCGACGCGGATGTCGTCGAGCCGCCGCGGTCGGAGGAGAGCTTCCGGTCCTGGACCGCCGAGCGCGCCGGGCGCGCACCCGGCGGCGACGCCTTCCGGCTGGTCGTCGAGTCCCTGGCCGACCAGGCCTTCGTCGGATCGGTGACGGTCGGGGAGACGGACCGCCGAGCGGGGCGGTTCAAGACCGGGATCGAGATCGCCCGCGAGCACCGCGGCCACGGATACGCCACGGACGCCACCCGGCTCCTCCTCACGTACATGTTCGCCGAGCAGCGCCTCAACAAGTGCGAGGTCGAGATCTACGCCTTCAACGACGCCTCGCTCGCCCTCCACCGCAAGCTCGGCTTCGTCGAAGAGGGACGGCTCCGCCAGCACGAGTTCTTCGCGGGCGCCCACCACGACGTCGTCCTCATGGGCCTCACGGCCGCCGAACACTGGACGACCCACCCCCGCCCTTCGCTGCGCTGACCCGTCTCGTACGGCCGTGACAGGCCGTTCACGAGCGGGTGGCAAGCTTGAAGCATGAACGATGCAGCCCCGGCGCCCACCCCCGCGCCCGTGCCCACGCCCCGTCGCCGTGCCCGTGTCCGTGCCCCCGAGCTGATCGGTAGGGGCGGCTGGCTGAACACCGGAGGCAAGGAACTCACGCTCGCCGACCTGCGAGGTAAGTGCGTTGTTGTTGATTTCTGGACCTTCTGCTGCATCAACTGCCTGCACGTCCTCGACGAGCTGCGTGATCTGGAGGAGAAGCACCGCGACACGTTGGTGATCGTCGGTGTGCATTCGCCGAAGTTCGTGCACGAGGCTGAGCACAGGGCCGTCGTCGATGCCGTCGAGCGGTACGAGGTGCACCACCCCGTTCTGGACGACCCCGAGCTCGCGACCTGGAAGCAGTACGCCGTACGGGCCTGGCCGACGCTCGTGGTGATCGACCCCGAGGGGTACGTCGTCGCCCAGCACGCGGGTGAGGGGCACGGCGAGGCGATTCGCAGGCTTGTGGAGGAGCTGGAGGCCGAGCACGAGGCCAAGGGGACGCTGCGGCGCGGGGACGGGCCGTACGTGCCGCCGGAGCCGGTCGCGACCGATCTGCGTTTCCCGGGCAAGGCCGTCCTCCTCGCGAACGGGAACTTCCTCGTCTCCGACACCACCCGTCACCAGCTCGTCGAGCTGGAGCCGGACGGGGAGACCGTGGTGCGGCGGATCGGGGAGGGGGAGTTCCGGGAGCCGCAGGGGCTCGCGCTGCTCCCCGACGGCAAGGTCGTCGTCGCCGACACCGTCCATCACGCGCTGCGCACGTACGACCCCGCGACCGGGGTGATCGAGCGGGTCGCCGGCACCGGGAAGCAGTGGTGGCAGGGGTCGCCGACCTCCGGCCGCGCCCTCGACGTGGACCTTTCCTCGCCGTGGGACGTGGCCTGGTGGCAGGGCAAGGTGTGGATCGCGATGGCCGGTGTCCACCAGCTGTGGACCTACGACCCGGAGACGGGGACCGTCGAGGTCGCCGCCGGTACGACCAACGAGGGCCTGGTCGACGGGCCCGCCGCCGAGGCCTGGTTCGCGCAGCCCTCGGGGCTCACGGCCACCGAGGACCGGCTGTGGATCGCCGACTCCGAGACGAGCGCGGTCCGCTGGATCGACACCGAGGGCACCGTCCACACCGCCGTCGGCACCGGCCTCTTCGACTTCGGCCACCGTGACGGCTCCGCCGGCCAGGCGCTGCTCCAGCACCCGCTCGGCGTCACCGCGCTCCCCGACGGCTCGGTCGCCATCTCCGACACCTACAACCACGCCCTGCGCCGCTTCGACCCGGCGACGGGTGAGGTGACGACGCTGGCGACCGATCTGCGCGAGCCGAGCGACGCGGTGCTCGTCGGGGACGAGATCGTGGTCGTGGAGTCGGCCCGGCACCGGCTGACCCGGCTGCGGCTGCCCGAGGAGGCGGTCCAGGTCGAGGCGGTCGCCCACCGCACGCAGCGTGAGGCCACCGAGGTCGCGCCGGGCCGCCTCCGGCTCGACGTGGTCTTCCAGGCGCCGACGGGCCAGAAGCTGGACGACCGTTACGGCCCGTCCACCCGGCTCCTCGTCTCGTCGACGCCGCCGGAGCTGCTGCTCGGCGGCGAGGGCACGGGGACGGACCTCTTCCGCGAGCTGGAGCTGAACCCGGAGGTGGCGGAGGGCGTGCTGCACGTGTCCGCCATGGCGGCCTCCTGCGACGACGATCCGGCCAACGAGTACCCGGCCTGCCATGTGCATCAGCAGGACTGGGGCGTTCCGGTGAAGCTGACGGCCGGCGCCGCCGACCGCCTCCCGCTGATCCTCGCGGGGATGGACGCCCAGGAGGCCTAGGGCCTCTCGTTCGGATCATGCCGGGCTCGCGGGGTCTGGCACCGTGCCTCGCCGCGTTGTCGTCGGTTGCCATGGCTCCGCCATGGCGCCCTCCTCCGCCTTGCGATCCACGGCACCAGACCCCGCTCCCTGATCCGGCCTGATCCAAACGAAAGGCCCTAGCGCACGATTCCCTGGTTCCTGGACGGGCGGTTCGCCGCGCCGTCCAGGCAGCCGGAGACCCAGGCGGCCGGGTCGTGCACGGCGCGGTCGCCGCCCATGCCCATGCGTTCCATGGACGCGCACTCACCGGCCAGGAGGGCGCGGGTGCGCTGCCCGGTCACGTCCGCCTTCCGGATCCGGACGGCCTGCAGGTAGCCGCCCTCGTAGGCGATGTCGGTGCCCCAGGGCGGGCGTTCGTTGTACGTGGCGATGCCGAAGCCCGCCACGGTCGTGCCGATCAGCACGGCCGCGGCGACGCAGGCGACGAACTTCCCCCGGGGCGGGCCCTCGTGACGATCCATGAGGTCGACGGTGCCAGGAGCGACCTTTCCCGGATGTTTCGTGCGGGAGCGTCTCAGTAGCCGCGGTCGCGCCGGTCCTCCTCCATGACCGTGGGGGTGGCCGGCGGTACGACGAGCCGTCGGCGCCGGGCGATGCTGGTGAAGGTCGCCACGCCGATGAGACCGACCGCCATCATGATCAGTCCCACCAGGTCGAGGTTGACGCCGTCGAGCTCCCAGTCCGTGGCGAACGTGAGGATCGCGCCCACGGCGATGAGGATGATGCATCCTCCGAGTCCCATGAATCCCGCCTCCTAGTGGAGTAGTTGGGATCGGGTACCCGGGTTCGGGCGCGTCATCCCTCCAGGAACGCCACGAGCGCGTTCGCGAGGAGGTACGGGTCGTCGGCGCCGCAGAGTTCGCGGGCGCTGTGCATCGAGAGGCAGGCCACGCCGATGTCGACCGTGCTGATGCCGTGCCGGGCCGCGGTGATCGGGCCGATCGTCGTGCCGCACGGCATGTCGTTGTTCGAGACGAAGGACTGCCACGGCACGCCCGCCTTCTCGCACGCCGCCGCGAAGACCGCGCGGCCGCTGCCGTCGGTGGCGTACCGCTGGTTGACGTTCACCTTGAGGATCGGGCCGCCGTTGGGGCGCGGGTGGTGGGTCGGGTCGTGGCGTTCGGAGTAGTTGGGGTGGACGGCGTGGCCGACGTCGGAGGAGAGGCAGATCGAGGCCGCGAAGGCCCGGGCGCGGTCCTCGTAGGCGCC
Source organism: Streptomyces sp. NPDC054975 (assembly GCF_053609105.1). NCBI lineage: Bacteria > Bacillati > Actinomycetota > Actinomycetes > Kitasatosporales > Streptomycetaceae > Streptomyces > Streptomyces sp. NPDC054975. Next base: position 24,343 of record NZ_JBSGWV010000025.1, read on the forward strand.
GCCCCGGGCGTAGACGGAGCGTTCCAGGACGTTGCCGAGGAGGGGGCCCTGGGCGCCGGTGTCGGCCTCGGAGCCGTTCTCCTCGTGGTCGAAGGCGGCGAGCACCGGGATGTACGGGAGGTCGGCACGGCCCGCGACGGCGGCCAGGGCGGCCACGCCGGCGTGGACCGAGATCAGGTTGTCCATGCGGGGGCCCGCGACGAGTTCGCGGTCGCGGCCCAGGTAGGAGGGGGCCTCGATGGCGTGGACCATCAGGTCCCAGCCGGCGACGTCCTCGGCGTCGACGCCCGCCTCCTCGGCCACGAAGCGGATCAGGTCGCCCTCGTGGACGTCGCCGAGGCCCCAGATCGGCTGCATGTGGCGCTGCCGTTCCAGCTTGAGGCCCTCGTTGGCCTGGCGGTCGAGGTGGATGGCGAGCTGGGGGACGCGCAGCACGGCGCGATCCACGTTCACCAGGTGGTGGCTGCCGTCGCGCAGGGTGAGCCGGCCGGCGAGGCCGAGGTCGCGGTCGAGCCAGGTGTTGAGCAGCGTCCCGCCGTAGATCTCGACGGCGACCTGGCGCCAGCCCCGTGCGCCCATGTCGGGCTGCGGCTTCACGCGCAGGTTGGGGGAGTCGGTGTGGGCGCCGACGATCCGGTACGGGGTGTGGGGGGACGCGCCCTCCGGTACGTACCAGGCGATGAGCGCGCCGCCGCGGATCACGTACTGGCCGCCGGGCGTGCCCTCCCAGGCGGCGGTCTCCTCGACCTGGCGGAAGCCGGCCTTCTCGAGCCGCTCGGCGGCGTTCGCCACGGCGTGGTACGGCGACGGGGAGGCCGCCAGGAACGTCATGAGGTCGTCGGTGTGGCCGCGGTCGAAGCGGGCGGTGCTCGTCATGGGTTCACCTTACGCAGGCCCCGGAATACGGCGCCGGGGCCCCGATAGACGGAACGGTCCCCTCCTGGCGGGCCCTCGGCCGGGCTCGTGCCCGCGGCTCGTCGATCCGGGACGCAGGACGGCCCCTCCGGACGCGCCCCGGGTCGGGCTCGTGCCCGCGGCTCGTCGATCCGGGACGCAGGACGGCCCCTCCGGACGGGCCCCGGGTCGGGCTCGTGCCCGCGGCTCGTCGATCCGGGACGCAGGACGGCCCCTCCGGACGGGCCCCGGGTCGGTGCCCGTACCTCGGCCCGTACCTCCAGGAAAGCGGAACGGCCCACTCCCCTCCCCGGGAGCGAGCCGTTCCTCGTTGGACGGGGGCGCGTACTAGAACGCGGCCTCGTCCAGGTCCATCAGCGAGCCGTCGACGGCCTCGGCGAGCGCGCGCTCGGTGCCCACGCCCGGCAGGACGTTGGCGGCGAAGAACTTCGCGGCCGCGATCTTGCCCTGGTAGAAGGCCTGGTCCTTGGCGGAGGCGCCGGCGGCCAGCTTCTCGGCGGCGACGGCCGCGCCCTTCAGGAGCAGGTAGCCGACGACGACGTCACCCGAAGCCATGAGCAGGCGCGTGGTGTTGAGGCCGACCTTGTAGATGTTCTTGACGTCCTCGCCGGTCGCGGTGAGGTCGGTGAGCATCTTGCCGACGATGCCCTCCAGGTCCACGGCGGCCTTGGCGAGCGCGTCGCGGGCCCCGGCCAGCTCCTCGCCGCCGGTGCCGACCGCGAGGAACTTCTTGATCTCCTCGGCCAGCGCGTTCAGGGACGCGCCCTGGTCGCGGACGATCTTGCGGAAGAAGAAGTCCTGGCCCTGGATGGCCGTGGTGCCCTCGTAGAGGGTGTCGATCTTGGCGTCCCGGATGTACTGCTCGATCGGGTACTCCTGCAGGAAGCCGGAGCCGCCGAAGGTCTGCAGCGACTGCGCGAGCTGCTCGTAGCCCTTCTCGGAGCCGTAGCCCTTCACGATCGGCAGCAGCAGGTCGTTCAGGCCGTGCAGCGCCTTCGCGTCCTCGCCCGCGGCTTCCTTGATCTGGATCTCGTCCTGCACGGCGGCCGTGTGGAGGACGAGGGAGCGCATGCCCTCGGCGTACGCCTTCTGCGTCATCAGCGAGCGGCGGACGTCGGGGTGGTGCGTGATGGTGACCTTGGGCGCGGCCTTGTCCATGAAGTTCGCCAGGTCGGTGCCCTGGACGCGCTCCTTGGCGTACTCCAGGGCGTTGAGGTAACCCGTGGAGAGGGTGGAGATCGCCTTCGTGCCGACCATCATGCGGGCGAACTCGATGATGAGGAACATCTGGCGGATGCCGTCGTGCTTGTCGCCGATCAGCCAGCCCTTGGCGGGGTGCTGGTCGCCGAAGGTCATCTCGCACGTGTTGGAGGCCTTGAGGCCCATCTTGTGCTCGACGTTCGTGGCGTACACGCCGTTGCGCTCGCCCAGCTCGCCGGTCTCCCAGTCGAAGAGGAACTTCGGCACGAGGAAGAGCGAGAGGCCCTTGGTGCCCGGACCGGCACCCTCGGGGCGGGCGAGGACGTAGTGGAGGATGTTCTCCGACATGTCGTGCTCACCGGACGTGATGAACCGCTTCACGCCCTCGATGTGCCAGGAGCCGTCCTCCTGCTGGACCGCCTTCGTGCGGCCGGCGCCGACGTCCGAGCCCGCGTCGGGCTCGGTGAGGACCATGGTGGAGCCCCACTGCTTCTCGACGGCGATCTGCGCGATCTTCTTCTGCGCCTCGTTGCCCTCGTTGTGCAGGATGCCGGCGAAGGCCGGGCCGGAGGAGTACATCCACACGGCCGGGTTGGCGCCGAGGATCAGCTCCGCGTAGGCCCAGATCAGGGAGCGCGGGGAGGTGGTGCCGCCGATCTCCTCGGGCAGGCCGAGGCGCCAGTACTCGGAGTCCATGAAGGCCTGGTACGACTTCTTGAAGCTCGCCGGGACGGGCGCGGTGTTGGTCTCGGGGTCGAAGACCGGGGGGTTGCGGTCGGCGTCGGCGAAGGACTCGGCCAGCTCGTTCTCGGAGAGGCGGGTCAGCTCCTCCAGGACGCTCTTGGCGGTCTCGACGTCCATCTCCTCGAACGGACCGGTGCCGTACACCTTGTCGCGCCCGAGTACCTCGAAGAGGTTGAACTCGATGTCGCGGAGATTCGACTTGTAGTGCCCCATGGCGACGGCTCCGTAAGGATCGGGGAGGCAGATTCCTCGTACACGTACCAGCGAGTAGCTAATCGCTCTCTCCGATGATGCTACCCACCGGTAATAAGAAGCAACCCCTATCCGGTCATCTGTGACGTCAATCGCTGCCCCCGCCCACTCGCTAGGCTGTGCGCCATGTACGGCTACGAGCAGAATCCGGGTGCCCAGCAGCAGTACGCCCCGCCGCCGCAGCAGCCGATGGCCGGCGGGATGCCCGGCATGCAGGGCGGGATGCAGGGGGGCATGCAGGGCGGGTACGGGCAGCAGGCGCCGCTCTACCCCGAGCCGTCGCCGCCGTCCCTCGCCGACGCCGTGCGGGCCTTCACGACCGGGTCCCTGTCCGCCGAGGACTTCCAGCAGATCTTCGCGAGCTCGAAGGTCTACTGCCCGCGCGGCGACAACCCCGGCTTCCTGGCCCTGCACAACACCCAGCAGCCGGTCATCCCGATGTTCACCTCGCTCAAGGAGCTGCGGCGGTACGCGGGCAAGGAGTCGAAGTACTTCGTGATCACCGGCGCCGAGGTGATCGACCTGCTCCCGACCGGCTACGGCTTCGTCCTCGACATGGAGGGCGACCACCGGATGGTCTTCGACGCCAAGGCCGTGGAACAGATGGTGGACTTCGCGATGCGCCGGATGTACGGCTGACCGACGCTGGTAGGTGGGAGAGCGCCCGGGAGGAATTCCTCCCGGGCGTTCCGCGTTCCGGGTGGCAGGAAGTTCATTGTTCAACTAAACTGGTCGCACAAGGAGGTCCCGCCATGCCCGCTGTGACTGTCGAGAACCCGCTCACCCTGCCGCGCGTCGCCGCCCCGGCCGACGCCGTCTCCCGCCCCGTGCTCGCCGTGACCACGGCCCCGTCCGGCTTCGAGGGCGAGGGTTTCCCGGTGCGCCGCGCGTTCGCCGGGATCAACTACCAGTACCTCGACCCGTTCATCATGATGGACCAGATGGGAGAGGTGGAGTACGCGCCCGGTGAGCCCAAGGGCACCCCGTGGCACCCCCACCGCGGCTTCGAGACGGTCACGTACATCATCGACGGCGTCTTCGACCACCAGGACTCCAACGGCGGTGGCGGCACCATCACCAACGGCGACACCCAGTGGATGACCGCCGGCTCCGGCCTGCTCCACATCGAGGCCCCGCCGGAGCACCTCGTCGTCAGCGGCGGCCTCTTCCACGGGCTCCAGCTGTGGGTGAACCTGCCGGCCTCCGACAAGATGATGGCCCCGCGCTACCAGGACATCCGCGGCGGCCAGGTCCAGCTGCTCACCTCGCCCGACGGCGGCGCGCTGCTCCGTGTCATCGCGGGCGAGCTCGACGGCCACGCCGGACCGGGCATCACCCACACCCCGATCACGATGATCCACGCGACCGTCCGGCCGGGCGCCGAGGTGACCCTGCCGTGGCGCGAGGACTTCAACGGCCTCGTCTACGTCCTGGCCGGGCGCGGCTCGGTCGGTGCGGAGCGCAGGCCGGTCCACATGGGCCAGACCGCGGTCTTCGGCAAGGGCGGCGCGCTCACGGTCCGCGCGGACGAGAAGCAGGACGGACACACGCCCGACCTGGAGGTCGTCGTCCTCGGCGGCCGGCCGATCCGCGAGCCGATGGCGCACTACGGCCCGTTCGTCATGAACAGCCAGGCCGAACTCCGCCAGGCCTTCGAGGACTTCCAGGCGGGCCGCCTCGGCACGATCCCGGCGGTGCACGGGATGGGCGAGTAGCTCCAGCCGTCGTACGGGTGCGGTGCGGGTGCGGTGCCTGCGCGGGTACGGGCAGGGGTACGGGGTCGGGGCCGTGCGCCCCGGCTCCGTACTACGGGTCGCGCCGCGCCGTGTTCGACCCGCGCACCGCCTGGAACAGGCCCCACGCGACAAGCACACCGCCGACCCACATGAGGACCACACCGACCTTCGTCAGCGTGACGACGGGCGTCTCCACTCCGTCCGTGAACAGCCGAAGGACCAGGCCGACGGCGAAGGTGACGACACCTTCCAACAGATTCTTCGACGCCTGCTTCATGTCAGCAGCCTAGAAGCGGGGCGTGCGCGTGGCCTCCTCCCGGGGAACGAGCGGGAGTACATCCTTCGACGCACCGGGCCGCGCCCCTGACGGGCCGGCGGGCTGACGGTGCGTCACTCGTCCGGCGCGTAGCGGAGGACGACACGCCGCGGGGCGTGGTCCGGTGGACGGGTGCAGACGCAGAGGCCTCTCCTTCCCGAAGCCGCCCGGCGGACCGCGGCCTGGTGCGTCGTCCTGCTGCTCGTCGCCGGGGTCGCCGCCGTCGGGATCTGGCTGTGCGTCGTGTTCCAGACGGCCGTCACGCCCGTCCTGCTCGCGCTCCTCGGCACCGCGCTCCTCGGGCCCCTCTACCGGCGCCTGCTGCGGATGAAGGTGCAGAAGTCGCTCGCCGCCGGGCTCACGGTCCTCGCCGTCCTCGCCTTCGTCGGCGGCGCGACCTACATCGTGGTCGTCGCGCTCATCGAGACCGGCGACCAGATCGTCGCCTCGCTGCGGCAGGCCGCGACGGACATCGCCGGCCACCTCGGGGCGGCCGGGACCTCGCTCGACGACCTCGCCAGGAACGCGAAGTCGCTGCTGCAGAAGTTCGGCGGGACCGCGGCCTCGGGGGTGATCAGCGGGCTCAGTGTCGTCGGCCAGGTCGCCGCCATGGCCCTGCTCGCCCTGCTGCTGATCTTCTTCTTCCTCCGCGACTCCGACAAGGCGGTCGGTGCCCTGCGCTCGCTCGCCCCGCGCGCGACCGGCGACACGCTGGAGGCCATGGGCCGCCGCGCCTTCGAGGCCGTCGAGGGCTTCATGCGCGGGACGACCCTCGTCGCCCTCGTCGACGCCGTCCTCATCACCATCGGGCTGCTGGTCCTGCGGGTCCCCGGCGCCGTGGGCCTCGGCGCGCTCGTCTTCGTCACCGCTTACATCCCGTACCTCGGGGCCTTCCTCTCCGGCGCCGTCGCCGTCCTCGTCGCGATGGCCGACCGGGGCTTCGTCATCGCGCTCTGGGTCCTGGGCGTGGTCCTGGCCGTCCAGGTCATCGAGGGGAACGTCCTCCAGCCCGCGATCCAGAGCCGTACCGTGCAGATGCACCCGGCCGTCGTCATGCTCACCATCACGGCCGGGGCGTCGGTCGCCGGGATCCTGGGCATGCTGCTCGCCGTACCGGTCACGGCCGCCGCCTTCGGGGTGATCGGCGAGCTGCGCGGCCGGTACGGGCCGGAGGCGCGGGAGGCGCGGGAGGCACCCGGACCGGGGTGAGTCAGGTCGCGGCCGGCATGCCGCCCGGTTCGAAGGACGCCAGCATCTGCACCAGGGCCGCCTGGTCCGGGCCCACGAACGGGTCCGAGTCCGGCGCCATCGTGATCGTGTCGACCATCAGGTCCGTCATCCGTACGGCGGGCGGCAGATGCGTGCTGAGCACGATCTCCGGGTTCATCTCCCGCAGCGGCTCGATCGTCGCCCGGTACTTCGCCGGGTCCACGATGTGCACCCACGGGCTGTCCAACGTCGCCCACATCAGCTGTGCCTGCCGCAGCTCCTCCGGCTTGAGGTCGTTGGCGTGCCCGCTCTCGGCGAGTTCGGCGGTCGGCATCGGCCCGCCGAAGCAGTCGGAGCTGAAGCAGATCCGGGTCTTCTCGTCGTAGAAGCCGACGGTCGCCGGGTTGTCGAAGAGCGGCGGCCGGAAGGCGTCGAGCGTGCGGTCGCCGACGTCCAGGGACTGGCCGGGGTTGAGGAAGTAGACGCGGTCCATCGGCAGCGGGCGCTCGGTGGTCATGATTCCGGCGCCGATGAAGGTGGTCACGACCTTCGCCTGCGGCGCGGCGACCAGCAGGTCGAAGATGCCGCCGGTGTGGTCGCGGTCCGGGTGCGTGAGCCAGATCCAGCGGACGTCGGCGGGGTCGATGACCGAGCCGAGGGTGTCGATGAAGTTCCGGTCGGCGACGGAGAGTCCGGTGTCGACGACGACCGGTTCCTTGGCGGTGAGGACGTACGCGTTGCAGGGGATGTGGCCGAGCCCCGGTGCTTCGAGGCTGTCGGCCAGGACGGTCGTGTCGCTTCCGACCTTGTGGGTGTCCATGGCGTGCTCCGTGGTCCCCCCGGCGGTGGCCGTACGACACCAGTCTCCTCCGGGGGCGTACGCCCCGCGCGCTGTGCGCGAGCGGGTACGACGCCTTGGCCCTCGGGGCTCGTCCGGGGCGCATGCCCTGCGCGCTGCGCGTGAGCGGGTACGACGCCCGAGGCTCCTCCGAGGGCGGGCGCCCCCCGCCCTGTGGCGCGCGGCGCGTGCTCTCTCCCCCGGGCCCGTCTACTGCGCGGCCTTGGCCGCCTCCTCCAAGCCCCCGGCGTCCCCCGCGTCCCCCGTGTCCTCCACCCCGTCCTTCGTCGGCGGCTCGTGCAGCTCGAACCAGATCGACTTGCCCTCGCCCTGCGGGTCCACGCCCCACGCGTGCGCGAGCATCTCCATGAGGACCAGGCCGCGCCCCGACGAGGCCATCTCCCCCGGCTGCCGCTTGTGCGGCAGCTCGTCGCTGCCGTCGGAGACCTCCACCCGCAGCCGCCGCCGCGAGCCGTTGGGGCAGGTCACCTCGGCGATGAGGAGCGCGTCGCCGTCCGTGTGGATGAGGACATTGGTGACCATCTCGGAGACCATCAGGACCGCCGAGTCGACCTGGTCCTCGTCCGTCCAGTCGTGCAGCAGCTGCCGCAGGTGCTGGCGGGCGGCGGCGATCCGCTCCGGCTCGGCCTGCGCGACGGTCATCATCGTGCGGCGCGGGGGACGGCGGGTGGCCGGGCCCTGGCGGGAGAGGAGCAGGACCGCGATGTCGTCCTCTCGGCGGTCGGCGAGCGGACCGGTGGTGTGGTGCGAGCCGGGGCCGTGGACGGCCTCCACGAGGCTGTCGGCGAGCTCCTCCAGCGACTCGCCGTCGTGCCCTTCGAGCAGCTCCCGGATGCGCTCCCAGCCGGTGTCGAGGTCGTGGCCGCCGGTCTCCAGGAGCCCGTCGGTGCACATCATGAGGGTCTCGCCGGGCTCCAGGGTGAACCGGGTCGTCGGATAGTCGGTGTCGGGGTCGATGCCGAGGGGCAGCCCGCCGGCCGTGGGGCGCAGAAGGACCGTTCCGTCGGTCATCCGGACCGCCGGGTCCGGGTGCCCGGCCCGCGCGATGTCCACGACACCGGTGACCGGGTCGACCTCCAGGTAGAGGCAGGTCGCGAAGCGCGGGCCGCCGTCCGGGACACCCCGGTCGCCGTCCGCCCCCTCCTCGTGACGGCTCCCGGGTGTCTCCCCGTTGGTGATCCCGTACAGGAAGCGGGAGGCGCGGGAGAGGACCGCGTCGGGCCGGTGGCCCTCGGAGGCGTACGCGCGCAGGGCGATACGCAGCTGGCCCATCAGACCGGCGGCGCGCACGTCGTGGCCCTGGACGTCGCCGATGACGAGGGCGATGCGGCCGCCCGGCAGCTGGATCATGTCGTACCAGTCGCCGCCGACCTGGAGCCCGCCGCCGGTCGGGACGTACCGGGCGGCGATGTGCAGGCCCGGGATGCCGGGGCCGATGACGGGCATCATCGTCCGCTGGAGGCCCAGCGACAGTTCGCGCTCGGACTCGGCGACGCCCGCACGGGCGAGGGCCTGGGCGAGCATCCGGGCGACGGTGGTGAGGACGGAGCGCTCGTCGGGGGTGAAGGCGACGGGGTGCTTGAAGGCGGCCATCCAGGCGCCCATGGTGCGGCCCGCGACGATGAGCGGGAGGTACGCCCAGGACTGTCTGCCGAAACGTTGCGCCAGGGGCCAGGTCACCGGGAAGCGACGCAGGTACTCCTCCGGCGTCGGCAGGTAGATCGCCCGCCCGGTCCGTACGACCTCGGCCGCCGGGTAGTCGGTGTCCACCGACATCGAGGTGAAGGGGCCCTCGTCGCCCACGTTGTGCCCGTGGTGGCCGATGATCGTCAGCCGTTCGCCTGCGACCCCGAAGACGGCGAGCCCGTCCGGCGAGAAGCCCGGCATGGAGAGGGAGGCGGCGACGCGCAGCACCTCGGCGGTCGAGCGGGCCTCGGCGAGCGCGCGGCCCGCGTCGAGCAGGAACGCCTCGCGGGAGCGGCGCCAGTCGCCGGTGATGGGCGTACGGGCGGCGGTGCCGGGCTGCGGCTCGGCGACCTCCTGGAGGGTGCCGACGAGCTGGTAGTCGTTGCCCTCGATGAGCGGCTTGGACCTGGACCGTACGGTACGGATCACCCGTCCGTGGCCGTCCATGATGCGGAGCCGGGCCTCGGCGAGGGTCCCTTCGGCGACGGCGAGGTTCACGACCCCGTCGATCTCGTTCCAGTCGACGGGATGAAACCGGGAGCGTACGGCCGCCTCGGTGAGCTGGGCCGGTTCGGCGGGCAGCCCGAGCAGCCGGGCCGCCTCGGCGTCGAGCGTCACGATCCCGGAAGCGTTGTCCCAGCGCCACAGGCCGGTCGCGATCGCGGCCAGGACGTCCTCGGTGCGCATTGCCCTACTTTATGAATATCGGACAGAAGGTCGCCACTGAGCGTATTCGAAATGCGATCTTGGGGCGCCCGGTAGTCTGGGACGGGTCTGCCGTCACGACCCGTCACGACGGCGCACCCCTCTGGTTCCCGTAGATCCCGAAGACTGGATGAACGACGATGCATCGGTACAGGTCCCACACCTGCGGCGAGCTCCGCGCCTCTGACGTCGGCACCGACGTCCGGCTGAGCGGCTGGCTGCACAATCGGCGCGACCTGGGCGGCATCCTCTTCATCGATCTGCGCGATCACTACGGCATCACGCAGCTCGTCGCCCGGCCCGGCACGGCCGCTGCCGAGGTGCTCGACAAGCTGACGAAGGAGACCGTCGTCCGCGTGGACGGCAAGGTCGTCTCGCGTGGCGCGGAGAACGTCAACCCGGAGCTGCCGACCGGCGAGATCGAGATCGAGGCCGCCACGGTCGAGGTCCTGGGCGCGGCGAAGCAGATCCCGTTCACCGTCAACACGGACGACGGCGTGAACGAGGAGCGGCGCCTGGAGTACCGCTTCCTCGACCTGCGCCGCGAGCGCATGCACCGCAACATCATGCTGCGCTCGGCCGTCATCGCCTCCATCCGTTCGAAGATGGTGGCCCTCGGCTTCAACGAGATGGCGACCCCGATCCTCGCCGCGACCTCCCCCGAGGGCGCCCGCGACTTCGTCGTCCCGTCCCGGCTGAACCCGGGCAAGTTCTACGCGCTGCCGCAGGCGCCGCAGCAGTTCAAGCAGCTGCTGATGATCTCCGGCTTCGACCGCTACTTCCAGATCGCGCCGTGCTTCCGCGACGAGGACGCCCGCGCGGACCGTTCGCCGGGCGAGTTCTACCAGCTCGACGTCGAGATGAGCTTCGTCGAGCAGGAGGACGTCTTCCAGCCGATCGAGAAGCTCATGACGGAGATCTTCGAGGAGTTCGGCGGCGGCCGCCCCGTGACGTCCCCGTTCCCGCGGATCCCGTTCCGTGAGTCGATGCTGAAGTACGGCAACGACAAGCCGGACCTGCGCACGTCCCTGGAGCTCGTCGACATCTCGGACGTCTTCGAGGCGTCGGAGTTCAAGGCCTTCGCCGGCAAGCACGTGCGTGCGCTGGCGGTGCCGAACACGGGCGACCAGCCGCGCAAGTTCTTCGACTCCCTCGGTGACTTCGCGGTCTCGCTGGGCGCGAAGGGCCTGGCGTGGGTCCGCGTGGGCGAGGGCAACGCGCTCACGGGCCCGATCGCCAAGTTCCTCACCGAGGAGAACGTCAAGGTCCTCACCGAGCGCCTCGGCCTGGAGCCGGGCCACGCGATCTTCTTCGGCGCGGGCGAGTTCGACGAGGTCTCCAAGATCATGGGCCCGGTCCGGGTCGAGGCGGCCAAGCGCGCCGGCCAGTTCGAGGAGAACGTCTTCCGCTTCGCGTGGATCGTGGACTTCCCGATGTACGAGCGGGACGAGGAGACCGGCAAGATCGACTTCTCGCACAACCCGTTCTCGATGCCGCAGGGCGGCCTGGAGGCCCTGGAGACCCAGGACCCGCTGGACGTCCTCGGCTGGCAGTACGACATCGTCTGCAACGGCATCGAGCTCTCCTCGGGCGCGATCCGTAACCACGAGCCCGAGATCATGTTCAAGGCCTTCGAGATCGCGGGCTACTCGCGCGAGACGGTCGAGCACGAGTTCGCGGGCATGCTCCGCGCCTTCGAGTACGGCGCCCCGCCGCACGGCGGCATCGCCCCGGGCGTGGACCGCATCGTGATGCTCCTGGCCGACGAGCCGAACATCCGCGAAACGATCGCCTTCCCCCTGAACGGCAACGCCCAGGACCTCCTGATGGGCGCCCCGACGGAACTGGACGAGGCCCGCCTGCGCGAACTCAACATCCAGCTCCGCAAGCCGGTCGAAAAGCCGACCGCCACGGACCGCCCGATCACGGACGCGGTCCACCCGGACGCGGCGCGGTAATCACTGCCGTCGCACGGATGAGTGAAGGCCCGGGATCTTCGGATCCCGGGCCTTTGGCATATGCCAGGGTGCCGCCATGGCGACTGTGACGAACCCGGCCGGGTCTGCCGGGAAACCCGTACCGTGGGAGGCACCACCGATCTGGGAGGAGTCCGCCGTGAGCGTTCTGACGCAGGAGGGGTTCGAAGAACTCGCCCGTCTTGGCGAACGTGTGGACGAATCTCTGCGCCTGGAGTTCATCGACGGGAAGATCGGGGAGAAGGCTGTGCCGGACGGCGACCACGGGCGGATCATCGAGTGGCTGACGCGACTGTGTATTCAGGCCAACGTCGGCTGGTGGCTCTATCCGGACCAGGGTCTGAGGATTGAGAAGTACCGGAAGGGCAATGCCCGCCCGGACGGCTGCCTCGCGCCGAGTGGCGCTTTCGTCGGCCAGGGGGAGTGGGCGAGTGCGGACGACGTCCTCATGGTTGTCGAAGTGACCTCCGGCGACTCGGACACCGGTCGGCGGGACCGTGTCGAGAAGCCGCGTGCCTACGCGGAGACAGGGCTCCCCGTGTACCTGCTGATCGACCGGACCACCGGCGAGGTCAAGGTCCACTCGCAGCCGGACGGAGAACGGTACGAGATGGTGGCCACGGTCCCCTTCGGAAAGACGGTCACGCTGCCCGACCCGGTGGGCATGGAGCTGGACACGGAGCCGCTGAAGGACTGGACGCATTAGCCACTGCCTGCGTCGTGTCGAGTCCGGGGCAGGCGTGGAGGAGTCGGCGGCCTGCGGGGCAGAAAAGGACGAACCCCGCGTAGGGGTGCAACAAGGGAGAGACGGCTGTGGCCGCCGCCCCGGGAGCGGGGCGGCGGCCACAGGATGGTGCGTGGGGGAGGAAGGTCAGTCCTTCTTCGGGTCCTCCAGGCGCGGGAAGAGCACCGCGCCCTTCGTCACCGTCGTGCCTGCCGGGAGCTTGCCCCACTCGCCGGCCGACTGGACCGGCTGGGCGGACAGGGCGCCCAGGGAGGCCTCCGCGCCCAGGGAGTCCCAGAGCTTCTGGGAGGTCTCCGGCATGATCGCGTTCAGGAGGACCGCGACGCCCCGGAGGGACTCGGCCGCCGTGTAGAGGATCGTCGCCAGGCGGGCGCGGCCCGCCTCGGACTCGTCCTTCGCGACCTTCCACGGCTCCTGCTCCGTGATGTAGCCGTTGACCTGCTTCACGAAGTCGAAGATCGCCAGGATGCCGCCCTGGAAGTCCAGCTCCTCGCCGATCTTCAGGTCGGCCGCCGCGACGGCCTTCGCCAGGCCCTCGTGGATCGCCTTCTCCGCGTCGCCGTCGGCCGTCGCCGCCGGCAGGGCGCCGTCGAAGTACTTGCCGACCATCGCCGCGACGCGGGACGCCAGGTTGCCGTAGTCGTTCGCCAGCTCGCTGGTGTAGCGGGCGGTGAAGTCCTCCCACGAGAACGAGCCGTCCTGGCCGAACGCGATCGCGCGCAGGAAGTACCAGCGGTACGCGTCCACGCCGAAGTGCGAGGTCAGGTCCTGCGGCTTGATGCCCGTCAGGTTCGACTTCGACATCTTCTCGCCGCCGACCATCAGCCAGCCGTTCGCCGCCACCTTGCCCGGCACCGGCAGACCCTGCGCCATCAGCATCGCCGGCCAGATCACCGCGTGGAAGCGCAGGATGTCCTTGCCGATGAGGTGGACGTTGGCCGGGAAGGTCTCGTCGAACTTCTCCGGGTTCTCGTTGTAGCCGACCGCCGTCGCGTAGTTCAGGAGCGCGTCGATCCACACGTAGATGACGTGCTTCTCGTCCCACGGCACCGGGACGCCCCAGTCGAACGTCGAGCGCGAGATCGACAGGTCCTCAAGACCCTGCTTGACGAAGTTCACGACCTCGTTGCGCGCCGACTCCGGCTGGATGAAGCCCGGGTTCGCCTCGTAGAACTCCAGCAGCTTCGGGCCGTACTCGCTCAGCTTGAAGAAGTAGTTCTCCTCCTTGAGGATCTCCACCGGCTTCTTGTGGACCGGGCACAGCTTCGTGCCGTCCTCGGCCTCGATGAGATCGCCCGGGAGCTTGTACTCCTCACAGCCCACGCAGTACGGGCCCTCGTACCCGCCCTTGTAGATCTCGTCCTTGTCGTACAGGTCCTGCACGAACTCCTGGACGCGATCCGTGTGCCGCTTCTCCGTCGTACGGATGAAGTCGTCGTTCGCGATGTTCAGGTGCTCCCAGAGGGGCTTCCAGGCCTCCTCGACGAGCTTGTCGCACCAGGCCTGGGGCGTGACGTTGTTCGCCTCGGCCGTGCGCATGATCTTCTGACCGTGCTCGTCCGTGCCGGTGAGGTACCACACCTTCTCGCCGCGCTGACGGTGCCAGCGCGTGAGCACGTCGCCTGCGACGGTCGTGTAGGCGTGGCCCAGGTGAGGAGCGTCGTTGACGTAGTAGATGGGGGTCGAGACGTAGAACGCCTTCGCCCCCTGCTTCTCGGATCCAGTGGCCGCCATGGTCGAAATCCTAACGGGCAGTTCAAGATCCACTCACATCGATAAGCGGCGGGGGAGCAGCACCGGAGCACGGAGACGTTCGCGAAACGTCGGAGGGCGTAGAAAGGCGGGGTGCCGAGCAGCGAGGAAGAGAGCATGCGCGTACTGGTCGCCGAGGACGAGGAGGTCCTCGCGGAGCTCGTCGCCACCGGGCTGCGGCGGGCGGGCTTCGCCGTCGACACCGTCTACAGCGGCGACGCCGCCCTCGCCTACCTGGGCCTGCACGACTACGACGTCGTCGTCCTCGACCGCGACCTGCCGCGCGTCCACGGCGACGACGTGGCCCGTGCCCTCGTGGCCGAGGCGGCCAGGACCCGGATCCTGATGCTGACCGCGGCGGCGTCGACGGAGGACCGGGTCGAGGGGCTCGACCTCGGCGCCGACGACTACCTGGCCAAGCCCTTCGAGTTCCCCGAGCTGGTGTCCCGGGTGCGCGCCCTGCGGCGGCGCAGCGCCCGGCCCGTACCGCCGAGGCTCGCACGGGCGGGCGTGGAGATGGACACCGTACGGCGTGAGGTGACCCGGGACGGGCGGGCGCTCGACCTGTCCCCGAAGGAGTTCTCCGTCCTGCAGATCCTGCTGGAGGCGGACGGGGCGACGGTCTCGGCCGAGGAGCTCCTGGAGCGCGCCTGGGACGCCCACACCGACCCCTTCACGGGCGCGGTACGGGTCTGCATGAGCAAGCTGCGCGCGAAGCTCGGCGAGCCGGGGCTGATCAGGACGGTGCAGGGAGTGGGGTACGCGCTGTGAGTCGAGCGGCGGGGGGTACGGGTTCCTCGGCGGGGACGGGAGGGGTGGCGGTGGGTACGGGGGTGCCGACGGCGGGGACGGGAGTGGCGGCGGGTCCGGGAGCGGGGGGTACGGGGGTGCCTGCGCATGGCGGGATGCTGGGGGCCGGGTCGACCATCCGGACGCGGATCGCGCTCGTCTACGGGGGTGTCTTCGTCGTCCTTGGAGGCTGTCTGCTCACCTTCGTGAACCTGCTGTCCCGGGCCGGTACGGAGGGCGAGGCGGCGGCGATCGCGGCGCGGGTGCGGGTGGTGGCGCCGTTCGAGACGGTCACCGCCTACCGGCTGAGCGACGACGTCAGCCGGGCGGCGGGCGAACAGATGCTCATGTGGTCGTGCCTGGCGCTCGTCGTCATGGCGTTCTGCGCCGTCGCGGTGGGGTGGTGGACGGCGGGGCGGGTGCTGCGGCCGGTGCACGAGATGACGGCGCGGGCGCGGCGGCTCTCGGAGCGGAACCTGCACGAGAGGATCGCGGCGAGCGGGCCCGACGACGAGCTGAAGGAGCTCGGCGACACGATCGACGCGCTGCTCGGCCGGCTGGAGGCCGCCTTCGACAGCCAGCGGCGGTTCATCGCGAACGCCTCGCACGAGCTGCGGACCCCGCTCGCCACGCAGCGCGCCGCGATCCAGATCGGCCTCGACGACTCGACCGAGGTCAAACAGGTCCTCTTGGACAGCAACCGGCGCAGTGAGCGCCTCATCGAGGGGCTGCTGATGCTGGCCCGCAGCGAGCGGGGGCTGGAGGCCCGGGAGGACGTGGAGCTGGGGGCGGTGGTCGAGGAGGAGTGCGAGACGTACGGCGTCTCGCGGGTCTCCGTGACCGGTGAGCGGGGTGTCGTACGGGGCAACCGGGTGCTGCTCGGGCAGCTCGTACGGAACCTCGTCGCGAACGCGGTCGCCTACAACGTGCCGGGGGGATGGGTGGAGGTCCGCGTGGACGGTGGGGTGGTGACCGTCGCCAACACGGGGCCGGTGGTCGCGGCGGGTGAGGTGGCGGGGCTGTTCGAGCCGTTCCGGCGGGGAGAGGGGCGCGACCGGCTGGGGCCGGGGGCGGGCCTCGGTCTGTCGATCGTCCGGTCCATCGCGGTGGCGCACGGGGGGACCGTGGGCGCGGTGGCGCGGGCGGACGGGGCGCCGGAGGCGGAGGGCGAGGCGGACGGTGAGGGCGAGGCGGACGGTGAGGGCGAGGCGGACGGTGAGGGCGAGGACGAGGACCGGGGCCAGGACGGGGGCGGGGGCCTGGTGGTGACGGTGACGCTGCCGATCGTGTCGACGGCGGTCACCACCAGGCCCTTGGCCGGTTCTGGCCCCGGCTCAGGTGCCGGTCACGCCTCCCAGGTGGAGAGCAGCCCGCGGTAGAAGTCGGCGTGGGCGGTCTCGGAGGGGGTCGGGCCGGCGAGGTAGTGCCCGGTGCGGGGTGCGGTGAGCTTACGGAGGTAGTCGAAGGCCTTGTTGTCCTCCTCGCCCCACGCGACGAACTGCCAGTGGATCGGGCGCTCGGCGGCCTCGGCGAGCGCCTGGGTGGCGGCCGTCTTGGACTCCGGGGCGCCGTCCGTCTGGAAGACGACGAGGGCGGGGCGGGTGGGGTCGGCCTTCTCGTGGTGGGCGAGGACCTCCTCGACTGCGCGGTGGTAGTTCGTACGGCCGAGGCGGCCGAGGCCCGCGTTGATCTCGTCGATGCGGCCGTCGATGCCGGCGGGGCGGAGTTCGGCGGTGCCGTCGATGTCGGTGGAGAAGAAGACGGCGGTGACGGCGGCGTCCTCGGTGAGGTGCGCGGCGAGTGCCACGGTCTGCTCGGCGAGCCGCTGGACGGACCCGTCCTTGAAGTACCCGCGCATCGACCCGGACCGGTCGATCACGAGATACACGGCCGCCCGAGCGTCCAGGAGCCCCCGCTCCTTGAGCACGTCCCCGGCGGCGACGTACGCGTCGGTGAGCTGGGGCGCGTCGGTTGCGAGGGGGGTGGGGGTCGCCTTTGCGGCGGGGGTGGGGTCGGCCGGGGTCGCCTCGGGCTCGGCGGCGGCCGGGGTGTCGGCCGGGGTCGCCTCGGGTTCCGCAGCGGCCGGGGTGCCGGCCGGGGTCGCCTCGGGTTCCGCAGCGGCAGCCACCGGCTCCGCCTCCGGCTCGGCTGCCGGGGTGATGGCCTCCGGCTCCGCCTCGGCCGCGACCGGCTCGGCTGCCGGGGTGACAGTCTCCGGCTCTGCCTCGGCCGCGATCGGCTCGGGCTTCTCGGCTTCGTCCACGGCGGGCTCCACCGCCGGTGCGGGAGCCTCGGGGGCCTCGGCGGCCTCGGCCGCCTCGGCGGCGGGCTCCTCGGGCTGCGGCTCCGCCTCGACCTGCTCGGCCTCGACCGCCGGTGCCTCCGGAGCGGACGCCTCGGGCTCGTCCACCACGGTGGCTTCCTCGGCGAGGGGCTCATCGGTGGACGGCGCCTCGGCGTCCTGCGCCTTCGGCGCGGACTCCGTGGTGGCCTCGGGCTCCGCCACGACCTCGGCGGCCGCCTCGGCCTTCTCGGCGACAACCTCGTCCGCGTCGTCCGCGTCGTCCGCGACGTTCGCGTCCGAGGTCACGGCCACGGCCGTTGCCTCCGGCTCCGCCTCGGCGGAAACGACGGTCTCCACCTCCGTTGCCTCGGCCTCAGGGTCGGCAGCCTCGGCCACCGCTTCGGCCTCAGGGTCGGCAGCCTCGGCCACCGCCTCGGCCTCAGGGTCGGCAGCCTCGGCCACCGCTTCGGCCTCAGGGTCGGCAGCCTCGACCACCGCTTCGGCCTCAGGGTCGGCAGCCTCGACCACCGCTTCGGCCTCAGCCTCGGCGGACACGGCCGGCGCCTCCACCTTGGCCTCCGCCTCAGGCTCGGCGGCCGAAACCGCCGCCTCCGTCTTCGGCTCCGTGGCCGTCGCTTCGGCCTCCGTCTTGGGCTCCGAGGCAGCCGCCTTCGGCTCGGCCTCCGCAACCTCCGCTTCGGCCTCCGTCTTGGGCTCCGAGGCAGCCGCCTTCGGCTCGGC
The DNA here is from genome assembly GCF_053609105.1 of Streptomyces sp. NPDC054975. Taxonomy (NCBI): domain Bacteria; kingdom Bacillati; phylum Actinomycetota; class Actinomycetes; order Kitasatosporales; family Streptomycetaceae; genus Streptomyces; species Streptomyces sp. NPDC054975. The sequence continues at coordinate 42,252 of NZ_JBSGWV010000025.1, forward strand.
CTCCGCAACCTCCGCCTCGGCCTCCGTCTTGGGCTCCGAAGCAGCCGCCTCCGGCTCGGCCTCCGCAACCTCCGCCTCGGCCGCCGCCTGCGCCTCCGTCACCGCCTCCGCGGCCGCGACCGCCGCGCCGCCCGCGACAGCGCCCTGCTCGCCGAGCGTCGTCGGCCGGGAGGGCGAGGTGGCCGTCCTTGCCGCCGGGACCTTCGGGTTGTCGAAGGCGGCTGCCACCAGGTCGTCCGCGGCGCGCTGGGCCTCGTCCTTCTCCGAGTCCGACGAGCCGGACGCCACCGGAGACGCCGGAGCCCCTTCCGACGTCGACGACCCCGAGCCGGACGAACCCGAGCCCGACGACGCCGCCCCCGACGACCCCGTGGGCGACGTCCCCGCCGCCCCCGTAGCCGTCGACGCGGCCCTTGCCCGCCCCGGCTCCTCCCGTGAGGTGGGGGCCGCCTGGGGCGGGACGGAGGTTGCCGGGGAATCAGCGTGCTGTTCCGCACGATCGCGTCCGAACACCTTGCGCAGCAAGCTCCGAATGCCCATGGGCGAGGCCTTTCGCATGAGTTGAGTGCGGTGAATGTCCGTACTGGGAGGAATCATCCCTGGCCAGGGCGGACACGTAAGGTTAGCGGCCCGGGGTGTGTCGCCTTCGGTGGCCCATAATCGACCCTCCTTGCGTCACGAGCCGCTCACGACCCGCCGCCGAACAGGGCCTCCGGGGAGCCCCGTTCCCGCTCATTCATTCGGCGTTCACTTCGTCGCCTCCCCCGTGCAGATGTGTGCACATAACGTCACCGCCGGACCAATTCCCGACACCATGTCGGGACCAAGGGGCGGCGCGGAACGCGCCGGAGGAGGACCAAGTGCGCAAACTGCTGCCGCTGCTGAGCACCAACCCGCACGGAGGCGGCCGTTCCGCCCTCACCTGCCGGTTCCGCTGTGGTGACGCCTGCTTCCACGAGGTGCCCAACACCAGTGACAACGAGTACGTCGGCGACGTCATAGCCGGCGCTCTCTCCCGCCGTTCCATGGTGCGCGCCGCCGCCGTCGTGACCGTCGCCACCGCCGCCGGCAGCGCCGTCGTCGGCTCCGGCGGCACGCCCGCCGTCGCCGCCACCCCCGGCACCGACGCCGCCTCCGCCGTCGCCAAGGGTGTCCAGCGCTCCGACGGTGCCCGTGGCCTCCGCTTCACGCCCGTCGCGCCCAACACCGCCGACAAGGTCACCGTCCCCGCCGGCTACGAGCAGAACGTGGTCATCCGCTGGGGCGAGCCCATCCTCCGCGGCGCCCCCGCCTTCGACGGCGACAAGCAGACCGCCGCCGCGCAGGCCGGTCAGTTCGGCTACAACAACGACTTCCTGAGCCTCCTCCCCCTCCACGGGGAGCGGGACCGTCAGCTCCTGGTCGCCAACCACGAGTACACCGACGAAATTCTGATGTTCAAGGGGTACGACGCCGAGAACCCGACCCGCGAGCAGGTCGAGATCGCCTGGGCCGCCCACGGCCTCTCCGTCGTCGTCGTCCAGGAGGAGCGCCGCTCCGGCAGGCTGACGCCCGTCACCCGGCACCCGCTCAACCGTCGCCTCCACACCACCAGCGCGTTCGAGCTGACCGGCCCGGCCGCCGGCTCCGCGCTCCTGAAGACCTCCGCCGACCCGACCGGCCGCAAGGTCCTCGGCACCCTCAACAACTGCGCCGGCGGCACCACCCCGTGGGGCACCACGCTGCACGGCGAGGAGAACTTCAACCAGTACTTCGCCAACGGCTCCAGCGCCACCGACAAGCGCTACGGCATCGGCACCGGCGCCTCCGAGCGCAAGTGGGAGCGGTTCGACAAGCGCTTCGACCTCAAGCAGGAGCCCAACGAGGTCCACCGCCAGGGCTGGGTCGTCGAGCTCGACCCCTACGACCCCGAGTCGACCCCGAAGAAGCGCACCGCCCTCGGCCGCTTCAAGCACGAGGCCGCGCAGCCCCGCCTCACCGCGGACGGCCGCCCGGTCGTCTACATGGGCGACGACGAGCGCTTCGACTACTTCTACAAGTTCGTCTCCTCGAAGAGGATGATGAAGGGCTCCTCGCGGGCCGCCCGCGAGCACAACCTCACCCTCCTCGACGAAGGCACCCTGTACGTCGCCAAGCTGACCGGCGACAGCCCGGCCGCCCAGATCGACGGCACCGGCAAGCACCCGGCCGACGGAGAGTTCGACGGCTCCGGCGTCTGGATCCCGCTCGCCACGGGCAACGTCTCGCACGTCGAGGGCATGACCGCCGAGGAGGTGTACGTCTTCACCCGCCTCGCCGGTGACAAGGTCGGGGCGACGAAGATGGACCGGCCCGAGGACGTCGAGCCGAGCCCCCGCACCGGCCGCGTCTACGTCGCGCTGACCAACAACACCAACCGCGGCAAGGGCACCAACCCGGGCGCCGACGAGGCCAACCCGCGCAACCTGAACAAGCACGGCCAGATCCTGGAGCTCGCCGAGAACTTCGACGACCCGGCGGGCGACGGCTTCGCCTGGCGGCTCTTCCTCGTGGCCGGCGACCCGAACGACCCGGCCACGTACTTCGCGGGCTACCCGAAGGACAAGGTCTCCCCGATCTCCTGCCCGGACAACGTCGCGTTCGACCCGCACGGCAACCTGTGGATCTCCACCGACGGTGCCCAGCTCGGCTCGCACGACGGCCTGTTCGGTGTCGCCACGCAGGGCGAGCGGCGCGGTGAGCTCAAGCAGTTCCTGACCGTCCCCAAGGGCGCCGAGACCTGCGGTCCGATCATCCAGGACCGCCGCGTCGTCGTCGCCGTCCAGCACCCGGGCGAGCTCGACGGCGCGTCCGTGGAGACCCCGAAGTCGGAGTGGCCCGACGGACCGGGCAAGCTCGTCCGCCCGTCGGTCGTCTCCGTCTGGCGCCGCGACGGCCGCGACATCGGCGTCTGAGGCCTTGGAGGCCGGTGAGGCCCTGGTGTGAGGGGCGCCGTCGCGCGCCCCTCACACCGGGTCCACCCCCAGGCCGTCCCTGAACCGCCTGAACTGCTCGGCCGGGTCCCCCGTGTACGCCCACGGCACCCACGTCGCCCGCGCTCCGAGCATCCCGAGGACCTCTCGCGCCACCTCCACCTGGCCCGCGTAGCAGGCCGCGTGGGCCAGGTAGTTGAGGTCCGGCACCTCCTCCGGCGCGACCGCCTCGCCCGGTTCACGGCCGCCGATCCAGCGTTGATACGTGCGGCGCAGCTCGTCCACCGCCAGCTCGTGCTTCCAGTGCTGGTCGAATCCGCGCACCGGGCCACGTCCCAGCGCCCCGTCGGCGATGTACCGGTACTCCTCCACCCGCGCCACCTGCACCAGGACCGGCAGCGGCGAACCGGGCGGCGCCACCCCCGCCGCGTCCCGCGCGAAGTCGTACATGGCCCCGTGCGTGCCGTGCCACCGCGCCGACAGGTACCGCATCACCTGCGCGTGCCCCTCGGTGTTGTACGGGTCCCGGCGGCGCAACTCGTCGAACCACTGACGCAGTTGGCGGCGCGGCACCCCGCCCTCGTACAGCCGTGCCACCGAGAGCAGCGAGACCCACGGCATCGGGTCCGCGGGCGCGGCCTCCGCCGCCCGCAGGCAGGCCTCGACCGTGGCGTCGACCCGCCCCCGGTCCACGGCCGTGCCCCGGCCGGCGGCGATGGCCGTGTCGAAGACCCGTACCACCTCGGTCGCCGCCCGCAGCACCGCCGCGTCCGGGCTGTCCGGTTCGGCCGCCCGCCATGCCTCCACCGACGAGCTGCCGGCCGCCGCGTGCGCGAGGAGCCGGAGCCGGTGTGTCCGGCGCGCCCAGTCCTCGCCCGTCTCGCGCAGCAGGTCCCGTACGCCCTGCCAGCGGCCGATGACGATGTCGTGCCGCGCGTCGGTGAGCGCGCGGTCGCCGAAGTCCGGGTCGAAGACGGGCGTGAAGCGGCCCGAGCGCCCGGAGCGCCCCGAGCGTGCCGGTCGGCGGAGTGCGGCCATCCAGGTCCTCCCGCCTCAGAAGTCCGTCGCCAGCGATTCGTCCGCCCTGCGCGCTCGGGGCGTGCTCGGGGCGAAGGGTTCCGCCGCCGCGAGCGCCCGGGCCGCGTCAAGGCGTGCCGGCCGGTAGTACGTGCTGCCCCGGCGCCAGTACACGAGCATCGGGACCACCCCCACGAGCAGACCGCCGAGGCCCACGACCCGTGCCGTCGTGGACAGTTCGCCGAGCGACTCTACGAACGCCCACAGCATGAAGGCGGCGCCGAGGAGCGGCCAGACGCCGCCGACCAGGAAGTTCCGTACGGATGTCAGCAGCATCCGCCGGTACGCGACGACGGCGGCGAGGCCTGCCAGGGCGTAGTAGAACGCGATGAGGAGGCCGATCGCGGAGACCGCGTCGCGCAGGATCCGGCTCATCGAACCGGCGGCGGCCGCCGCCCCGAACATCAGCAGCGCGGCTCCTCCGACGGCGGCGATCGCCACCCACGGGGTGTTCCAGCGCCGGTGCACGGTCCCGAGCGAGGCGGGCATCGTCCGGTCGCGGCCCATCGCGAAGAGCGAGCGGGTGACCTGGATGAGGGTGGTCTCCAGGGTGGCGACCGTGGACAGCAGCACCGCCGCGACCAGCAGTTTGCCGCCGACGCCCGGCCAGATCTCCTGGCCGAGGACGGCCAGGACGTTCGCGCCGCCCTGCTCGATCTGGTCGGAGGTGAGAAGGACGTTGACCGCGATCGTGAACGCCTCGAAGAGCAGGAAGACCACGCCGACGCCGACGAGTGCGGCGAGTCCGGCCGTGCGGCGGCTGTCCCGGGTCTCCTCGCTGAGGTTGCTGGTGACGTCCCAGCCCCAGTAGTAGAAGGCGGCGATCAGCGCGCCCGAGGCGAAGCCGGCCGGGCCGTCGAAGTGGCCGAAGCCGAACCAGGACCAGTCGAAGGCGGTCGCGTGTCCCCGGTGCAGCAGGGCGGCCACGATGAAGGCGACCAGGATGAACATCTCGACGCCCGACATGAGCAGTTGGGCGCGTACGGTGAGCCGCGCTCCGCCCAGGACGACGAGCAGCATCATCAGGAACCAGCCGGCGCCGACGGCGGCGGCGAGCGGGGTGTTGTCGGCGAGTTCCGGGTCGATCAGGGAGAGCGTCAGGGCTCCGGCGGGGAGGGAACCGGCGACCATGAACACGGTCGCGGAGACGACGAGGGCCCAGCCGGAGAGGAAGCCGAGGAAGGGGTGGAGCGTACGGCCCACCCAGGAGTAGCCGGCGCCCGCGTTGACGTCGATGCGGCCGAGGCGCGCGTAGGCGAGGACGATGCCGAGCATCGGTATCGCGCAGTAGAGCAGCGCCGCTGGTCCCGCCAGGCCGACCGCGCCGAAGAGCACGGCCGTGGTGGCGGCCAGCGAGTAGGCGGGCGCACTGCCCGCGACGGCCATCACGATGGTGTCGAAGGTCCCGAGGACGTTGGGCTGGAGCCCTCTGCCGGTGGTGGTGCGCATGGCGGATGTCCTTGGGGGGGCACGGGAGCGGTGCAGGACGGAGTGACCGTGCCGCCGAGTCGGTTGTTCGCCAAACCGCGCACGGATCAAGGTGAATCGAGCGCATCGTAGTCGCACCTACGGATTCCGGTAACGGCGGCATGGAGGGTTCCGTCGGGTGACCGCCGGTAAGGGCATCCGTGCGCCCCCGCAGGGGAGTTTGGCCGGATCCGGGGAGGGGAGAGGCGTTCAGACGCGGGGCGTCGCGATCGCCCGGGCCGCGCTCACCTCCTGGCGCAGCGGGGCGAGCACCCCCTCCTCGTCGCCGGTCAGTTCGGCGCGCACCTCCACCAGGACGTCCGTGCCGCGCAGTCCGTCGGCGAGCTCCCGCAACTGCTGCTCCACGGCTTCCACTTCCGCCGGGTCGGGCGGTTCTGCGCCGTGGTTGACGCGGACCCGGGCGGCGGTCGTCGCGTCGACGATCCGCTCCACGGCGACGACCAGCGGCCACCAGGCCGAGGCGACGGTGCCGGTCGGCGGCGGCTCGGTCAGGGCGCGCTGGAACTCGGAGCGTACGGCGGACAGATCGCGATACAGCTTCCGCCGGGCCCGCAGCCGGGCGGCCGGGTCCTCCTCCTCGGGCGCGCAGAACGCGCGCGCCACGTAGGCCGCGGTGTCGGCGACGGAGTCGGCGAGCCGGTCGCCGATGCGGCTGTGCCAGGACTCGGGCCAGAGCAGGTAGCCGGCGACCAGGGCGATCCCGCAGCCGATGAGGGAGTCGTAGAGCCGGGGCAGCACCAGGTCGAAGCCCTGCCGGTTGAGGAGGTCGGAGAGCAGCAGGATGACGGGAGTGATCGCCGCCGTCTGGAAGGCGTACCCCTTCGCGGAGAAGGCGGGGATCAGCGCGGCGAGCACGATCATCACCGGCACGTCCCACCAGCCCCGGGGTACCTCGGCGAGGACGAGCGCGGCGGTGACGAGGCCGACGGCCGTGCCGAAGGCGCGCAGCACGGCCCGGGAGAAGACGGAGCCGAAGTCGGGCTTCAGCACGAAGGTGACGGTGAGGGCGACCCAGTACGAGCGGGGCACGTCGATCAGCGAGACGAGCGCCTGGGCGAGGCCGATGCAGAGCGCGAGCCGCAGCCCGTACCGCCAGGAGGCCTCGGAGAGCAGCACACCGCGCACGACGCGCCGGGCCCGCACGCGCAGGGCGGCGGGGCGGCCGAGGCGGTCGTCCACGTTGTAGGGGTTCGGCTCCGCCTCGTGGACGACGGTCGCCGCGTGGCGCAGGGCGTGGTCGACGGCCTTTTCGGAGGGGCGGACGGCGGGCGGGAGGTCCAGGTCGGGGGTGTCGGTGCGGCCCCGCTCGATCGCGTCGGCCAGGTCGCGCACGGCCGCGGGGATCGCGGGCGGCAGGGGGCGGTGGAAGCGGAGGGCGGCGATGTGGACGGCGGGGGCGGCCTCCACGAGGGGGATGACGGCGTTGAGCTGGGCGAGCAGCCGCACGAGGATCGGCGCCCGGCCGTGTTCGCGGGTGCGGCGGGCGAGGACGAGGTCGTAGGACTGGTTGAGGGAGGTGGTGACGGCCTGCCGCAGCTCGTCGTACGCGGGGGTGCCGGCGGCTTCGAGGACGTCGGCGACGGCCCGGTAGGTACCGGCCACGGCCGTCCGTTCGGGGGTGAGGCCGCGCAGCGGCCAGCCGAGCAGGGTCAGGACGAGGACGAAGGCGCCGCCGAGGGCGAGCAGCAGCGGCGGTTTCCACCATGGCTCGGGCATCGGGAGCCCGGCGCCGACGACCGCGTTGAGGAGCAGGAGCAGCCCGGACACGGAGGCGACCGCGCCGATCGAGGAGATCATCCCGGAGACGAGCGCGATCAGGGTGAGCACGGCGACGGCGAGCCAGCCGTCGCCGAAGACGAGGCTGCCGAGGGTGACGCCGAGGGCGCCGAAGAGCTGGGGGACGGCGATGTTGTAGAACCGCATCCGGTACGCGTCGGCGGTGTCGCCGATGACCCCGGAGAGGGCGCCCATGGAGACCAGGGCCCCCTGGACGGGCTGGTCGACGGCGAGCCCGACGGCGAGCGGCGCGGACAGGGCGATGGAGGCGCGGGCGACGGCGGCCCACGGAATCGGCGCGGGCGCGGGCTTCAGGCCGGCGGTGAGCCATGCGGGCGGACTGAGGCGCCCGGGGTGCCCGGGTTCTTCGGGGCGGCTGAGGCGCCCGGGGTTTTCGGGGCGGGTGGGGCCTGCGGGGTCTCCAGGGCGGGCGGGGCGTGCCATGGGGTCACGGTACGCGGATTGCGGGGGTTCGCCCCGGTTCAGCTGCGGTAGCCCTCCACCTCTGCCGCCGGGCGGACCGCGGCGGTGTCCGGGTCCTCGCCGAACTCGGCCTTCGCGCGGCGCTGGCGCAACAGGTCCCAGCACTGGTCCAGTTGCACCTCCAGCTCGGCGAGCCGGGTCAGCTCCTCGGGGAGCAGACCGCCCATCCGCTGCCGCAGGGCCCGTTCCTCTTCGACGAGGGCGCCGATGTTCGCCAGGATCTGCTCGTCGTCGTGCATGTGGTCCATGTAATCCAGCGTGGCCGATCAGCGGCCCGCGTGCAGGTCGAGCTCGGTCAGGACGGCCCGGTGGTCCGAGCCCGGCAGGTCGAGGAAGCGCACGGAGCGGACCCGGAAGTCGTCGCTGACCAGCACATGGTCGATCTGGACGTACGGCGGCAGCGGCAGCTCGCGCGGCCAGGTCGGGGTCCGGGCGGCGCCCGCGAGGCGGGCCGCGTCGTGGAGCCGGCCCGCATCGAGGACCGCGCGGAAGGCGGCGTGGTCCTGGGAGGCGTTGAAGTCGCCGGCCAGGAGCACCGGGGCGCCGGAGCGGTGCGCGGCGCCCGCGGACCGGGCCACCCGCCCCAGCTCGCGCCGCCACGCGTCGACCTGGCGCGGGATCGGCGGCAGCGGGTGCGCGAGGCGGAGTTCGACGCTCCGGCCGCCGATCACGGCGGTGGCGCCGGGCATTCCCATCGCGGCCGGGAGCGGGGGCCGCGCGGTCAGCGGGTACGCGCTGAGGATCACCGAGCCCGTCGAGCCCTCGCCGTCCACCACCGCCCGGTGCGGGTGGCTCGCTCCGAGGGCGGCGGTGAGGGTTCGGACGCAGGCGGTGTCGCACTCGGAGACGTACACGAGCCGCGGCCGCTCCCGCCGTACCGCCTCGACCAGCGCGCCCGTCGCCTCGCCGAACTCGACGTTCGACGCCAGCACCCGGAGCCGTTCCACGACCGGGCCGCGGGCCGTCGTGCCGTCCGGCCCGTACGGCAGCGTGAACCAGGCCGTGGTCAGCAGGACGAGGACCGACCAGCCCGCCAGCAGCCGTCGACGGGCCGCCAGGGCCGCCAGCGCCGCGAGCCCGGCGGGGAGCGTGAGCCAGGGCAGGAACGACAGCGCCTGCGGTACGGGGGTCAGCGCGTCCGTGTCGAGAAGGCGGCAGCCGGTGACCACCGTCGGCACGGCCACGAGCAGACCGGCGGCCCCGGCGGCGAGGCGCCGCCTGGGCCGGGGGGTCGTCGGGGCCGGATCGGGCGCGGAGGACGGGTGCGCTGCCAGGAGTTGCTCCACTCCGTCAGTGTCGCAGCGCCCGGGCCACCTCGGCCTTCGTCGCGCCCGACAGGGTGCGGTTGCTGCGCGCCGTGGCGGACTTGGACTTCCCCGGCTCGACGCCGTCGATGTTCAGGACGACGGAGTCGAGCAGATTCCCGCCGCCGTCACGGAAGTTGACCATGACGGTGTAATCCGCGTTCTTGTCCTGCGGGTTGGTGGCGGTGATCTCGGCCGTCGTGCGGTCCCCGTCGGCCTTCGCGGGGCCGGCCTTCACGTCTCCGGTGGCGTTCACCCCGTCCTTGACCTGGTTCATCTTCTCCTCGGCGGCGTCGGCGGCCGAGGCCACGGCGGCCGTCGCCGAGGAGACGATGTCGCCCGCCTTCTGCCTGTCCTCCTCCGTGCAGCCGGTGACGGCCAGCACGAGGACCGCTGTGGCGCACCCCGCGAGGAGCCGGTCGCGGCTCACACCCGGGCCTTCCCGAAGGAGGTCTCGTCCGTGGCCAGCGCCCAGATCACGAAGATCGAAATGGCCATGGAGAACAGCGCCCACCAGGGGTGGTACGGCAGGAAGAGGAACTGGGCGACGACGTTCAGGGAGGCCAGGGTGATGCCGCCCATCCGCCCCCACTCGGAGCGCTGGAGGATTCCGGCGCCGGCGGCGGCGACGAGGATGCCGAGGACGAGATGGATCCAGCCCCAGCTGGTCAGGTCGAACTTGAAGACGTAGTCGCCCACGCGCTGGTAGACGTCGTCCTCCGCGATGGCGGCGATGCCCTGGAGGATGTCCAGGATGCCGATGACCAGCATGAGGACACCGGCGAACAGGGTGCCGCTGGAGGCCCAGGCGGCGCGCGAACCGGAGTCGGGCGGGCGGGATGCGGTGTTCTGGCTCATGGGCACATCGTTCCGGCGCCGTCCCGCGGGCGGCCTGTTCAGCTGGGCCGATCGAGTGAGCCGAGGAAGGCGGCCAGCGCCGCGTCGAACTCCTCCGGCCGTTCCAGGTTCGGCATGTGCGCGGCCCGCTCGACGACCACGAGCGTGGAGTGGGGCAGCGCCGCGTGCATCGCCTCCGCGTCCGCCACCGGCGTGAACGCGTCGTCGCGGCCGACCACGACCAGGGCCGGTACGGAGACGGTGGCCAGGAGCGCGCGGTAGTCGGGACGCTCGGCGCGGCCGCGCAGCGCCGCCGCCGCGCCCTCCGGGTCGGTGGCGAGCATCATCCGGTGGACGTGGGGCGCGGCGTGCGTGTTGTACGGGGCGATCATCCGGTCCAGGACCTCGTCGGCGTACCCCCGCATGCCCTCGCGGACGAGCCGCTCGGCCATGGCGTACCGGCCGGCCCTGCCCTCCTCGGTCTCGGCGGCGGGGGAGGTGTCGGCGAGGACGAGGCCGCGGACCCGGTCGGGGAAGAGGCGGTGGCACTCCATGACGATCTGGCCGCCCATGGACAGGCCGCCGAGGACGAACTCCTCGATGCCCAGGTGGTCGAGGAGCGCGGCGAGGTCGTCGGCGAAGACGGAGAGCGGGGTGGTGCCGGGGACGACGGTGGTGGCGCCGTAACCCCGCAGGTCGGGGGCGACGACCCGGTGCGTGGCGGAGAAGCGGTCGATCTGGTGGCGCCACATCGAGCGGTCGAAGGGGTGGCCGTGGACCAGGACCAGCGCGGGGCCGGTGCCCTTGTCCTCGTAGCCGATCGTGATTCCGTTGATCTCTGCGGAAGGCATGCTCGGAGGCTAGGCAGGCGCCGTCCCTCGGTGCAATGAGATCCTTTGCTCTCGGTGCAATGACGTCTGGAGGGTGTGCCGTGGAGGAGTACCGCAGGATCGCCGATCTGTTCGCACGGCGGATCGCGGACGGGCGGCTGCGCCCCGGCGACCGGCTGCCCCCGCAGAGGGTGCTCGCGCGCCGCCACCGGATCGCCAACTCCACGGCGATCCGGGTGTACGGAGAGCTGGCGAGGCGCGGTCTGGTCGTCGGCGAGGTGGGCCGTGGCACGTTCGTCCGGGCGGCTCCGCCGCCGCAGGGCGCCGCGCTCGCGCTCGCCGAGGCGACCGGGGAGGCACCGGTCGACCTCCAGCTCAACTACCCCGTCGCGCAGGGGCAGTCGGAGCTGATGGCCCGGGCGCTCGCCGCGCTCGCCCGCGCCGACGTCCTCGGCGAGGAGACCAGCCGTCCGGCGGCGGCCACCGGCACGGCCCGGGCACGGGCCGCCGCCGCGCGGGTGCTGGCCCGGCCGGGCTGGGCGCCCGACCCCGACCGGATCCTCTTCGCGGGCAACGGCCGCCAGGCCATCGCGGCGGCGCTCTCCGCGCTCGTCCCGCCCGGCGGCGCGCTGGGCGTCGAGGCCCTGACGTATCCGCTGGTCAAGACGGTGGCGGAGCGGCTCGGGGTACGGCTCGTGCCGATCGGGCTCGACGGGGAGGGGATGCGGCCGGACGCGCTGGCGGCCGCCCATCGCGCGGGCCCGCTCTCCGCCGTGTACGTCCAGCCGACCCTGCACAACCCGCTGTCCCTGACGGCGAGCCCGGAGCGGCGGGCCGAGCTGGCCGAGGTGCTGCGTGAGTCGGGCCTGCCCGCGATCGAGGACACCACCTGGGCCTTCCTCGTCCCGGACGCCCCGGCGCCCCTCGCCGCGTACGCCCCGGAGCGGGTGGTGCTCGTGGACAGCCTCTCCAAGCGCCTCGCGCCCGGCCTCACCGTCGGGCACCTGGTCGCGCCGGAGGCCCCGCTGGTGGACGACCTCGCGGGGGCGCTGCGCTCCGGCGCGTGGACGGCGGGCGGGCTCGCGCTCGCCGCGGCGACCCGGTGGGCGGCGGACGGCACGGTCGACGCGCTCGTGGCGGCGAAGCGCGCGGACGCGGCGGCCCGGCACGCGGTCGTGCTGCGGCACCTGGGCGCGTACCGGATCCGCACCTCGCCGCACGCGTACTACTGCTGGTGGGAGCTGCCGCCGCCCTGGCGGGCGGAGACCTTCGTGGCCGCGGCGGCGGAACGCGGCATCGCGCTGACCCCGGGCCCGGCGTTCGCCGTGGGCGGCCGCGGGAGCGGCCCGGCCCCGGGGCGCGGCCTCGCACGCGGGGCGGCGGACGCGGTCCGGGTGGGCCTGGCGTCGCCGCCGGTACGGGTCCTGGCAGGCGCCCTCGCGCGGCTCGCGGACCTGGCGGAGCGGGGGCCGCGGGGGTGACCGGCGTCGCTCGGCATCCCGCGGCCATGACGGTGGCGGAATGGACGGGCCGGCGTGGGGTGTTGGCGGAAGCGGGGGTGATGTTGCGTGTCGGCCACGGGGGCTCTTGGGACGCCGCGGCCTGCCCTGCCGGACGGGCAGGACGCGAGGGCAAGGCGCCGCAGCGGGATCGCGGAGCTTCTGGCCTGCCACGTCGCCACGCAACCGCCCCTCCCGGCGGTCTGATCACCGACCCGCCCACGATCACCGCGCCCACCTCGGCCACCTGCGTGACGGCCGTACTCCCCAGAAGGAAGCACACCGCATGAGCACCGACCAGCGCACCATCACCAACCCGGCCACGCTCCACGACCCGTCGCCCTTCGGCTACAGCCACGCGGTCTCCGCGCCCGGCGAACTCGTCTTCATCGGCGGCCAGTACGCCTCCGACGAGACCGGCGCCCCCGTCCCCGGGGACTTCGCCGCCCAGGTCGAGCTGGCCTTCACTCGCCTCCGCCTCGCCCTCGACGGCGTCGGGCTCGGCTTCGAGCACGTCGTGCGCCTCGGCACGTACATCGTCGAGCACGACCTCGGGAAGCTGGAGGTGCTGGGGAAGGCGCTGCACGGCGCGTTCGGGGAGCGGCTGCCCGCGCAGACGCTCAGCGGTGTCGCCGCCCTCGCGCTGCCCGGGATGCTCTTCGAGATCGACGCGGTCGCCGCACGGCCCGCGCCCGCTCCCGCGAGCTGACCCGCCCGGGTTGCGGTGGCGGGGGCTCCGGGTGTGCCCTTGAGGGTGAGGCGAGGGGGGCCAGAGCGAAGGAGCGCCCGTCATGGCCGCACACGCAGCGATACCGACGCGACGGCACACGCGACGGCACATGAGCACCCACGGCTGGGGCCTGCCCGTGACGCTGGGCCTCGCCTACGGCATCTACGCGGCCGCCATCCAGCGCTCCGGCGGCGTCATCACCTGGGGCCAGGTCGTCCTCGGACTGGTCTCCGGTGTGATGCTGGCCGGCGCGGTGTACGCGCTGCGGACGTGGGGCCGCGTCCTGCCGCGCGAACTGCGCGCGGCGGCCTGGGCGGTGCTCGCCGGCTGTGCGATCGGCTTCCTGTTCAGCCTGTCCCGCGCGAGCGTCCTGTCCGGGGCGGTCCTGGGCCTGGTGGTGGCGGCGGGCACTTTCATCACCGCGTTCTACCTCTTCTACACGCACGAGCCCGCCACGCCCGAGACGCTGCCCGCCCGCCGCTCGCCCAAGCCCCCGGCACCCGCGGCACCCCCGTCCTCGCGCCCGTACCCGCCCGCGCCGTAACGACCCGTCCGGCGGCGCCCGCCCGCGCCGTGACGACCCCCTCCGGCGGCGCCCGTACGCCACCGCCACGGCGGCGAGCAGCGGGCGCCCGCCCCGGGGTACAGGCGTTCCCCCTGGCATCCGGGCGACCTTCGTCGGAGACTGGTTGAAGCGACCGCGCATCCGGCAGCCGGGAGGACAGGGCATGACCGACCTCGCCATCGAGACCGAGGGGCTGGTCAAGGTCTTCGGCACGAACCGTGCCGTCGACGGCATCGACCTCCGCGTACCCGCCGGGACGGTCTACGGCGTCCTCGGCCCCAACGGCGCCGGAAAGACGACGGCCGTCAAGATGCTCGCGACCCTGCTCCGCCCCGACGGCGGCCGGGCGCGCGTCTTCGGCAAGGACGTCGTCAAGGACGCCGACACCGTGCGCGGGCGCGTCAGCCTCACCGGCCAGTACGCCTCCGTGGACGAGGACCTCACCGGCACCGAGAACCTCGTCCTGCTCGCCAGGCTCCTCGGCCACACCCGCCCCGACGCCCGCGCGCGCTCGGCGCAGCTGCTCGAAGCGTTCGGGCTCGCGGAGGCCGCCGACAAGCAGATCAAGAACTACTCGGGCGGCATGCGGCGCCGTATCGACATCGCCGCGTCCATCCTCAACACCCCCGACCTGCTCTTCCTCGACGAACCGACCACCGGCCTCGACCCGCGCTCCCGCAACCAGGTCTGGGACATCGTCCGCGCGGTCGTCGCGCAGGGCACCACGGTCCTGCTCACCACGCAGTACCTGGACGAGGCGGACCAGCTGGCCTCCCGTATCGCCGTCATCGACCACGGCAAGGTCATCGCGGAGGGGACGAAGGGCGAGCTGAAGGCCTCCGTCGGCTCGGGCTCGGTGCACGTACGGCTCCGGGACGCCGAGCAGCGTCCGGAGGCCGAGCGGGTCCTCCGGGAGGCCCTGAAGGCCACCGTGCAGCTCGAACCGGACCCGGTCGCCCTCACCGCCACCGTCGACGGCCGGGGCACGGACCTGGGCGCCGCCGAGCAGGCCGCCCGGGCCCTGGCGGAGCTGGCGCGGGCCGGCATCACGGTCGACAACTTCGGGCTCGGCCAGCCCAGCCTCGACGAGGTGTTCCTGGCGCTGACGGACAGGAAAGGAACGGCGGCATGACCACCGTCACCACCGGCAAGGACACGCAGACCGACACCCTCGACTTCGTCGCCCCGAAGGCGGACGAGCTCGCGGCGCTGCTCGTCGGGCAGACCCGCCCGCCCCGCCCGAGCGCGCTCTCCGCGTCGCTGACCTTCGGCTGGCGGGCCATGCTGAAGATCAAGCACGTGCCGGAGCAGCTGTTCGACGTGACGGCGTTCCCGATCATGATGGTGCTGATGTACACGTACCTCTTCGGGGGCGCGCTGGCCGGTTCGGTCGGGGAGTACATCCAGTTCCTGCTGCCGGGCATCCTCGTGATGAGCGTCGTGATGATCACGATGTACACGGGTGTGTCGGTCAACACCGACATCGAGAAGGGCGTCTTCGACCGCTTCCGTACGCTGCCGATCTGGCGGCCCGCGCCGATGGTCGGCTATCTGCTGGGCGACGTCGTGCGCTATCTGATCGCCTCGGCGGTGATGCTCACCGTCGGCGTGATCATCGGCTACCGGCCGGACGGCGGGATCGCCGGTGTGCTGCTCGGGGTGGCGCTGCTGGTGGTCTTCGCGTTCGCGTTCTCGTGGATCTGGACCATGTTCGGTCTGATGCTGCGCAGCGAGAAGTCGGTCATGGGCGTCAGCATGATGGTGATCTTCCCGCTGACGTTCCTGTCCAACGTGTTCGTCGACCCGAAGACGATGCCCGGCTGGCTGCAGGCCTTCGTGAACAACAGCCCGGTGACGCATCTGGCGACGTCGGTGCGGGAGTTGATGGCCGGGAACTGGCCGGCGGCGGACATCGCCTGGTCGCTCGGGTGGTCCGCGCTGTTCGTGGTGGTCTTCGGCGCGGTCACGATGCGGCTCTACAACCGCAAGTGACCGCGCGCGTTCACCGGCCCCGAGGCGTCGTCTGCTGCACCGCCCAGCGGTTGCCGTCCGGGTCGGCGAAGTAGACGAACGAGCCCCAGGGCTGGTCGTCGATCTCGGTGACCTCCACGCCGCGCCCGGTGAGGTCGGCGTGCGCCTCCTCGATGTCCGTGACGACGACCTGCATGTTGTCGAGGGAGCCCGGCGTCATCTCGGTGATGCCCTTGCCGAAGGCGATCGAGCAGGCCGAGCCCGGCGGCGTCATCTGGACGAAGCGGATCTCGTCGCTGACGGTCACGTCGTGGTCGGCGTGGAAGCCCACCTTCTCGTAGAAGGCCTTGGCCCGGTCCACGTCGGAGACGGGCACACCGATCAGTTCGAGCTTGATGTCCATGAGGGCATCATGCGCCCGCCGGGCTCCCGCCGCATGGCAAACCGGTGCGGCGGCCAGGGCGTGTCCCCCTATCCCAGGCGGAGGTCGGCGAGCCGGCGCTCGAAGGGCACGACCTCGTCGTCGTCCGCGGCCCCGGCCGGGCCCCTGGCCGCGACGAGTTCGGCGAACTCGTGCCCGGCACGGGCGATCCGGGACGGCAGGCCGTCGCCCCCGAAGCCGATCGGAAGCGCTTCGTCGCCGCCGGAACCCCAGTCCTCCGAGGCCGCGTAGACGGCCGTCGGGGCGACGAGGGCCCGCAGGTAGGCGAAGAGCGGGCGGAGCGCGTGGTCGAGGACGAGGGAGTGTCGGGCCGTGCCGCCGGTCGCGCCGATGAGCACCGGCGTGCCGGTCAGCGCGGCCGGGTCGATCAGGTCGAAGAACGACTTGAACAGGCCGCTGTACGAGGCGGTGAAGACGGGCGTCACCGCGATCACCCCGTCGGCGCCGGCCACCGCGTCGATCGCGTCCTGGAGCTGCCCCGAGGGGAAGCCCGTCACGAAGTTCTTCGCGATGTCGACGGCGAGGTCGCGCAGTTCGACGACCCGCACCTCGACGGCGTACTCCTGCTCGGTCAGCCGCTCCCGCGCCGCCTGGGCGAGCCGGTCGGTGAGCAGCCTCGTCGAGGACGGGGCGCTCAGCCCGGCGGACACGGCGACCAGCTTCAGGGTCTGCATGACTTACGCCTCCTGCTTGCGTACGGCGGGGTGGAGCGGGGCGGTCTCCGGGACGCCGGCGGGCCGCAGGTTGGCGAACTCCTTGCGCAGCACCGGGACGACCTCCTCGCCGAGGATGTCGAGCTGCTCCAGGACCGTCTTCACGGGCAGGCCCGCGTGGTCCACCAGGAAGAGCTGGCGCTGGTAGTCACCCACGTACTCCCGGAAGGACAGGGTGCGTTCGATGACCTCCTGCGGCGAGCCGACGGTGAGCGGCGTCTCGCGGGTGAACTCCTCCAGGGAGGGGCCGTGGCCGTAGACGGGCGCGTTGTCGAAGTACGGGCGGAACTCCCGTACCGCGTCCTGGGAGTTCTTCCGCATGAAGATCTGACCGCCGAGGCCGACGATGGCCTGCTCGGGGGTGCCGTGGCCGTAGTGCGCGTACCGCCGGCGGTAGAGACGGACCATCTTCTCGGTGTGCTGCTTGGGCCAGAAGATGTGGTTGGCGAAGAAGCCGTCGCCGTAGTACGCGGCCTGCTCGGCGATCTCGGGGGAGCGGATCGAGCCGTGCCAGACGAACGGCGGGACGCCGTCCAGCGGGCGGGGCGTGGAGGTGAAGCCCTGCAGCGCGCTGCGGAACTTGCCCTCCCAGTCGACCACGTCCTCCCTCCACAGCCTGTGGAGGAGCGCGTAGTTCTCGATGGCGAGCGGGATGCCCTGGCGGATGTCCTGGCCGAACCACGGGTAGACGGGGCCGGTGTTGCCGCGACCCATCATCAGGTCGACGCGGCCGTCGGCGAGGTGCTGGAGGGTGGCGTAGTCCTCGGCGATCTTCACCGGGTCGTTGGTGGTGATCAGCGTCGTGGAGGTGGAGAGGATCAGGTTCTCGGTCCGCGCGGCGATGTGCCCGAGGAGAGTCGTCGGGGAGGACGGCACGAACGGCGGGTTGTGGTGCTCGCCGGTCGCGAAGACGTCGAGCCCGACCTCCTCCGCCTTGAGCGCGATGGCGACGGTGTTCTTGATCCGCTCGTGCTCGCTCTGGGTGCGGCCGGTCGTGGGGTCGGTCGTCACGTCACCGACGGTGAAGATCCCGAACTGCATCGTGCTCACCTCTCGCCTCTCGCCTTCACGGCTGTTGGTTGAATCATAAACTATTTGCCTCAACGGTGCGAGCCCGTGCCCTGTTCCCGGCCCGTACGCTGTCTGTCATGTCCGACTACGAGCGCTGGAAGGAGCGAGGCGTCGCCCTGCGCGTCTTCGTGTACGTCTTCGCCACGCACGCTTTCGCGGGCTTCGTCTGGCTGCTCTTCCTTGTCGGCCAGAACGCCCAGAAGTAGCGGCCCAGGAGGGCTCCCGTAGAGTTCGCCGACGTGAGCTCCGTTCCTCCCGCCCCTCCATCCGCGATATCGGTCGTCGGGATCGGCGCGGACGGCTGGGACGGCCTTCCCGCCCGGTCCCGCCGCGTCCTCGGCTCCGCCGAGGTCCTGATCGGCGGCCCCCGCCAGCTCGACCTGCTGCCCGCCGCCGAGTGCCCCGGTGAGCGCGTCGCCTGGCCCTCGCCTCTGCGGCCCGCCGTCCCCGGCCTCCTCGCCGCGCACGAGGGCCGCTCCGTCGCCGTCCTCGCCAGCGGGGACCCGACGTTCTACGGGATCGGCCGCACGCTCGCCGAGACGGTGGGCGCCGAGCGCCTGCACGTCCTGCCGCACCCCTCCTCCGTCTCCTACGCCTGCGCCCGCCTGGGCTGGCCCCTGGAGGCCGTGGAGACGGTCTCGCTGGTGGGCCGGGCCCTCGCGGCGCTCTCCGCCTCCCTCCATGACGGCCGCCGGCTGCTCGTGCTCAGCGAGGGCGCGCGGACCCCCGCCGAGGTCGCGGGGCTCCTGCGGGAGAAGGGCTTCGGCGGGAGCCGGATGCGGGTCCTCGAGCAGCTCGGCTCGGACCGTGAGCGGATCGTGGACGGTACGGCGGAGGCCTGGACGGCCGACGCGGTGGACCCCCTGAACGTGATCGCCCTCGACCTCGTCCGCTCCCCCGAGGCCCTGCGGCTCGGCGCCGTACCCGGGCTGCCGGACGCGGCCTACGAGCACGACGGGCAGCTCACCAAGCGGTACGTCCGCGCGGCGACGCTCGCCGCGCTCGCGCCCGCGCCCGGGGAGCTGCTCTGGGACATCGGCGGCGGCTCGGGCTCGATCGGCATCGAGTGGATGCGGACGGACCGGTCCTGCCGTGCGGTGGCCGTGGAGAAGGACCCGGAGCGTGCCTCCCGGATCGCCCGTAACGCGGCGGCCCTCGGCGTCCCCGCGCTCCAGGTCGTCACGGCGTCCGCCCCCGACGGCCTCGCCGACCTCCCCACGCCCGACGCGATCTTCATCGGCGGCGGTCTGACGGCCCCCGGGCTTCTCGACGCCTGCTGGGGCGCGCTGCCGGCGGGCGGACGCCTGGTCGCCAACACCGTGACCCTGGAGTCCGAGGCGTTGCTCGCGCGGTGGTACGGCGAACACGGCGGCGAGCTGGTCCGGCTCGCCGTCGCCCAGGCCGTCCCCGTGGGCGGTTTCACCGGCTGGCGGCAGGCGATGCCGGTCACGCAGTGGTCCGTAACGAAAGCAGGAGCTGGAGCATGACCGTCTACTTCATCGGCGCGGGCCCGGGCGCGGCCGACCTGATCACGCTGCGGGGCGCCCGCACCCTGGCCTCCTGCGGCGTCTGCCTCTACGCGGGCTCCCTGGTGCCGCGCGAGCTGCTCGCCGAGTGCCCGCCGGACGCGCGCCTGGTCGACACGGCGGACCTGGACCTGGACCGGATCGTCGCCGAGTTCGTCCGCGCCCACGAGGCCGGGCAGGACGTGGCGCGGCTGCACTCGGGCGACCCGTCGGTCTTCAGCGCGGTCGCGGAGCAGATGCGCCGCCTGGACGCGCTGGGCATCCCGTACGAGGTCGTGCCGGGCGTCCCGGCGTTCGCGGCGGCGGCCGCCGCGCTGGGGCGGGAGCTGACCGTCCCGACGGTCGGCCAGACGGTGATCCTGACCCGCATCGCCCAGCAGGCCACCCCGATGCCGGAGGGCGAGGACCTGGCGACCCTCGGCCGCAGCGGCGCGCTGATCGTCCTGCACCTGGCGGCCCGGTACGTCGACCGGGTCGTCGCCGAGCTGGAGCCGCACTACGGCACGGACTGCCCGGCGGCGGTCGTGGCGATGGCCAGCCGCCCGGACGAGGTCGTGCTGCGGGGCACCCTGGCGGACATCGCGGACCAGACGAAGGCGGCCGGCATCACGAAGACGGCGGTGATCCTGGTCGGCCGGACTCTCGCGGCCTCACAGTTCCGCGACAGCCACCTCTACGACCCGGCGCGCGACCGCCACGTCTGCTGACGCCCCACTCTCCTGACGACGCCAGGCCGGGCCCCGAGGGGGGTCCGGCCTGGCGTCACCCACCACGGTCAGGCGTTGGGACGCTTGCCGTGGTTCGCCTTCTTCTTCTTGCGGGCCCGCTTCTTGTTGCCGCGCTTCGCCATGGGACTCCCTCTCGATAGGGGTTCTGCCGCCCGCCAGCCTAGGTTCGGACGGTGCCCGCCGCATCCGCCACGCCGGTATCGCTACGGCCCCGTCGGCGCCGAGCGGCCCACCACTGTGCCCGCGCGGTCGATGCAGACGACGTCGACAGTGACCGGGGCGCCGCGCAGGACCGCGAGGGACTCGTCGCGGGCGCGGGTGGCGACCAGGTCTCCGAGGGGGACGCCGGCGGCCTCGCAGAGGCGGAGGGCCGCCAGGCCGGTGTTCGCCTCGGTGATCTCCGTGGCGAGCGCCTCGGAGGCGCCGCCCGTGCGGGCCAGGTCGGCGAGGAAGGCCTTGTCGACCTGCGAGCGGGCGGAGTGGAGGTCCAGATGGCCCGCCGCGAGCTTGGACAGCTTGGCGAAGCCACCGCAGACCGTGAGCCGGTCGACCGGGTGGCGGCGGATGTACTTGAGGACGGCGCCCGCGAAGTCGCCCATGTCGAGCAGGGCGATCTCCGGAAGGTCGTACAGCGTCGTCACCGTCCGCTCCGAGGTGGAGCCGGTGCAGCCCGCCACATGGGTCAGGCCCGCCGCGCGGGCCACGTCCACGCCCCGCCGGATGGAGTCGATCCACGCCGAGCACGAGTAGGGGACGACCACGCCGGTCGTGCCCAGGATCGACAGGCCTCCGAGGATCCCGATCCTCGGGTTCCAGGTGGAGCGGGCGATCTCCTCGCCGTGGTCGACCGAGACCGTGATCTCCACGTCGCCGCTCCCGCCGTGGGCCGCCGCGAGCTGGGCCACGTGCTCGCGCATCATCTGGCGCGGCACCGGGTTGATCGCCGGTTCGCCGACCTCCAGGGGCAGGCCCGGCAGCGTGACCGTACCGACGCCGGGACCGGCTCGGAAGACGACGCCGGAGCCGGGCGGGAGGATCCGTACCGTCGAGCGGATCAGCGCGCCGTGCGTGACGTCCGGGTCGTCGCCCGCGTCCTTCACGACCGCCGCCATCGCCGCGCCGCCGGACAGCTCCTCCGCCGCCAGCGCGAACGCCGGCTGCTGGCCCTTCGGCAGCGTGATCGTCACGGGGTCGGGGAAGTCGCCGGTCAGCAGCGCCGAGTACGCGGCCGTCGTCGCCGCCGTCGCGCACGCGCCGGTCGTCCAGCCGGGCCGCAGACCGGTGTGCTTGAGTTGGGCGTCGCGCCCGCCGCCCGCACTCATGAAGGGACTCCCATGGCTCCCGTGCACGTACTCATTCTCGGCGGGACCAGCGAGGCCCGCTCCCTCGCCGAGCACCTGCGGACGACGCTTCCGGCGCTACGGGTCACCAGCTCGCTCGCCGGGCGGGTCGCCGCGCCCCGGCTGCCCGCCGGGGAGGTCCGGATCGGCGGCTTCGGCGGGGTCGAGGGGCTCGTGGAGTGGGTGCGCGCGCACGCCGTGGACGCGGTCATCGACGCCACCCATCCCTTCGCGGAGACCATCAGCTTCAACGCGGCCCGGGCGGCCGCCACCGCCCATGTTCCCCTGCTGGCCCTGCGCCGCCCCGGCTGGGTCCCCGAGGAGGGCGACCGCTGGCACCAGGCCGGCTCCCTCGCGGAGGCGGCGCGGGTCCTGGACGAGCTCGGGCAGGGGCACCGGCCAGGGCCGGGGAGGGTGTTCCTGACGACCGGTCGGATGGGCCTCGCGGCCTTCGCCGACTGCCCGCAGTGGTTCCTCGTACGGTCCGTGGACGCGCCCGAGCCTCCGATGCCCGCGCGCACCGAAGTCCTCCTGGACCGGGGGCCGTTCACGCTCGACGGCGAGCGGGAGCTGATTGCCCGCCACGGCATCGACGTCCTCGTCACCAAGGACAGCGGTGGCGCCGCGACCGCCCCCAAGCTCCAGGCGGCCCGGGAAGCCGGCATCCCCGTCGTGGTCGTCCGCCGCCCGCCCGCCCCCGCCGGCGTCCCGGTGGTGACGACCGTCGAGGAGGCGGCGGCCTGGGTCACCGCCTCGGCGCCCGCGCCCCGGGCCCCGTGACGCCCCGGACCTCGAACGGCGCCCCCGCCCCGTGACGCCCCGGACGACGACGGGCGCCCCGCCGCGTGACGCCCCGGACGACGAACGGCGCCCCCGCCCCCTGACGCCCCGGACGACAAAGGGCGCCCCCGGGCGTTCAATGGAGGCGTGGGTACTGTCCAACGGCTGGTGGCGGTCGGGCTGACGGCCCTGCTGAGTACGGCCGTTCCTGTGGCGGCCGCAGCTCCCGGGCCCTCCCCGCCGCCGCCCCAGCCGCCCCCGCGGCTCGACGCGGCCGACGTGGAACGGGCCGTCGACCGGCTCGACGGCGTCGTGCGCCAGGCCATGGAGCGCACCGGCGTCCCGGGCGTCTCCGTCGCCGTCGTCCACGACGACAAGGTGCTCCGCGTGCAGGGTTACGGCGTGCGGAAGGCGGGCGAGGCGGCGAAGGTCGACGCCGACACCGTGTTCCAACTGGCGTCCGTGTCGAAGCCGATCGCGTCCACGGTCGTCGCCCAGGCCGCGGGCGTCGAAGGCTGGGACAAGCCCGTCGCCCCCAACCTCCCCGACTTCAAGCTCAAGGAGCCGTGGGTCTCCTCCCACGTCACGGTCGCCGACCTCTTCTCCCACCGCAGCGGGCTCCCCGACCACTCCGGTGACCTGCTCGAAGACCTCGGCTACGACCAGGAGTACATCCTGTCCCACCTGCGCCACGAGCCCCTCGCCCCGTTCCGCGCGAGCTACGCGTACACCAACTTCGGTCTCACCGCGGCCGCCGAGGCCGTCGCCGACGAGAAGGGGGTCGCGTGGGACAAGCTCGCCGACGACACCCTGTACAAGCCGGCCGGCATGGACGCCACCAGCTCGCGCTTCGCGGACTACGAGAAGGCGTCCAACCGTGCCTTCGGACACGTCGAGACCGGCGACCGCGTCTGGAAGCCGATGTTCGTACGCGACCCCGACGCCCAGTCCCCGGCCGGCGGAGTCAGCTCCACCGCGCGGGACATGGCGACCTGGGTACGCCTCCAGCTCGCGAACGGCAAGCTCGACGGCCGGCAGGTCATCGACGCCGACAGCCTGGAGCGCACCCACTGGCCGCACTCCGTGGCCAACCCGCCCTCCGCCCCGGCCGGCCGCACCGGCTTCTACGGCCTGGGCTGGAACGTGAGTTACGACGACGAGGGCCGGCTGCGCCTCTCCCACACGGGCGCGTTCGCGCTGGGCGCGCACACCAACGTCACGATGCTGCCGGGCGAGCAGCTCGGCATCGTCGTCCTCACCAACGGCGCCCCGGCGGGCGTGGCCGACGCCGTCGCCCTCGACTTCTTCGACATCGCCCAGACCGGGCAGCCCAGCCGCGACTGGATCCCGCTCGTCGACGCGCTGTACCAGCAGCAGGAGGACGCGGGCCGCTCCAGGACCGACTACGCCCGCCCGCCGTCCGACGCGACGCCGGGGAAGGACGCGGGCGCCTACGTCGGCACGTACACCAGCTACTTCTACGGTCCGCTGAAGATCACCGAGGGCGAGGGCGGGCAGTTGACGCTGGCCCTGGGACCGGAACCGGAGACGTACCCCCTGACGCACTACGACGGCGACACGTTCAGCTTCGAGACGCGGGGCGAGAACGCGGTCGGGCGGACCGGGGTGACGTTCTCCGCGGACGGCAGGACGGTCCGCGTCGAGTATCTGGACACGAACGGCCTCGGCACCTTCAGGCGGTAGCGCGGATGCGGTTTTCGATACGCCGACGATATGTGCCGACTCGTAGCCTGAACGCATGCGCGTATTGATCGTCGAGGACGAGCCCTATTTGGCGGAAGCCATCCGCGACGGCCTGCGCCTGGAAGCGATCGCGGCGGACATCGCGAACGACGGCGACACCGCTCTGGAACTGCTGGGCGTCAATTCATACGACATCGCCGTCCTCGACCGGGACATTCCCGGGCCGTCCGGTGACGAGGTCGCCACACGTATTGTCGCCTCCGGCAGCGGAATGCCGATCCTCATGCTCACGGCCGCCGCCCGTCTCGACGACAAGGCCACCGGGTTCGAGCTCGGCGCCGACGACTACCTCACGAAGCCGTTCCACCTCCAGGAACTCGTCCTCAGGCTCCGCGCCCTCGACCGCAGGCGCGCGCACAACAGGCCGCCGGTGCGGGAGATCGCGGGCCTGCGGCTGGATCCCTTCCGCAGAGAGGTGTACCGCGACGGCCGCCCTGTCGCCCTCACCCGGAAACAGTTCGCCGTGCTGGACGTCCTCGTCGCGGCGGAAGGCGGTGTCGTCAGCGCCGAAGAACTCCTGGAACGGGCGTGGGACGAGAATACGGACCCGTTCACCAACGCCGTGCGCATCACGGTATCGGCATTGCGCAAAAGGCTCGGTGAACCCTGGATCATCGCCACCGTGCCGGGCGTCGGCTACCGCATCGACACCGCACACGAGGGAGGCGGGCGTGGATAGGCGGCCCGGGTTGAGTGTGCGCCTCAAACTCACCCTCAGCTACGCCGGATTCCTCATGCTCGCCGGTGGCATGCTTCTCGCCGCGGTATGGGTGTTCCTTCTGCGGTACGTCCCCGAACGCGCGCTCATCGTCCCCGGATCCACCGACACCACGTACGACGTCTTTCCCATCCGCTCCAATCTTCTGCACGTCTTCGCGCCGAGGGCCCTCGCCGTACTGGCCGTCCTGCTGGTCGTGGGCATCGTGGGAGGGTGGATCCTCGCGGGTCGCATGCTCGCCCCGCTGACCCGCATCACGCACGCCACGCGCATGGCCACGAGCGGATCGCTCTCCCACCGCGTCCGGCTGCCGGGCCGCCAGGACGAGTTCCGCGAACTCGCCGACGCCTTCGACACGATGCTCACGCGGCTCGAAGCGCACGTCGCCGAGCAGCGGAGATTCGCGGCCAACGCCTCGCACGAACTGCGCACCCCGCTGGCGACCATGCAGGCGCTTCTCGACGTGGCCCGCGGCGATCCGGACCGCGACACCGGCGAACTCCTCGAACGCCTCCAGACCGTCAACGCGCGGGCGATCGACCTCACCGAGGCGCTGCTCGTGCTCAGCCGCGCCGACCAACTGGCCTTCACCCGGGAACCCGTCGACCTCTCCCTGCTGGTGGAGGAGGCCGCCGAGACCCTCCTCCCGCTCGCCGAGAAGCGCGGTGTCACCCTCGACATCGCCGGTGACATCGCCCCGGCCTTCGGGTCGCCGACGCTGCTGCTGCAGATGACGACGAACCTCGTGCACAACGCGATCGTGCACAACCTGCCGGGCCAGGGCTCGGTGCGGGTCACCACCGCCGTCCGGCCCGGGAGCGCGGTCCTCACCGTCGAGAACAGCGGCGAGAAGCTCTCCCCGCGGGTCGTCTCGACGCTCACCGAACCGTTTCAGCGGGGCGCCGAGCGCGTCCGCGACGACCACGGAGGGGTCGGCCTCGGCCTGGCCATCGTCCAGAGGATCGCCGAGGTCCACGACGGCTCCCTCTCCCTCGCCCCGCGCGCCGAGGGCGGCCTCCGCATCACCGTCCACCTGCCCGCCCCGCCCCCGGCCGAGTAGTTCAGGAAGTCGATCAGTGAGTGAATCCTCGCAGGACCGGGCGACCCGCCTCCTCTCCCGCCCGGCCCGTTCCCTTTCCCGCCCGGCCCGTTCGCTCTCCCGCCCGGTCCGTTCCCTTTCTCGCCCGGTCCGTTCGCTCTCCCGGCCGGAGCCGTGGAAGCGCGGCACGGCGCTCGCCGTGGCGGCGCTGCTGCTCGGTCTGGTCCTGCTGCTGCATGCGCGGGTCACGGACCTCGGGGGTCTCGGCAGCCTGGTGGAGACCTTCCTGCCGTGGTTCGGCCTGTGCGTACCGGTGCTCCTCGCCGGGGCGCTCTGGCGCCGCTCCGCCTCCGCGGTCGTCGCGCTGCTGCTGCCGGCCGTCACGTGGCTGAGCCTCTTCGGCGGGCTGCTCGGCGACAAGACGCACGCGGGCGGCGACCTCACCCTGGTCGGCCACAACGTCGGCGCGGGCAACCCCGACCCGGCCGGCACCGCCCGCGACCTGGTCGCCTCCGGGGCGGAGGTGCTGGCTCTGGTGGAGGTGGCCGAGCAGGTCCGGGGCACGTACGAGAAGGAGCTGGCGCAGGCGTACCCGTACCACACGGTGCTGGGCACGGTCGGGCTGTGGAGCAAGCTGCCGCTGTCCGAGACCCGGCCGGTCGACATCCAGCAGGACGCCGGGCCGCTGGGGGACGCCAAGCCCGCCGACGTCAAGCGGGCCTACAACCGGGCGCTGCGCGCCACGGTGGCCACGGACCAGGGTCCGCTGACGGTCTACGTGGCCCACCTGGGGTCCGTACGCCTGATGCCCAGGAAGGGTTTCTGGACCGAGAGCCGGGACCGTAACGCGCAGGCGCTCGCCGAGACCCTCGCCGCCGAGCGGAGCGAGCGGGTGGTGCTGCTCGGCGACCTGAACGGCACCTTGGACGACCGCGCGCTCGACGGCATCTCCGGGCGGTTGCGCTCGGTCCAGGAGGCCGCCGGTGACGGCTTCGGCTTCACGTGGCCGGCGGCCTTCCCGGTGGCGCGGATCGACCAGATCCTCGTCCGGGGCGTGGAGCCGGCGCGCTCGTGGGTCCTGCCGGACACCGGCAGCGACCACCTGCCGGTGGCGGCCACGATCAGCTGGTGAGACGGCGGGAGGCGAGGAGGCCGCCGCCCTCGGCCGCCTCACCGCCGTCCCCCGCCTCCCTGTCGACCGTCGTGGTCACGCCTCCGGGTACCGCCGGGGCGTCCAGGTGATCGTGCGGCCGTCGCCGCGCTCGACCGCCCGCGTCTGCGAGGAGCCGATGAGCAGCAGCGTGCGCATGTCGACCTCGCTCGGCTCCAGGGTCTTCAGGGTCACCACCCGCACGGACTGCTCCGGGCCGCCGACGTCCCGCGCCACGACCACCGGCGTCTCGGGCGAGCGGAGTTCGAGCAGCAGCTCGCGGGCGGCCGCCACCTGGTGCGTACGGGACTTGGAGCCCGGGTTGTAGAGGGCCAGGACCAGGTCCGCCTCCGTCGCCGCGCGCAGCCGTCCCGCGATGACCTCCCAGGGCTTGAGGCGGTCGGAGAGGGAGATGGTGGCGTAGTCGTGGCCGAGGGGGGCGCCCGCGGCGGCCGCCGCCGCGTTCGCGGCCGTCACGCCCGGCAGGACCCGTACGGGAACGTCCGCGTACCGCTCCTCCGACGCCACCTCCAGGACCGCCGTCGCCATGGCGAAGACCCCCGGGTCGCCGCCCGAGACGACCGCGACGCGCCGCCCGCGCCGCGCCAGGTCGAGCGCGAACTCGGCGCGCTCGGACTCGACCTTGTTGTCCGAGCCGTGCCGCCGCTGCCCGGGGCGCAGCGCCGGCACCCGGTCGAGGTACGTGGTGTATCCGACGAGGTCGTCGGCGTTGACGAGCGCGCCGCGCGACTCCGGCGTCAGCCAGGGCGCGCCCGCCGGTCCGGTGCCGACGACGACGACCTCGCCGCCGGTCTCCCGGGACTCGGGGGTGACGGCGTCGATCCGGGAGGGCAGCACGGCCACGGAGAAGTACGGGACCGTCTCGGGGTCCACGTCCGCCAGGGTCCCGGTGCGCTCGCCGGCCATGAACGCACGCTCCACGTACCGCGCGTCCTCCAGTCGGCCCGCCCGCTCCAGGGCGCGCCGCACGGTCGGGAACGTCCGGCCGAGCTTCATCACGACCGCCGAGTCGGTGCCCGCGAGCCGGGCCGTCAGCTCGTCCTCCGGCAGGGTGCCGGGGATGATCGTCAGGACCTCCTCCGCCTCGCACAGCGGCTCTCCGAGCCGGGCGGCCGCCGCGCTGACGGAGGTGACGCCGGGGATGACGGTGGTGTCGTAGCGGTGCGCGAGCCGCTTGTGCATGTGCTGGTACGAGCCGTAGAAGAGCGGGTCGCCCTCGGCGAGCACGGCGACGGTGCGGCCGGCGTCGAGGTGGGCGGCGAGGCGGGCGGCGGCCTCCTCGTAGAAGTCGTCGAGCGCGCCCCGGTAGCCGCCGGGGTGGTCCGTGGTCTCCACCGTGAGCGGGTACATCAGCCGCTCCTCGATGTGGTCGGCGCGCAGGTGCTCGGCCGCTATCGACCGGGCGATGGAACGGCCGTGACGGGCCGAGTGGTACGCGATCACGTCGGCGGCCGCGATGGCCTTCACGGCCGCGAGCGTCAGCAGCTCGGGGTCGCCCGGCCCGAGGCCGACCCCGTACAGCTTGCCGGTCGGGTGCGTGCTCATGCCTGGATCTCCGCTTCGTGGGCGAGGGCGTTGATGGCGGCGGCGGTCATGGCGCTGCCGCCGCGCCGGCCGCGTACGACGAGGTAGTCGAGGCCGAGCTGCTGCGCGGCCAGGGCGTCCTTGGACTCGGCGGCTCCGATGAACCCGACCGGTATGCCGAGGACGGCGGCCGGGCGCGGCGCGCCCTTGGCGATCATCTCCAGGAGGTGGAAGAGCGCGGTGGGCGCGTTGCCGATGGCGACGACGGAGCCTTCGAGGCGGTCGCGCCAGAGTTCGAGGGCGGCGGCGCTGCGCGTCGTGCCGAGTTCGGCGGCGAGCGCGGGCACGGACGGGTCCGAGAGCGTGCAGACGACCTCGTTGTCGGCGGGCAGCCGCCTGCGGGTGACGCCGCTGGCGACCATCTGCGCGTCGCAGAGGATGGGCGCGCCGGCGCGCAGGGCGGCGCGGGCGCGGGTGACGACCTGCGGGGAGTGGGCGATGTCGCGCACGAGGTCGGTCATGCCGCAGGCGTGGATCATGCGGACGGCGACCTGGGCGACGTCGGCGGGCAGACCCGCGAGGTCCGCCTCGGCGCGGATCGTGGCAAAGGACTGGCGGTAGATCTCCGCGCCGTCCTTCTCGTAGTCGAACATCCTGTTGCTCTCGCTCATCTCGTGGTCCGTGCGGTGGCGACCGCTTCGGGCAGTGCGGTACGGGAGGTGGGGGCGCCGTTCACCAGGTACGCGCCCTCGCCGGTGGCGACGATGTCGACCCAGGTCGCGGCCTGCGGGTGTCCGCACCGGCGCTCGCACCCGGAGAAGTGCACCGGAAGCCCGCCGTCGCCGGGGACGGCGTCCGCCCTGACGTCCGCGAGGGACTTCGCGCAGCCGGGACGGCCGGTGCAGGCACCGACACCGGCCCAGGGGTCGTCCGGGCGGGTGATCAGGCCGTACGTGTCGAGGGCGGCCAGGTGGCGCGCGGCGGCGGCCCGGTCGGCGAAGCCGGTGACGACGGCGCCGCGCCAGGGGGTGAGCCGCACCTCGCCGCCGGTCTCGGCGAGGGCCCGCAGCTGGGGAGCGGTCAGCCGTCCGAGGGGCGCGAGGACATGCAGGGCGTGCTCCCCGAGGAGCCCGGGCGCGGGCGGTGCGGCGCCCTGCGGAAGCGCGAGGTGCGCGGGTACGGGCTCCGCCTCGATCCTGGCCGCGGTGAGCGCCCCGGCCAGGTCCGGTACGTGCCCCTCGGGCAGCTCCCGCACCCGCCAGGCCCCGTTCCCGGCGGTGCGGGCGGCGTCCAGGAAGGCACCGGCCGCGGCGAGCGCGGCCCGGGGCGCGTCGGCGTCGGCGACCCGGAGGACCTGCGCGCCCACCCGGAGCCGTACGGACAGCCGCTCGGGCTCTCCTGCGATCAACGTCACATCTCCGCCGAGCCCGGCGACGTCCCCACGCCCGTCGTCCAGGACGAAGAGGAACCGACCGGACAGGGCCGCGGCCCACGCCTGCCCGCACAGCAGCCCGTCCAGCTCGCGGGCCCACAACTGCACGTCGGCGCGGCCGAGTCCGTCGAGCCCGGCCGTCGGGGACGCCACGATGTTCCGGACCCGCTCGTGGGTCGTGGAGGGCAGCAGCCCGGTGTCCGCAAGCACTTCCGCCAGCTCCGCCCCGCACCCGTCCCCGAGCCCCCGCAGCTCCACGTTGCCTCGGGA
Organism: Streptomyces sp. NPDC054975; assembly: GCF_053609105.1. NCBI lineage: Bacteria > Bacillati > Actinomycetota > Actinomycetes > Kitasatosporales > Streptomycetaceae > Streptomyces > Streptomyces sp. NPDC054975. Next base: position 72,281 of record NZ_JBSGWV010000025.1, read on the forward strand.
GGTGACGCTGACTCCGGCGTCCCCGAGCCGCTCCGCCACCGAGGCGAGGCACAGCACCTGACGAGAGGTCAACAACCCTGCGGGCAGCCGCAGTCGAGCCAGAAAGCCGTCATCGGCGGAGTGCAGCCGAAGCGCCCCGGGACAGGCGTCACCACGGTCCCGTATGAGCGGTTCGCCCGGGTTGGGCGGTGTGGGTGGGGTGGGCGGCATGGCGGCGAGCATACCGACGTCACCAGCGGTCCCCCTCCGGCCCGGAAGGCGCACGATCTACTATGCAATCCGGCATGGGGTCCCAGGGCCCCGGGGAGGAAGCCCGGTGAGAATCCGGCGCGGTCCCGCCACTGTGAGCCAGGTCCCGCGAGGGGCCGGGTGAGTCAGGAACTCCTGCCGTCCACACGACCACCCGGGGCGCGGACAACCCCGAGGAAGGCCTGCGCACGCATGCGAATTCTGTTGCTGTCGCACTCCGACACCGACCTGCTCAGCGCCCGCGCGGCCGGCGGTCCGGTCGCGTACCGGTTCGCCAACCCGTCCCGGCTCTCCCTGGACGACCTCCCCGGGCTCCTCGACGGCGCCGACCTCGTCCTCGTACGCCTCCTCGGCGGTCTGCGGGCCTGGGAGGACGGCCTCGACGCCCTGCGCGCCGCCGGGAAGCCGCTCGTCGTGCTCTCCGGCGAACAGGCCCCCGACGCCCAGCTCATGGAGGCGTCCACCGTCCCCGTCGGCGTCGCCACCGAGGCCCACGCCTACCTGGCGCACGGCGGCCCGGCCAACCTGGAGCAGCTCGCCCGGTTCCTCTCCGACACCGTGCTGCTCACCGGCCACGGTTTCGAGGCCCCGGCCGCCGCGCCGACCTGGGGCCCCTTGGAGCGCACCGCGCGCACCGAGGCCGGCCCGACGGTGGCCGTGCTCTACTACCGCGCGCACCACATGAGCGGGAACACCGCGTTCGTCGACTCCCTCTGCGAGGCGATCGAGGACGCCGGCGCCCGCGCCCTGCCGCTGTACGTGGCGTCCCTGCGCGCCCCCGAGCCGGAGCTGCTCGACACCCTGAGGTCCGCCGACTCCATCGTCACCACCGTCCTCGCCGCCGGCGGCACCAAGCCCGCCGAGGCGCAGGCCGGCGGGGACGAGGACGCCTGGGACGCGGGCGCGCTCGCCGCCCTCGACGTACCGATCCTGCAGGCGCTCTGCCTCACCGGTTCACGCTCGGCCTGGGAGGAGAACGACGAGGGGCTCTCGCCGCTGGACGCCGCGAGCCAGGTCGCCGTCCCCGAGTTCGACGGCCGGCTGATCACCGTCCCGTTCTCCTTCAAGGAGATCGACGAGGACGGGCTCCCGGCGTACGTCGCCGACCCCGAGCGGGCCGCCCGGGTCGCCGGGATCGCCGTCCGCCACGCCCGGCTTCGGCACATCCCGAACGCCGAGAAGAAGCTCGCGCTCGTCCTCTCCGCGTACCCGACGAAGCACTCCCGGATCGGCAACGCGGTCGGCCTGGACACCCCCGCGTCCGCCGTCGCCCTGCTCAACCGGCTGATCGCGGAGGGGTACGACTTCGGCCCGGTCGAGGAGATCCCGGGCCTGGTCTCCGGCGACGGCGACGAGCTGATCTACGCCCTGATCGAGGCCGGCGGCCACGACCAGGACTGGCTGACCGAGGAGCAGCTGGCCCGTAACCCGGTCCGCATCCCGGCCGCCGACTACAAGCGCTGGTACGCGACGCTCCCGGAGGAGCTGCGCGAGGGCGTCGAGCGGCACTGGGGTCCGCCGCCGGGCGAGATGTTCCTCGACCGGTCCCGCAACCCCGAGGGCGACATCGTCCTCGCGGCCCTGCGGCGCGGGAACCTGCTGATCCTCATCCAGCCGCCGCGTGGCTTCGGCGAGAACCCGATCGCGATCTACCACGACCCCGATCTTCCGCCGTCCCACCACTACTTGGCCGCCTACCGCTGGATCGCGGCGCGCGCCGAGGACGGCGGTTTCGGCGCGGACGCGATGGTCCACCTCGGCAAGCACGGCAACCTGGAGTGGCTGCCCGGCAAGAACGCGGGCCTCTCGGCCGCGTGCGGCCCGGACGCGGCGCTCGGCGACCTGCCGCTGGTCTACCCGTTCCTGGTCAACGACCCGGGCGAGGGCACGCAGGCCAAGCGGCGCGTGCACGCGACGCTCGTCGACCACCTGGTGCCGCCGATGGCCCGCGCCGACTCGTACGGCGACATCGCGCGCCTGGAGCAGCTGCTCGACGAGTACGCGCAGATCTCCTCCATGGACCCCTCCAAGCTGCCCGCGATCCGGGCGCAGATCTGGACTCTGATCCAGGCCGCGAAGCTCGACCACGACCTGGGGATGGAGGACCGGCCGGAGGACGACGGCTTCGACGACTTCCTGCTGCACGTCGACGGCTGGCTGTGCGAGGTCAAGGACGCGCAGATCAGGGACGGTCTGCACGTCCTCGGCGGGGCGCCGGTGGGTGAGGCACGGGTCAACCTCGTGCTCTCGATCCTGCGCGCCCGCCAGATCTGGGGCGGTACGCAGGCCCTGCCGGGGCTGCGCGAGGCCCTCGGCCTGGACGAGTCGGCAGCGACCCGGACCACCGCCGACGAGGCGGAGGCCGTCGCGCGCGAGCTGGTCGAGGCGATGGAGGCGGCGGACTGGTCGGTCGAGGCCGTGCCCGCGGTCGCCGCCGCGCACGGCCCGGACGTCGCCGCCGTCCTCCGTTTCGCGTGCGAGCAGGTCGTCCCGCGTCTCGCCGCCACCACCGACGAACTGACCCACGCCGTCCACGCGTTGAACGGCGGCTTCGTCCCGGCGGGCCCGTCGGGGTCGCCGCTGCGGGGTCTGGTCAACGTGCTGCCGACCGGCCGGAACTTCTACTCCGTCGACCCCAAGGCCGTCCCCTCCCGCCTCGCGTGGGAGACCGGCCAGGCGCTCGCCGACTCGCTCCTGGAGCGGTACCGCTCCGACAACGGCGACTGGCCGACCTCCGTCGGGCTCTCCCTCTGGGGGACGAGCGCGATGCGCACGGCGGGTGACGACGTCGCCGAGGCGCTCGCCCTCCTGGGCATCCGCCCCACCTGGGACGACGCCTCGCGCCGCGTCAACGGCCTGGAGGCGATCCCGCTCGCCGAGCTGGGCCGCCCGCGCATCGACGTCACGCTGCGCATCTCGGGCTTCTTCCGGGACGCGTTCCCGCACGTCATCGGGCTCCTCGACGACGCCGTACGGCTGGCCGCCTCGCTCGACGAGCCCGCCGAGGACAACTACGTACGGGCGCACGTGCAGGCCGATCTGGCCGAGCACGGCGACGAGCGGCGGGCGACCACGCGGATCTTCGGCTCGCGGCCGGGCACGTACGGCGCGGGCATCCTCCAGCTGATCGACTCGCGCGACTGGCGGACGGACGCGGACCTCGCCGAGGTGTACACGGTGTGGGGCGGGTACGCGTACGGCCGTGGGCTCGAAGGCCGCCCGGCCCGCTCCGAGATGGAGACGGCGTACAAGCGGATCGCGGTGGCCGCGAAGAACACGGACACGCGTGAGCACGACATCGCCGACTCCGACGACTACTTCCAGTACCACGGCGGCATGGTGGCGACCGTCCGCGCGCTGACCGGCTCGGCTCCCGAGGCGTACATCGGCGACTCCACCCGCCCGGAGACCGTCCGCACCCGGACGCTGGTCGAGGAGACCTCGCGGGTCTTCCGGGCCCGTGTGGTCAACCCGAAGTGGATCGAGGCGATGCGCCGCCACGGCTACAAGGGCGCGTTCGAGCTCGCGGCGACGGTCGACTACCTCTTCGGCTACGACGCGACGACCGGGGTGGTCGCCGACTGGATGTACGACAAGCTCACCGAGACGTACGTCCTCGACCCGGAGAACCAGGCCTTCTTGAAGGAGGCCAACCCCTGGGCCCTGCACGGCATCGCCGAGCGCCTCCTGGAGGCCGAGTCGCGCGGCCTGTGGGAGAAGCCGGACCCGCAGACCCTGGCCGCCCTGCGCCAGGTCTTCCTGGAGACGGAAGGCGACCTGGAGGGCGAGGACTAGGTCCTCTCGCTCGCCATCGCCGGCGCCGGGGCCAGTTCCAGGCGGCGGCCCCGGAAGCCGGACCGGATGCGGCGGTCGTGGGTGACGATCACCAGCGTGCCGGGGTAGTGGGCGAGCGCGGCCTCCAGCTCGTCCACCAGGCCGGGGGCCAGGTGGTTGGTCGGTTCGTCGAGGAGGAGCAGGTCCGCCGGGCGGGTGACCAGGCGGGCCAGCTCCAGCTTCCGGCGCTCGCCTGCCGACAACTCCCGTACGGTTACGGCCAGATGGGCTGCCGTGAAGAGGCCCAGGCGGAGGAGTTCGTCCTCGCGGCCCTCGCCGAACGCCTGCGCCACCGTGCGCGGATCGTCCGGCAGGGCGGCGTCCTGGCGGAGCGTCCCGACCCGGCGCGGCGCCGTCACCGACCCTTCGTCCGGGGCGAGTTCGCCCGCGAGGACCTTGAGGAGCGTGGTCTTTCCCGCGCCGTTGGGGCCGGTGACGAGGAGGCGTTCGCCGGGGGCCAGGCGCAGGGAGTCCAGGCGCAGCCGCCCTTCCACCCGTACGTCGGTCAGGGCGACCGCGCCCGCCGCCCGGCCCTCGAAGGCCGCCGTGAACCGCAGCGGCCGCGGGGGCTGGGGCACCGGGTTCTCGGTGAGCCGGTGGAGCTTCTCCCGCGCGGCCCGGATGCGGCTCATCGCGCCGTGCGCCCGTGACCGGGCCCGGAAGGCGCCCGCCCCGCTGAAGGCCGCGGGGGCCTTGCGGGGGATGGCGGAGAAGCGGTCGATGGTCGAGTCGGCGAGGGCCGTGTACCGGGCGATCTCGGTCCGGTACTCCTCGTACTCCCGCTCCCACCGGGCCCGTTCGGCGGCGCGGCCGGTGAGGTAGCCGGCGTAGCCGTTGCCGTAGCGGTGGACGGTGCGCAGCTCGCCGTTGACCTCCAGGACGGTGGTGGTGACCCGGTCGAGGAAGGTCCGGTCGTGGGTGACGGCGACGACCGTGCCCCGGTGGGCGCGCAGCCGCTCCTCCAGCCAGGCGACGGCCTCGTCGTCGAGGTCGTTGGTCGGTTCGTCGAGGAGGAGGAGTTCGGGGTCGGCGGCGAGGACGGCGGCGAGCGCGAGGCGGGAGCGCTGACCCCCGGAGAGCGTGCCGAGGAGCCGGTCGCGCCTCGGCGGGGCGCTCTCGCCGAGCTGCCGCAGGGTGGTCTCGACCCGCCGGTCGGCGTCCCGCCCGCCGCGCGCCTCGTACGCGGCGAGGAGCGCGGCGTACCCGTCGAGGTCCCCGGTCTCCTGGAGCTCCGCCTCGGCCGCCCGGATCGCCCGCTCCAGCTTCCGTACGTCGGCGAGCGCGAGGTCGACGGCGTCGCCGACGCTCGCCGTGCCGGGGAGGTCCAGGGTCTGGGCGAGGTGGCCGAGGCCGCCGGGGGCGTCGACGGCGACGGTGCCGTTGTCGGGCCGCTCCTGTCCGGCGAGGAGCCGCAGGAGGGTGGACTTCCCGGACCCGTTGTCGCCGACGACGCCGACGCGCTCGCCGGGCCGGACGGTGAGGGAGACGCGGTCGAGGACGAGCCGGTCGTCGTAGCGCTTGGTGACGTCGGTGAGATGGACACGGAACAAGAGCGACTCCCGTCATGGATCACACGAGACGTCTCGTCTCGTTGAGATGACTGTACGGTGCCGCGTCCGATCCCGCAAGACGTTGCGTCTCGTCAGTGGGGAGCGATGAGTTTCGCCGCCGTCGGCCGTCTACCCCTCAGAACCGTGCGAGACCTGAGGAGAAGGAACCATGGCCGAGACCGAGACCCGCACCCTGGACGCGCCCGGCGCCACCCTGACCTACGACGTCCGGGCCGCCGACAACCCGGGCGAGGAGACCACCCCCCTGTTCCTGATCGGCTCGCCCATGGACGCGACCGGGTTCGGGACGCTGGCGTCCCACTTCACCGACCGGACGGTCCTCACCTACGACCCCCGGGGCGCCGCCCGCAGCGTCCGCACCGACGGCGCCGCCGAGACGACGCCCGAGGAGCACGCCGACGACCTGCGGCGGATCGTCGAGGCGTTCGGCGCGGGCCCGGTCGACCTCTTCGCGAGCAGCGGCGGCGCCGTCAACGCGCTCGCCCTCGTGGCACGCCACGGCGACCTCGTGCGCACGCTCGTCGCCCACGAGCCGCCGACCGTGCAGGTGCTCCCGGACCGGGAGGCGGCGCTCGAGGTCTGCGCGGACATCCGCGAGACCTACCTGCGCGAAGGGATGGGCCCCGCGATGGCCAAGTTCATCGCCGTGAGCATCCGGAAGGGCCCCTTCCCGGCGAACTGGGCCGACGAGCCCGCCCCCTCGCCCGCCGACTTCGGCCTGCCGACGGAGGACGACGGCTCGCGTGACGACGCGCTGCTCGGCCAGAACATGCGCACGTGCACCGGCTACCTCCCCGACTTCGCCGCGCTCAAGGCCGCGCCGACCCGCGTCGTCATCGCCGTGGGCGCGGAGTCGGAGGGCGAACTCGCCCACCGCGCGGGCGTCGGGGTCGCCGCGGGCCTGGGTGTCGAGCCCGCCGTCTTCCCCAGCCACCACGGCGGCTTCCTGGGCGGCGAGTACGGCCAGCAGGGCGCCCCGACGGAGTTCGCGAAGACGCTGCGGGAGGTGCTGGAGGGCTGAACGGCCGCCCGGGAGCGCGCCTCAGGCATGCCTGCCCAGGACCCGTACCGCGTCGATGATCAGCTCCCAGAAGGCCGGGACGTCGACCTCCATCCCCACGTCGGCGTTCGGCGGCCGGCCCGTCACGCCGTTCAGGTCCACGACCGTCGCGCCCCGCGTGTGCGTGCCGGTCAGCTCGACGGTGACCGCCGCCCGTACCAGGCTGATCAGCGACGGGTCGATCAGGTGCGCCACGGTGAGCGGATCGTGCAGGGGCGGGGAGTCGAAGCCGTACACCTCGCGGTACGTGGTGGAGAAGTAGGTGAGCAGCTCGACGCAGAGCCGGGCGAGCGGGGTGTCGAGCGCCGCGATCCGGGCGACGACGTCGGGGGTCGCCCGGGCCTGGTGGGTGGCGTTGAGCCCGAACATCGTGACCGGCAGCCCGCTGGAGAAGACGATGTCCGCCGCCTCCGGGTCGCAGAGGATGTTGAACTCCGCCGCCGGGGTGGTGTTCCCGCGCCCGGTCGAGCCGCCCATCAGCACGATCCGCTCGATCCGGGGCCTCAGCTCCGGGTGGGCGAGCAGGAAGGTGGCGATGTTGGTGAGCGGCCCGGTCGGGACGAGCGTCACGGGCGCCGGGTGCGCGAGGAGGGTGTCCCGGATCAGGGTGCGGGCGTCGCGCGGGTCCTGCGGGACGTCGGGTTCGCCCTCGCCGAAGCCGGGGCCGTCGAGCCCCGAGCCGCCGTGGATGTCCTCGGCGACGCGCAGTTCGCGGCCAGGACCGCCGTGCAGGGGGCGGTCCCGGCCGGCCGCGATCGGCACGTCGCGGATTTTGGCGACGGCGCAGACACGGCGCGCGTTGAGGGTGGTCTTCTCCACGGTCTGATTGCCCGCCACGGTGGTGACGGCGAGCAGCTCGACGGCCGGATGGGCGGCGGCGAGGAGGATGTTGAACGCGTCGTCGTGACCGGGATCGCAGTCGAGGATCACGGGTACGGGCATACCTCCACCGTCCCACAGCCCCACCCGCCCGTCACGAGCGACCGCCCCGCGCGCCGTCCGGGACCAGCGCGCCGGCAGGACCGCTACCCGAGCCTTCGCACCGGCGACCCCGCCAGGAACGCCTCGATGTCCTCCACCGCCTGGCCGAAGTAGCGGCCGTAGTTGCCCCGCGTCACGTACCCCAGGTGCGGCAGGGCCAGGACGTTCGGGAGGGTGCGCAGGGGATCGTCGGCCGGCAACGGCTCGGTGCGGAAGACGTCGAGCCCCGCGCCCGCGATCCGGCCCTCCCGCAGGGCGCTCAGCAGGGCCTCCTCGTCGACCAGGCCCGCCCGTGAGGTGTTGATCAGGTACGAGGACGGGCGCATCGCCCGCAGCTCGGCGTCCCCGACGAGGTTCCGGGTCCGCTCCGAGAGCACCATGTGCAGGGAGACGAAGTCCGAGCGCTCCAGCAACTCCCGCTTGTCCGCGGCCCGCACCACCCCGTGCTCCGCCGCCCGCTCGTCGTCGAGGTTCGGACTCCAGGCGACGACCTCCATGCCGAAGGCCAGGCCCACCCGCGCCACCCGGCCGCCGATCTTGCCGAGGCCGACGAGCCCGAGGGTCCGCCCGGCGAGGTCCGTGCCGACCGTCGACTGCCAGGGCCCGCCCTCGCGCAGCGCCCGCGCCTCGGCCGGTACGTGCCGGGCGAGGCCCAGGATCAGCGCCCAGGTCAGCTCGGCGGGCGGCTCGGAGCTGCTCGCCGTACCGCAGACGGTGATCCCGAGCGCGGCGGCCGCCGCCAGGTCGATGGAGGCGTTGCGCATCCCCGAGGTGACCACGAGCCGCAGCCGGGGCAGCCGCTTCAGGAGCTCGGCGTCCAGCGGGGTCCGCTCCCGCATGACGACGAGGATCTCGCAGTCCTCGACGGCGGCGACGAGCGCGTCCCGGTCGGTCAGGTGCTCGCGCAGGACGCGTACGTCGACGCGGTCGGCGAGCGGGCTCCAGTCGGCGGAGGTGAGGGCGATGCCCTGGTAGTCGTCGAGTACGGCGCAGCGGGTCTTCATGCCCTCATGATCGCGCGGCCGGGTGGAGACGGGTACGGGCCCTGAGCGACGGCTCACTCGCCGATCTCCCCGAGCCGGACGAGGGCGAGGGTGATGTTGTCGGGCCCGCCGGCCTCGATGGCGGCCTTCCACAGCTCGAAGGCCGCCTTGCCGTCGTCGTGCACGCGCAGCAGTTCCTCGATCTCCTCCTCGGGCACGGGGTCGGTCAGCCCGTCGCTGCAGACGAGGTAGCGGTCGCCGCGGGCGAGCGGGAAGGCGGCGACGTGCGGCGTGACGGCGTCGTAGGCGTGGCTGCCGCCGAGGGTCTGGGTGACGGCCGAGGTGGTGCGGTGCCCGGGCAGGGGTGGCGGGCTGTCGTCCACGCTGACCTGGCGCAGGCCGTCACCGGACGCGTGGAAGACCTTGCTGTCGCCGACGTTGAACGACAGCATCGACTCCGGCAGGACGAGGGTGCCGGCGACCGTCGTGCCCATGGTGGCGAGCTCCGGACGGCCCTCGGCGGCGGCGTACACGGCCTGGTTGCACGCCTCGAGGGCTTCACCGACCGTCTCCGTACCGTCGAGCGCGGGCCCGAGTGCGGCGAGCCGACGGACCACCAGGGAACTGGCCACCTCACCGGCCGGCTGCCCGCCGAGCCCGTCGGCGACGGCCACGAGGAGAGGCCGGTCCAGCGGGAACAGTAGGGTCTGGGGGCTGTCGGTGACCGTCCCGCACAGGGTCCACGGCCCGACGACGAGGCTGTCCTCGTTGTGCTCGCGCAGCAGCCCGGCGTGGCTCAGGGCGGTCACGGCGATGTACGGCGCCACGGGCTCCGCCTCCTCACGGCCCTACGGCCTCCCCTCACCCCCATTGTCGCTCCGGCATGCGGGGCGCGGCCCGCCGTCGCACGCTGGTCGTGAGCCGCCTGTCCGCCGGGGAAGGCCGAGGAAGGGACGTCCGTCGATGTACGCGAGGCTGAGCACCTACCAGGGGTCACCGGTTCCACCGGAGGGCGACCTGGCCGCCAAGTCGGAGGCGATCGTCAAGCTGGTCGAGAATCTCCCGGGCTTCCGGGGCGCGTACTACCTGGTGGACCGGGAGACGGGCAAGGCCCGGTCGCTGACCCTGTGGGAGGACGAGGCGGCGATGGTGGCGAGCGAGGAGGAGGCGGGCCGGGTCAGGGAGGAGTCCTCCCAGCGGGAGGGCCAGCGGGTGATCACGGTCGATCACTTCGAAGTGGCCTTCGTCCGCCTGGCGCCGTAGCCGGCGAGGAGAGGGGCCGCCGCCCGCACGGGCGGCGGCCCCACCGTGCTGCTCAGACGCCCTGACCCGGGTTGCCGTAACCCATGTCCTCGCACGGGTGCTCGTCGCCGTAGCCCATGTCCTTGCAGGGCTCCTCACGGCTGTTCGTCAGCCGGGCGGTCACGTTCTCGTGGCTCGCGTCGATGACGTACGGACCGGACACCGGCTCGGCGGGCAGGACGTACCCGTCCGGTACGCCGGTCTCGCGCACGTAGTACGTGCCGCCCTCCAGGTCCCCGAAGGAGCAGACGCCCACGGCGCTCGTGGTGCACGCGGCCCCGATCCGGGTGTCGGGGTTGATGCCGATGGTCTGGAGACCGGCGGTGGCGTTGGTCTCCTCCCAGAGCTCGAACACCGCGCCGCGCAGCGGCTCTCCGGTCTTGGCGTCCACCTTGGTGACCGTGAGCGAGCCGTCGACGGGCGGGACCGGGCCGGCGGTGTTGGTGGCCTGGACGGTCACGCCCTGAGCGGCGTTCGCCTCGGTCAGGACGAGGGGCCCGAAGACGTTCGGGTCGGGCAGGCCGTAGCCGGCGGGGGCGCGGGTCTCCTCCCAGTAGTACGTCCCGGTCTCCACGGTCCGTGCGCACATGCCGTCGGCGCCGGTCGTGCACAACGCCCCCACCTGCGTGTCGGGGTCGCCGCCGCTCGCCTGGAGCCCGGCGGTGCCGTTGGTCTCCCTCCACAGCTGGAACCACGCGCCGGCCAGCGCGTTGCCGTTCGCGGAGTCCGTCTTGCGCACGCGCACCTCACCGGTGACGGGCTGCGGCGCCGCGCAGGCGGGCAGGTCGCCGGTGAAGGGGTACGCGTGGAACTCCTGGCCGCCGCCTCCCAGGGCGGCGCTGGTGTGGGTGAGCGAACCGGTGGTGAAGAAGCGGCCGTTGATGCCCGGCAGCGAGACCGTGGTCGCCGAGGACTGCTCGCCGATGAGGAAGCTTCCCTGGAACTGGCCGGTTCCGACGAGGTTCACCGTGGTGGCGTCCGGGATGTTCCACAGCAGCCGCTCGCGGTGGGCGTTGAGCGGGTCGGTCGCGTCCTGGATGCCGCCGCTGTAGGTGTTGATGGTGCGGTGGGTACCCAGGATGTTGACGAGGATCGTGGCGTTCGCCGGAATGCCGGCGAAGACGACACCCTGCTGCCCGCCGCTGGGCCCTGCCAGGTCGAAGTCGACGTTGAAGACCTGGAGCGCGGAGCTGCCGTCGCCGGTGAAGAGCGTCCGGTCGCCCTGGTTGACGGCGGTGCCGGTGGGCGTCCGCGGGGCGCCGTCGACGCGGGCGTAGCAGCGGCTCGCGGTGGTGAGCCGGTCGCGCAGCGCGGTGTACGGGCCGACGGCGTCGGTGTCCTTGACGAGGGTGGCCTTCACGGTGCCGGTGACCGTACCGGCGTGGCGTACGACTCCGCCCTCGGCCAGCACCTGCTGATTCGCGGCCACGGTGATGTCGCCGCCGGTGGTCAGCCAGTCCTCCCCGACGGGCGGCGGGACGCGGGAGCCGACGCCGGCCTCGCCGATGTTGTAGACCCCGCCCGCCTGCGGGTTCTTGTCCATGTCGAAGTCGTCCAGGACGACGACCCGTCCTTCGGCCTCGGCGGCGGAGCCGCGGACGCGGAAGTCCTCGCCGACGAAGACGTTGATCGCCTTGTCCCGGAACCGGATGGTCCCGCTGCCGATCTCGGGGAAGGGGCCCGGGGGACAGGTGCCGGGCACGCAGGGCCCGAGGCCGCCGGGGAGCGGGGCGGCCTGTGCGGGGGCGGCCGGCGCAGGGGTGGCGCCGGGACCGAGGACCAGGGCGGGAACGGCCGCGAGGACGGCGGCGTAGGCGAGTCCGGCGGCGTTGGCGCGCGTTCTGGCGCGCGCCCGGGGCCGGACACTCGTGGGGGTTCTCATGATTCGGAGTGTGTGATTCCGGAACCGGGCCCACCATGGGAGGCGGTCGCCGTTGGGCCTTCCGGCAGCCGGGCTCACCGGAAGGCGTGAGTCCGCCCGGCCAGTCGGCCCACGCCGGACGACGAAGGCCCCGGTCTGTGACCAGGGCCTTCGTCCGCCGCCGACGACGGCGTGGGGTGTTCCTGCTCGCTACGCGACGCTGTTGAACTTCGCGCCCTCGCCCGCGTACAGCGACGTCGACTGACGGCTGAAGGGCGCGGTGACGGAGCCCGTCGAGCGGTAGACGTACGTGCCGCCCGTCCCGTACGCGATCAGGTCCGGGCGCCCGTCGTTGTCGAGGTCACCGGCGCCGACGAGCTGGCTGAAGGCACCCCAGCCGCCGCCGACCCGCACGCGGGCGGAGAAGTTGCCGGAGCCGTTGCCCTGGTACAGCCAGAGGACGCCGTCCTTGTCACGGGCGATCAGGTCTCCGGCGGCCGTACCGGCGATGTTCCCCATGGCGGTGACGTGGTTGTAGATCTCCCAGCCGCCGCCGACGCGCGTGCGGGCGGCGAAGGGGGCGGTGGCGGAGCCGGTGCCCTTGTAGAACCACAGCACGCCGGCGGCGTCCGTGGCGAGGAGGTCGCTGCGGCCGTCGCCGTTGAGGTCCGAGCCACCGGTGAGCTTGTTGTAGATCTCCCAGCCGCCGCCGACGCGGGCGCGGGGCGCGAAGCCGCCGTCACCCTTGCCGAGGTAGTGCCAGAGCACCCCGGCGCCGTCGAGGGCGACCAGGTCACCGGCCTGGCTGCCCGCGAGGTCGCCGACGGCCTCGATGTGCTTGTACGTCTGCCAGCCTCCGCCGAGCGAGGTGCGCTGGGCGGGCGTGACCTGGCCGTTCACCGGCTGGTCCCGCAGGTCGTCGCGCCACAGCCCGCCGGCCGCGTCCCGGGCGAGGACGTCGGTGGAGCCGTTGTCGCTGTAGTCGTGCGGGTTGTACGCCCGGGCGACGGTCATCTGCCAGCCCTGGTGGGCGGGCTCGCCGACGCCGTCGAGCGGCGTCGCCTCGGCCTCGATCGCGTACGTGCCGTTCGGCGCGTCCACCCCGGCGATCGTGCCGTCCCAGGTGTAGCTGAAGAGGGAGCCCGTGGCCGGGGCGTCCACGCGCGTACGGAACTCCTTGCCCGTGGCGGTGTGCGTGAGCGTGACGTCCAGGCGGACGTCGGTACGGGACAGCGTCCAGCCCAGCGTCACCTTGCCGCCGGTCTGGTCGAGCTGGGCCACGTCGGGGATGTGGACCTGCTCGATCTTCACACCCGGGGCCGGCGGCTGGCCCACCGTCGCCACCTTGGTGACCGTCGGGGCGCCGTCGGCCCCGACCGCGATCCGGAACAGCCCCTCGCCGTCGGCGGCCCGCGCGCCGCTCACCACGGCGGTGCCGTCGCCGGAGGCCGCGGAGCCGGACGCGCGGTCGGCGAGTTCGCGGGTCTCACCGCTGGTCAGGGAGACGGCCCGGACGGGCGTCTGCGGGTTGCCGTACACCAGCCAGTCGCCCACGAGCTCGTAGTACCACTCGCCGTCGCGGGCACCGAGGACGGTCTGCTTCTCCGCGCCCGTCTTGCGGTCGACGGAGGTGATGAACAGCCCGGTGCCGGACTTGTAGTCGACCCACGCCACGTGCGAGGGGGAGAACATCAGGCTGGTGAAGCCGTAGCCGGAATCCAGGGAGGCGTACGTCTCGGTCGCCGTCCCGGCCGCCAGGTCGACCAGGGCGCGTCCGCCGGTCCGCGCGTCCGCCGGACCCGTCTCGTAACCGACGAGGACGACGCCGTCCTTGACCACCGAGCCGCTGAAGTCGGTGGCGTCCGCGGGCAGCCCCGTGATCGGGCGGCTGCTCGTCGTGGCGCCGTCCGCGCTCACGACGCGCAGTTCCGCCGTGCCGTCCTCCTTGCGCACCTGCGCGAGCACGCTCGTGGGGCTCAGCACGGCGACGTAGTACGCGTTGAGCGGGCGGAGGTCGATGCTCACGCCCGGGGCGGACGGGTCGGCCATGTTCCGCAGGGTGAGGGACTGCATCTCGGCGGTCCAGCTCGCGTCGCCGAGGACGACCACGTCGCCGCCCGCCGTCGCCCAGCCGCCGCCCTCGGGGTGCGTGAGCTGGGTCGGCGTCCCGCCCCCGTACGGCGTCCAGAGCAGCTTGCGGGAGCCGTCCTGGGCGAAGGAGAAGGTGAGGAAGCCACCGGCGCCCGCGCCCGTGAGCTGGCCGTCCGACGGGTAGACGGGAAGGGCGCCGGGCTGGTCGTCCGAGGCCAGACCCGAGGCCGGGCCTGCGACGAAGCCCGGGGCGGCGGCGAGGGCGACCGGGGCGGTGGCCAGCGTGCCGGCACCGAGAGCCGAGACGACGAGAATGGCCGTGGCGAGACGCCTGCCCCTGGATCGGAACTGCAAGAGGAACCCCTACTGGAAGAGCGGACACGGAAACGCTGTGTCCGATGAGACTCCTGAGGTGTTCGCTTGGTTGTACGGAATTTTCGAACAGGCGGGCGGGGCGGGCGGCTGCGGCTGCTCACCCGGGCCACCCGCCCACGGCCCTACCGGCCGCTCACGAACCGGCGGTGAACAGCAGCCTGTTGGGGCTGCCCTCGCCGACGTTCCTCAGGACCCCCTTGGTGGACATGCTGTCGAGCCACAGCGCGACCTCGACCGGGGTGGCGGTCGGGCGGGCCTGCTTGTAGAGCGCGGCGGTGCCGGCGACGTGCGGGGCGGCCATGGAGGTGCCGTCCAGGTCGGCGGTGCCGCCACCGAGCCGGGCCGAGGTGATGGCCTGCCCCGGCGCGTGGAGGGAGATGCACGGGCCCCAGTTGGAGAACGACGTCTCCCGGTCGTGGCGGTCGGTCGCCGCGACGGTGACGACGCGCGCGGCGGAGGCCGGTGAGACGTCGCAGGCGTCCTGCGCCTCGTTGCCGGCCGCGATGACCGGCAGGACCCCGGCGTCGGAGACCGCGTCGGCGGCGTCGTTGAGCGCGGCCGACGCCGGGCCGCCGAGGGAGCCGTTGAGGACGGCCGGCTGCTGGGCGTTCCGCGCGACCCAGTCGAAGCCGGCGATCATCCCGGAGTAGCTGCCCCTGCCCTCGCAGTCGAGGACGCGGACGCTCACCAGGTTCGCCCTGGGGGCCACGCCGTAGGTCCTGCCCGCGACCGTACCGGCGACATGCGTGCCGTGGCCGTTGCAGTCCGCTCCGCCCCGCCCGTCGCCCACCGCGTCGAAGCCGGCCCTGGCGCGGCCGCCGAACTCCTCGTGGCCGTAGTCGATTCCGGTGTCGATGACGTACGCGGTCACACCCGCGCCGTCGCCCCTGGTGGTGAAGGTGTCGTCCAGCGGGAGGAACCTCTGGTCGATGCGGTCCAGGCCCCAGGACGCCGAGGGCCCTCGGGTCGCCGCGGGCAGGGCCGGGATCGCGGACACGGCCGCGTCCTGCTCGACGGCCTTCACACCCGGGGTGGCCCGGACGAGTTCCAGCTGGAGCGGGGTCAGCGGCGTCGCGAACCCGTTGATCGCCTTGCCGTAGAGGAAGGTCGGTTTCAGGCCCAGTTTCGCCGTCGTCCTGGTTGCGTCCACGCCCTTGTCCAGGGTCACGATGAAGGTGCCGGGGATCGCGTTCGCCGAGGTGTGCAGCGGAGCGAGGGCGGTCGGCTCGGGGGCGGCCGCGGACGCGGTGGCGGCCAGGACGGGGGAGACCGAGAGCAGGGCGGCGGTCGCCAGGCGCGCGAGCATGCGCATGAAGGGAACTCCTGATGTTCGAGGGAAGCGGCTCCCCCTGCATCGTTCGCACCCCGCGCGCGTCTTAGCCGCCCCGGCCGCCTGCGCCGCAAGGTCAACCCGTATGGCCCGCAGGTATTCAGGGGGCGTTCCCCCCGTCGGCTCCCGCTGGGGGCCCCTGAGCGTCCGTGGTCAGCCGAGGCCGACGCACACCACGAGCAGACAGACCTCCGTCGGCGAGGTCGAGGCGGGCGCGGGGCTCGGCCTGGACGTCCCGGTGTCCGTCCCCGTCTCCGTTCCCGTGCTGGTGGCGCGGTCCGGGGCCGGGGGCACGAACGGCTGGGTGGTCGGCGTGGGTGCCGCAGGCGCCGGCGCGGTGTCCGGGGCGATCCTCTCCGGCTTCGGGGCGGCCGCCGGCGCCGCCGTACGCGGCGGGGCGGGCGCGGCCGGCTGGGCGTGCGGCGGCGCGGTGGGGAGGGAGGCGGCCGCTTGGCGCGGAGGCTCGGGCGGCGTGGTCGAGGAGCGGTGCGTCTCGGGCGGTACGGACGGGGTACGGCTGCCCTGTTCCGCCGGTTCCTCATGGTCCTCGACGGCGTCCAGGCCCGGGTTCTGCGGTGCCGTGGCCGCCTGTGCCTGGTCGCCGGACTGCCGGTCCATCGCGCTGACGGTCAGACCGCCACCCACGAGCGCGAAGGCGGTCGCGACCACTGCCCGGCGCTGGTTCTTCCGCCACCGTTCACGCTGGCGGCGCCGGGCCGCCCGCCCTTCCGGCACGGTCGGCACGTCAACGAGGTCCTCGCCCTCGGCCGTTGCTGACGCCATGGCCGTGACCGTCGCCGATGCCGTGGCTGTGACTGAAACCGATGCCGATGCCGATGCTGATGTCGTGGCCGAGGCCGCGGCGATCCGGCCGCCGACCACGGCCGGAGCGATGTCCGGGGCGTAGGCGCCGCATCCGGGGCACACCAAGGCGCCGTTGAGATGCCGCCGACACGAGGAGCAGTAGTCCATTTCCCGGTCTTCCTGAGTTGACATGCCGTCGACCCGCCGGGATGGCGGTCCGGTCACGTTCGCAAAGGGATCGAGCGGCCAGTCACGCTAACGAAACTGTCGAAAGACTGTGCGTAGCCCGTGTGAGGCTCCTGTGGGGATTCCCGTGGTCAACGGGTCTGGCGGGAGCGGACCAGGGCCCGCCTGCCCAGGGCGGCGCCGGTCAGTCCGAGGAGCAGGGCCACGTAGGCGCCGCCCAGCCCGTTTCCGGTACCGAGCCCACCGTCGGCGGTCGCCGCGACCAGGGCGCCGAGAGCCACGCCGACCAGCCCCGCGACCATGGCCGCCGTGGCGCCGAGCGCCCCGTTGGCGGTGCCGAGGCGACCGGCGGGCCGGGCCAGCGCGAGTACGGCGATGACCACGGCGGCGAGACCCAGCAGCCCACCGGTGGTGGCGCCGAGCCGTCCGAGACTGAAGTCGGTGACCTGGGCGGCGACCGGCTGGACGGAGACGTGCGCCGCCGCCGGCGCGGCAGGCCAGAAACCTGCGACAAGCGCGGCGAAGACGGCGGCGAGACTGCGACGAACGGACATCAGGGGCTCCTTCTCTTCCCACGAGGTCTCCCACGGGCTCTTTCCATGAGCTCTTTCCATGAGCTCTTCGCACGAGTGGACCTGGTCCGAGCATCTCGGCCGGACCCATGGCCGGTCGTCCCGCACACGCGGACACTTCCTCTACCGCGGACGCGGCAGAAGCCGGCCAGCTACCGCGCACGCGGTAGCCCACCGCAGATCCGGATTCGAGCCTGGGGGACAGCCCTTAGAGTGCGCGTATGACCAAGGGACGCTTCGGTGTTCGAGTCGTCGTCAGGGACTGGCTGGTAGCCGTCGGGGTGGCGGCGGCGCTGCTGTTCACCGGAGTCTCCGGGCAGCACTCCACCACGGGACTCGACCTGCTCGGCTACGGGTTGCTGGCAGTCGGCGGGCTGTCACTGGCCGCCGGACGGCGGGCTCCGGTCGCCGTCCTCGCCGTCACCGGGCTGTGCGCGGTGGGGTATCAGGCGGCGGGGTTCGACGTGGCGGCCGTCGCGTTCCTGTGCGCGGTGTACGCGGCGATGCGAGCGGGGCACCGCCTCGTCACGGTGACGGCGAGCGTGGCCGTGCTGGCCGCTCTCCCCCTGGCGGCCCTGGCCTCGGGCCTGCACGACACGGGCGAGGCGTTCGCACACGCCCGGGGCGCCCTCGAAATCGCCTGGCTCGTCGCCGCCGGCGCCGCCGGTGAGGCTCTGCGGCAGGCCGAGCGGCGGGCCGACGAGGCCGAGCGCACCCGGGAGGAGACCGCGCGGCGCCGCGCCGGTGAGGAACGGCTGCACATCGCTCGGGAGTTGCACGATTCGCTCACCCACCAGATCTCGGTCGTCAAGGTGCAGTCCGAGGTCGCCGTCCATGTGGCCCGTAAGCGCGGCGAACCGGTGCCGGAGGCCCTGCTGGCGATCCGGGAGGCCGGCCGTGAGGCGTCCCGGGAGCTGCGCGCGACGCTGGAGGCGCTGCGGGACGACGACACCACCCCGCCGCACGGGCTCGATCACATCCCCGAACTGGTGGAGAGGGCCGGCAGGGCCGGCCTGGAGGCGACCCTGACGATCGAGGGCCGACGGCACGACGTACCGGCCGCGGTGGGCAGGACCGTGTACCGGATCGTCCAGGAGTCGCTCACCAACATCGCCCGTCACGCGGACGCCACCACGGCATCGGTCCGTATCGACTACCGGCCGGACGCTGTCGCCCTCCGGGTCGACGACGACGGCAAGGCCACCCCGGACACCACTCCGGCGCCCGGCATCGGCCTGCTCGGGATGCGCGAACGCGTCACCGCCCTCGGAGGCCGGCTCCTGGCGGCACCGCGCGGCGAGGGCGGCTTCACCGTCCAGGCCGAACTTCCCGTGGAACGAGCCTCATGATCCGTGTCCTGCTGGTCGACGACCAGCCGCTCATCCGCAGCGGTTTCCGCGCGCTCCTCGACCTCGAGGACGACATCGAGGTCGTGGCCGAGGCCGCCAACGGCAGCGAAGGCCTGGCGCTCGCCAGGGAACACCGCCCCGACATCGCGCTCGTCGACATCCAGATGCCCGTCATGGACGGCATCGAGACCACCCGACGCATCGCGGCGGACCCGGCGCTGAGCGAGGTCCACGTCGTCATCCTCACCAACTACGGCCTGGACGAGTACGTCTTCAACGCCCTGCGGGCCGGCGCCGCCGGATTCCTCGTCAAGGACATCGTCCCGGAGGACTTCCTGCACGCCGTACGCGTGGCCGCGCGCGGCGACGCCCTGCTCGCACCCTCGATCACGCGCAAGCTGATCAACCGGTACGTCACCCAGCCGCTCCCGAGCACCACCAGGCCGGAGCTGCGCGAGCTGACCGCCCGCGAACGGGAGGCCGTTCTCCTCGTCGCGCACGGCCTGTCGAACGACGAGATCGCGGACCGCATGGTGATCAGCCCGTCGACCGCGAAGACGCACGTCAACCGCGCCATGACGAAGCTCCACGCCCGCGACCGCGCCCAGCTCGTGGTCCTCGCCTACGAATCGGGCCTGGTGACCCCGCGTAACTCCTGACGAGCGGTCAGGTCAGCGAGCGACCGGTGGGCCTGAGCCGGAGTACCTGGGGTGCCGTCGTCTGTTCCCGCTCGACCCCCGGCAGGATCTCGTCCCGGAGGAGGGACTGGGCCCGCAGGGCGGCGAGGTGCCGGCGGTGCGCACTCTCGTCGGGGTACGCGGTGAAGATCGCGGCGACGTTCTCGCCGGTGCGGACCGGCAGCCCGGCGAAGGTGTTGTGGGCGTGTTCGGTCGTCAGGAAGGCGAGCGGCGCGGGCCCGGTCTCCTGGAGCAGGGGGAGGAGAGCGTCCCGGATCAGCGTGATGCCGTCCTGCCGCCCGGAGGGGAAGGACCACACGGTGGCGGCGACGAACCGCTCCGGCGCCGGAGCGCCGACCGGAGGCCGCCGCCCCGCGAGGGAGCCGGCGAAGCCGCCCCCGGCCGGCACGGTGAAGCCGCCCCCGGCCGACGCAGGGAAGCCGCCCCCGGCCGGTACAGGGAAGCCGCCCCCGGCCGACGCAGGGCGCAGGAGGAGGACGTCGTCGGAGTCGATCATGGTGTCGTTCGCCTGGGGGCCGTGCTCGGCCCAGACGGCTCCGCCGTAGAAGTCCGTGAGCGCCCGGTGCCGCGCCGCCATGTCCCGGAATCCGCGCAACCAGACGAACCGGTCCGGATCGTCGAGGTCCCGGAACTGCCCGAGCAGACGCATCCCCACCTCTTCCTGGGATTCGACGAACTCCCGGTCGAACAGCTCGATGAGCTCGTCGCGCCGACCGGGGCGCAGCGTGTACTGGCGAAGCTCGATCACGGCGGGTGGGCCGACGAGTTCGGTGGCTGACACAGCGGGACTCCTCTTCGGTGCTGTCCATGCGGGCATCCCGGCCTGTTCGCTCGCCGCCGGGGGAGGTGGATCGACGGTAGGCGGGCGGTGTGCCAGGAGCTGTCAGGGTTTCCGGGGAGAATGCGCGCATGTCTGCCAGTCGACTTCTGTCGGTGCTTCTGCTGCTGCAGTCGCGTGGCCGCATCTCCGCGCGGAGGATCGCCGACGAGCTGGACGTGTCCGTGCGCACCGCCTACCGCGATCTGGCGCGCCTGCAGTCCGCAGGGGTCCCGGTCTACGCGGAGCCGGGCCGCGAAGGCGGCTACCAGCTGCTCGACGGCTACCGCACGCGCCTGACGGGGATGAGTGAGGGCGAGGCGCGGGCGCTGTTCTTCGCCGGACTTCCCGGGCCCGCCGCCGATCTGGGGCTCGCGGCCGAGGTGACGGCGGCCCGGCTCAAGCTGCTGGCCGCACTGCCGACAGGGCTGCGCGAGGAGGCCGCCGGGGTCGCGGAGGTGTTCCACCTGGACGCCCCTGGCTGGTACCGGGAGCCCGAACGGCCGCCGTATCTCCCCTTGTTCGTCGACGCGGTGCTCGGCCGACGCGCGGTGGACGTGCGCTACCGGCGCTGGCGCGCCCCGCAGGAGGTGAGCCGCCGACTCCACCCGTACGGCCTGGTGCTCAAGTCGGGTACCTGGTACGTCGTGGCCGCCACGGAGAAGGGGACGGCGACCTACCGCGTCACCCAGGTCCTCGAAGCGGTGCTGGGCGACGAGAGGTTCGACCGGCCGGCCGACTTCGACCTGGGCGCGTACTGGGCCTCGTACCTCGACGACTTCCAGGCGCGCCGCCACACCGGCACGGCCACCATCCGGCTGTCTCCCCGGGGGCGCCGACGCCTGCCCGACAACGCTCCACCGGAGGTCGTGAGGGCGGTCGAGTCCACCGCGACCGGCGTCGGTGAGGACGGATGGGTCGAGGCGGTCATCCCCGTCGAAGGCACCGAGCACGCCTGCGGCGAGCTGCTGAGGCTCGGTGCGGACGTCCAGGTCGTCGCACCGGCCGAGCTGCGCCAGGCCATGGCTTCCACGGTCGAGGCTCTCGCCCGGGCCTACGAAGTCTCCCTGTGACGCCTCAGTCGGTGGCCGGCGGCTGCGGTTCGGCCGCCGCGCGGCGGTACTCGGCGTTGATGCGCTGGGCCTCCTCGAGCTGGTCCTCGAGGATGATGATGCGACAGGCGGCCTCGATGGGGGTGCCCTGGTCGACGAGTTCCCGGGCGCGGGCCGCGATACGCAGCTGGTAGCGGGAGTAGCGCCGGTGGCCGCCCTCGGAGCGGAGCGGGGTGATCAGCCGGGCCTCGCCGATGGCGCGGAGGAATCCGGCGGTGGTGCCGAGCATCTCGGCTGCCCGCCCCATCGTGTAGGCGGGGTAGTCGTCGTCGTCGAGACGGTCGATCGGATCGCCTGCTGTCATTCTCACCTCTCTGTGGAACGCGTCGAGGGGCCCTGATGCCGTACGGCACCAGGGCCCCGAAGGAACTGCACCATCTGTCGGCCTCAGTGCTGCGCCGACTTACTGTGTCCGCGTCGCCGCCCGCGAGGGGGCTGGGGACGCGGGGATCGCGGATGCGTGACCGGAGACCACCTACCTATCGATGTCCTGCGGTACCCGGGCTCAAGGCTTCTGCCCGGGCGATCCTGATGGCGCTGTACTCCTCCGTTCTTCCTCTGAACAACTGACGTGCAACTGCGGTACTGCGAACTACGGGTACTGCTCGGTACTGCTGGTACTGCTGGTACTGCGAACTACGGGTACTGCTCGGTACTGCTGGTACTGCGAACTACGGGTACTGCTGGTACTTCGTACTGCGGGTACTGCTCACGGCGGCCCCTCAACACTACGGGCCACCCGGTCCGGTCGTCAGTCCCGTCGCCGTTCTGCGTCAACCATGGCTTCGGTACTCCACCACCGCACCGTCCTGCAGGTGATGCTGCCCGGCAGTTCATCCTCTGCCGGGCTTCCTCGATCTCGACTACGACAGAAACCATACCCACGCCGCATCCCGATGTCTACTCCGGCCACGATAGATTTTGGTGTGTTCATCGGCCAGATAATCTCACCCGTCGGCTCACGTGCAGCCGGGAGCGAGGGCTCATGACGGCCGGACGGCCCGGCGAATAGAATCGGCTCTCATGTCGAAGCCTGACGAGTTGCTCGTTGACATCGCCGCCAAGGTCGAGTCCGGGCAGAGCAATCAGATGTCCCTGACCGTGGTCACCGGTGGGGCCGTCATCACGGGGCGGTTGGCTCCCGAAGCGGTGTGGCGCCAGCGCGTCACGGAGGTCCTGACGGACTCGACCCGCCTGGGCGAGTTCGCCGACGTCTTCAGCAAACCGGCCACCCAGGACGGCCCCCCGACGCATCTGCACTTCCACGTCGCCCGGATCATCCAGGGCACGGTGGGGATCCCGGAGACGGGCGGGATGTACCGCGTAGCGCTCGCGGACGTCAGCGCCTGGACCGTGGGAGACGTGAGCTACTCCGACCACTGAGGTCGGAACGACGACGGACGAGGGCCCGACCGGTGTGCACCGGTCGGGCC
>NZ_JBSGWV010000026.1:0-73507 GCF_053609105.1 Streptomyces sp. NPDC054975
GAGGCGCGGTGCCAGGGCCCGCGAGCCCGGCATGATCCAAACGAGAGGCCCTAGGCCAGACGGCGACCGCCGTGTCCGCGCCGCCCCCGGACGGGCGGCGCGGACACGCACGGGAAGCGGCGGGTCGGTGAGGCCCGCGCCGAGGTCGGGGAGGCCCGCGCCCCGGGGCCGTCGGCCCAGGGCTGTCACAGGGAGCCACTAGGCTGGGGACCTCCTGTACGTCGTCCCCCGGGGAGAACACTCATGGCACCCGCCATCCCTGCCGCCATGGAACGGCCGCACTTCATCGGCATCGGCGGTGCCGGAATGTCGGGCATCGCGAAGATCCTCGCCCAGCGCGGAGCGAAGGTCGCCGGCAGCGACGCGAAGGAGTCCGCGACCGCCGAGGCGCTGCGCGCGCTCGGGGTCACGGTGCACATCGGGCACGCCGCCGCCCACCTCGCCGACGACGCCTCTGCCGTCGTCGTCTCCAGCGCCATCCGCGCCGACAACCCCGAGCTGGCCCGCGCCGCCGAGCTGGGCATCCCGGTCGTCCACCGCTCCGACGCGCTCGCCTCCCTCATGGACGGCCTGCGCGCCATCGCCGTCGCCGGTACGCACGGCAAGACCACGACCACGTCCATGCTGGCCGTCGCGCTCACCGAGCTCGGTCTCGACCCCTCGTACGCCATCGGCGGCGACCTCGCGGGGCCGGGCACGAACGCCCGCCACGGCGCCGGGGAGGTCTTCGTCGCCGAGGCGGACGAAAGCGACCGCAGCTTCCAGAAGTACGACCCCGAGGTCGCGATCGTCCTCAACGTCGAGCTGGACCACCACGCGAACTACGCCTCCATGGACGAGATCTACGAGTCCTTCGAGGCCTTCACCGCCAAGATCCGCCCCGGCGGCACCCTGGTCGTCGGCGAGCACCCCGGCGCCCTCGAACTGGCCCGGCGCGTCTCCGGCAACGGCGGCCCGCACGTGGTCACGGTCGGCGAGACCGAGGGCTCCGACGTGTGGATCCGCTCGATCGTCCCGAACGGCATGACCAGCGAGGTCACCGTGGTCATGGACGGCGCCGAGCACACCTTCACCGTCTCCGTCCCCGGCCGCCACTACGCCCACAACGCCGCCGCGGCCCTCGCCGCCGGCTCGCGCGTGGGCATCGACCCGGCGGAGCTGGCCCAGGCCCTCACCGCGTACACCGGTGTCGGCCGCCGCCTGCAGCTCAAGGGCGAGGCGGCCGGCGTGCAGGTCATCGACTCGTACGCGCACCACCCCACCGAGATGACCGCCGACCTGGAGGCCATGCGCGGTGCCGCCGGGGACGCGCGCCTCCTGGTCGTCTTCCAGCCGCACCTCTTCTCCCGCACCCAGGAGCTCGGCAAGGAGATGGGCGACGCCCTGGCCCTCGCCGACGCCTCCGTGGTCCTGGACATCTACCCGGCCCGCGAGGACCCGATCCCCGGCATCACCAGCGAGCTGATCATCACGGCGGCCCGCGCGGCGGGCGCGGACGTGACGGCCGTGCACGACAAGGGCACGGTCCCGGACGTCCTCGCGGGAATGGCCAAGGCCGGTGATCTCGTTCTGACGATGGGCGCGGGCGACGTCACGGAGCTCGGTCCGGAGATCCTCGCCCGCCTGTCGAACTGAGGAGCGTGTGATGGCGGCGTACGAGGTCGAGAAGCCGGACGAGCAGTGGCGTGCCGAGCTGACCCCGCAGGAGTACCAGGTCCTGCGCCAGGCGGGCACCGAGCCCGCGTTCCGGGGTGAGTACACGGACACGAAGACGAAGGGCGTCTACTCCTGCCGGGCGTGCGGCGCCGAGCTGTTCACGTCGACGGAGAAGTTCGAGTCGCACTGCGGCTGGCCGTCCTTCTACGACCCGAAGGAGAGCGAGGCGGTCGAGCTGATCGAGGACCGCTCGCACGGGATGGTGCGCACCGAGGTCCGCTGCGCCCGCTGCGGCTCGCACCTGGGCCACGTCTTCGAGGGCGAGGGCTACCCGACCCCCACGGACCAGCGGTACTGCATCAACAGCATCTCGCTGCGGCTGACGCCGGACTCGGAGCCGTCGGCGACGGAGTCGTAGACGGAACAGGGCTCAGCGGTTCAGCGAGTCCTGCGCCGCCTCGGACTTCGGGGCGGCGCTCCGAGGCTCCTCGGCGGAGCGGCCCTTGCGCCGGGCGAGGTCGCCCACGGCGAGCGTCAGGACGCCGGCGAGGAGACCCCAGAACGTCGAGCCGATGCCGAAGAGCGTGAAGCCGGACGCGGTCGCGAGCAGCGTGACCACGGCCGGCTCGCGCAGGCGGTCGTCCCGGAGGGCCGAGGTGAGGGAGCCGCCGATCGTGCCGAGCAGCCCGATACCCGCGATGCCCAGGACCAGGGCCGGCGGCATCGCGGTCAGCAGCCAGCCGACCGTTCCGCCGAACAGGCCGACCAGCAGGTAGAAGACGCCCGCCCAGACGCCGGCCACGTATCGCTTCCTGGGGTCCGGGTGCGCGGCCTCGCCGCTGCAGATCGCCGCCGTGATGGCGGCCAGGTTCAGGCCGAAGCAACCGAAGGGCGCGAGGACGGCGTTGACCGTTCCGGTCCAGGTCAGCAGCGGGGAGATCGGCGTGGAGTAACCGGCGTTGCGGAGCACGGCCACCCCGGGGAGGTTCTGCGAGGCCATGGTCACGGCGAAGAGCGGCAGCCCGACGCCGACGAGCACCTGCCAGTCGAACTCCGGGCGTACGAAGGACGGTTCGGCGAGCGTGAGCTCGAAGCCGTCCAGCTTCCAGGAGCCCTGCCACGCCGTCGCCGCGACCCCGACGGCGAGCGCCGCGACGACCGCGT
The DNA here is from genome assembly GCF_053609105.1 of Streptomyces sp. NPDC054975. Lineage (NCBI taxonomy): Bacteria > Bacillati > Actinomycetota > Actinomycetes > Kitasatosporales > Streptomycetaceae > Streptomyces > Streptomyces sp. NPDC054975. Next base: position 2,821 of record NZ_JBSGWV010000026.1, read on the forward strand.
ACCGGGGGAACCAGCGCCGGCCGACCAGATACGCCAGGAACATGGGAACGGCGATGACGCCGTTCCGCTCCATCTGCGTGAACAACTCGGTGCCGAACTGGAGCAGGACACCGGCGAGCAGCGCCGAGGCGAGCGGGACGGGGATCCGGTTCATGATCCGCTCGAACCAGCCGGTGACCCCGCTGATCACGATGAGCACGGCGGACAGCAGGAACGCACCGACCGCCTGCGCCATCGTCACGCCCTGCAGGCCGGTGGCGAGCAGGGCGGCGCCGGGCGTCGACCAGGCGGTGACGACCGGCGCGCGGTGGCGCAGCGACAGGCCGATGCAGGTGACGCCCATCCCGATGCCCAGGGCGAAGACCCACGAGGTGAGTTCGGCGGAGGTGGCCCCCGCGGCCTTGGCGGCCGTGAAGACCACGGCCACGGAGCTGGTGACGCCGATGAGGACGGCGAGGAATCCGGCGGAGACGGCGGTGGTCGGCGCGGCGGATCGGAAGTGTCGTATGAAAGCCATGGCTTGGGCATCCTGGCACACCGCGTCGATGGTGCCCGAGGGGTTTTCCACAGGCCTTGTCGAGGGGGCCTCGATGGCCGCAAGATCCAGGAGTGATCCATTTTGGGGAGGGGAAATGATCAAGGGAGACAACGCCTTCGTACCGACGGTGCCGCTGCGGATCGCGGTGCGGGGCGGGGTTGATGTCGCGGTTCTGCTTCTGACCGAGGCGGGCCGGGTCCGGGGGGACGCGGACATCGTGTTCCACGGAGCGCCGGTCCATCCCTCGGGCGCGGTGCGCCTGTCGGGGGAGGAGCACGGCACGGGCACGGTGTGGCTGGAGACCAGCCTCACGCACATCGAGGCGCAGATCGCGCACGTCCTGGTGGTCGGGTCGACGGAGAACGGCGCGCTGCGGGACGCTCGCGGCCTGTCCGTGGAGGCGTTCGCGCCGGACGGCACGTCGGTCGCGCGGTACGACGTGACGGACGCGGGCGGCGAGACGGCGATGGTGCTCGGCGAGCTGTACCGGCGGGCGGGGGGCTGGAAGGTCCGCGCGGTGGGCCAGGGCTGGCTTAACGGCCTCGCCGGCCTGGCGAGGGACTACGGCGTGGACGTGGCGGACGAGCCGCCGACTGCGGGCGGGGCCTCCGCCCCGGCCCCGGCTTCGGTTCCTGGGCCGGGGTCGGCCCATGGCCCGGCTCCGGCTTTCCAGGCGCCGCCCCCGGCGCCGACCGCGTACCCGGCGCCCGCTCCGGCACCGGCTCCTGGGCCGGTTCCGTTCCAGGCCCCGGCGCCCGCTCCGGCACCGGCTCCTGGGCCCGTCCCGTTCCAGGCCCCGGCGCCCGCGCCTGCTCCGTACCAGGCTCCGCCTCACGCTCCGGTCCCGGCACCGGCTCCGGCTTTCCAGGCGCCTCCGCCCGCGCCTGTGCCTCCGCCCGTGCCCGGGCCCGCGCCGGGGTTCGCCGTGCCCGGCGGGGAGCCTCCCGCGGAGCCGGTGCCGCCGCAGCCGAGCGAGGCGGACTGGACGTTCGGAGGGGTCTTCCCGCCGTACACACAGGACGGCCGGGACAACGACGTGCTCACCGTCGACGGGCTCCCGCCCGGGCCGGTCGTCGTCGAGCTCGAGATCAGGGGAGACGGGTACACCGGTCTGTGGCCCCTCACCCGGTTCAACAAGGAGGGGTCGAGCCTCGTCAACTCGACCGAGGAGAACTTCCGGGGCCGCATGCTCGCCATGGTCCCCGAGAACGGCCGTCTGCGGCTGAAGCTGAGGGCCGAAGGTCCCTGGCGGTTCCAGGTGCTGCCGCTGGCCGCCGCGGCGCGCCTGACCGAGCAGGAGATGGAGAACCGCGGCCCCGACGTCCTTCTCCACACGGGCGGAGCGGCCGACCTCGCCCTCCACTACCGAGGCGACGAGAACCTCATCATCCACGTCTACGAACTGGCGGGACACGACGATCCCACGACCCTGCCCTCCTACGACAACGCGGTCAACGAGATCGGCAAGCGGCGGGAGACGGTTCCGCTCCCCGAGGGCCCGGTCATCGTGCACATGGAGATGGCGGACGGGCCGTGGCGGGCGCGGTTGAAGCACCTGCAGCCGCACAGCCGGCCGTCGGGCGACGGCGGGCTGGCGCCGGTGACCGACATAGGCAAGGCCCAGGGCTGGCTGCGGCGGGGGAGGCGCTGACCGCTCCTCAGCCCGTCGGCTCCAGCAGGTCCCAGCGGTTGCCGTAGAGGTCCTCGAAGACCGCCACCGTGCCGTACGGCTCGTGGCGCGGTTCCTCCAGGAAACGGACGCCCGCGGCGGTCATCCGGGTGTGGTCGCGGCTGAAGTCGTCGGTGTGGAGGAAGAAGCCGACCCGGCCGCCCGTCTGGGCGCCGACGGCTTCCTCCTCCGCCGCGTTCTTCGCGCGGCCCAGGACCAGGGCCGTGCCGGCGGGGCCGCCCGGCGGGCGGACGACGACCCAGCGGGTGCCGTCGCCGCGGTCGGTGTCCTCGACGAGGTCGAAGCCGAGGGCGTCGGTGTAGAAAGCGACGGCCTCGTCGTAGTCGCGGACGACGAGAGTGACGAGAGCGATGAAAGACATGCTCCGAGGTTATACGTATGACCGGAGGGGCGCCATGCGGTGCGACAATGCACCGCATGGACGCCCGCCTGCTCGCCGAGCTCACCGACCGCGCCCTGCTCCTCGCCGTCCCCGGTCGGCGGCGGATCCTCGGGCTCGCCGGGGCGCCCGGGGCCGGGAAGTCCACCCTCGCGGCCCGCCTCGTCGCCCGGCTCGACGGGCTCGCCGTTCTCGTGCCGATGGACGGCTTCCACCTGGCGCAGGCGGAGCTGGAGCGGCTCGGTCGCGCGGAGCGCAAGGGGGCGCCCGACACCTTCGACGCCGCCGGCTACACCGCCCTGCTCGCCCGCCTCCGCGCCCCCGAGCCGGGCACCACGGTCTACGCGCCCGCCTTCGACCGGACCCTTGAGGAGCCGATCGCCGGAGCGGTACCGGTCGCCCCCGACGTCCCGCTCGTCGTCACCGAAGGGAACTACCTGCTCCACGACGAGGCCCCGTGGGCCGGCGTCCTGCCGCTGCTCGACGAGGCGTGGTTCCTGGAGCTCGACGACCACCGCAGGGTGCCCCGGCTCGTCGAACGCCACGTCCGCTTCGGCAAGGAGCGCGCCCATGCCGAGCGCTGGGTCCGCGACTCCGACGAGGCCAACGCCCGCCTCGTCGCCCGCGGCCGCGACCGGGCCCACCTCGTCGTCCCCATGGCGTAGCGAGGCCTGCGGGAGGCGGGCAGGGGTCAGCCCGCGTGCGTCGTCGCCGCCTGCGCCAGCGCACGGACGATGGGGTGCGGGCGCGAGCCGTCACCGGCGAGTTCCGGCTGGAAGAGCGTGGCCAGGAAGAAGGGGTGGCCCGGCAGTTCCGCGATCCGGACCTGGCCGTCCTCGTCCTCGCCCGTGAACCGCAGCCCGTGCGCCCGGAGCCTCTCCAGGTGGCGACTGTCGGCGGCGTAGGCGCAGTGGTACCGCTCCGTCGTCCGCTCGGCGCCGAGCACCGACTCCGCGAGCGAGCCCGGCGTCACCCGCACCGCGCCTTCGTGCCCCACCAGGGAGCAGGCGAGCGGAGTGATCAGCAGGTCGTCGTCGGCCGCCGACGGGTCGTTCTCGGCGTGCGCTGCGGAGGTCAGACCGCAGACGTCGCGGGCGAACTCGAGCAGTGCGTGCTGGAAGCCGCCGCAGGTGCCGAGGAAGGGGATGCCGTCCTCGCGGGCCGTGCGGATCGCCGCGAGCGCGCCCGCCTCGCTCTCGTACGGGCTTCCCGGCAGCACCCACACGCCGTCGAAGCCCTTCACCGCGCCCGGCGCCTCCGCGTCGCGGGTCGGGATCCAGTACGCGTCGAGGACGAGCCCGTCGCGCTCGGCAAGGGCGTCGAACAGGGCGGGGATGCGGACATGGGACGTCACGTGCGGGGAACGGTCGCCGACGAGAGCGATCCGGGGAGTGCGGGTCGTTGCCTGGGTCATGCCGACCATGCTGGTCGGCGGGGCAGGTTCACGTCCAACGATGATTCCTGCACTCCCGATCGCGAACGCTTATGCCCAGGCGGGGGCGGGGCGAGGTCGAGTGCGAGGTAGCCTCGCCACCGCACACTGTCCCGGGGGAGCGCCTCGCACATGAATCCGATCTCGTTCGAACTCGCCCACATGGACGCCCATCACGACGGCGGACGCTTCCTGAGCCGCCTGGACGTCCCGGACTTCTGACCCATGGACCCGCACCACCTCCGTACGTTCGTCACCGTCGCCCGGCTCGCCTCCTTCTCCGAGGCCGCCCGCGCACTCGGGTACACCCAGTCCGCCGTCTCCCAGCACATCGCCGCCCTGGAGAACGACCTCGGCCTTCCGCTCCTCGGCCGCCGACCCGTCGTTCCCACACCGGCGGGCGAGCGTCTGCTCGAACACGCCGGGTCGCTGCTCCTTCGGCTCGACGCCGCCCGCGCCGACCTCGCCCGGTTCGCCGCCGCGCCGCCCGAGACGCTGACCCTCGCCGCTTCCCCGCTCGCCGTCCACCCCCGTACCCTCGCCGCCCTGCCCGCCGCCGGCGTGACCCTGCGGATCCTGCCCCGCGAAGAGGTGGCCGCGGCCGTCGCGACCGGAGCGGCCGACCTCGGCCTGGTCGACGGACCGGCCGCCCCCAGCGACCCGTTGCGGCTCCCCGACGTCGCCCCGCTCACGGCCACGCGTGTCACCGAGGAACCGCTCGCCGTCGTCCTGCCCGTCGGTCATCCGCTCGCCGCCCGCCCCGGTCTGCGCCTCGCCGACCTCGTCGACGCCCGTTGGCTCGACGCCCCCGAGGCCGGTGTCCCGCTCGACCGGCTGCGCGCCGCGCACGGCGGCCCGGCCGGCCAGGGCTTCCGTACCGCCCTGCGCCACGAGGGCACCGACAGCCGGGTCGTCGGCGCCCTGGCCGCAGCCGGGCACGGGCTGACCCTGCTGCCCGTCTCCCTCGCCGCCGCGGTCACGGGAGCCGTCGCCGTACCGCTGATCGCCCCGCGCCTCGTCCACCGCGTCGAACTCCTCCACACCGGCACCGAACCCGACGGCCCGGCGGCGGAGTTGGCCCGCCGACTCGCCGCGTGACCGGCGACACCCCAGGGGGCGCCCGGCGGGTCGGAGCCGGGGCCACGGCTGTCCGACCCCGACCCGCCGGACACCCCCTAGGCTGGTGTCACGGCGAGTGGGAAGGCGGGCTGACGTGGGACTGTTCAGGCGAGGGCCACGGCGTGACGGTGAGGACGCGCCCAGGGACCCCGAGTTCTCGTACTTCTCCGTCCGCGAGGCCGCCCTCTTCCGCAGCCGTGTTCGCGAGGCGTTCGCCGAACTCGGCCTCGAAGTCACCGTCTACGCCGACCTGGTGCGCGACGCCGACGGCCGCGCCTTCGGTCTCGGCAACCTCGCCGCCGTCTGCCACAACGACCGGCGCGGCCCGCGCGTCTGGCCCGCGCTGATCCGCCGTCATGTCGGCCTGGTACTGCGGACCATGGACGGCCCCTCCGCGCTCGACACCCTCCGGCCCGAGCAGATCCGCGCCCAGCTCTACCCGCGCGTCGTCAGCGGCGAGGGCATCGACCCCAACACCTTCGGCTACGCCCGGAGCATGGCGCCCGGACTGTACGAGATCCTCGCCCTCGACCTCCCCGAGAGCGTCATGATGCTCACCGACGACGCGCTCGAACCCCTCGGAGACCTCGACGACCTGCGCGACCGGGCGCTCGCCAACCTGCGGGGGCTGCCCGTCGAAGGCCACGAGACGGTACGGGACGCCGACGGCATGTGCTTCGAGGTGATCCTCGGCGACTCCTTCTACACCGCGAGCCGCGTCCTCGACCTGGACGCCGTCGTGCGGCGCGTCACCGGGCAGCCGCTCGGCGAGCACGGTGCCCTGGTCGCCCTGCCGTTCCGGCACCAGCTGGCCTTCCACCCGATCCGCGACACGACGATCGTCCCCGCGCTCGGCGCGATGGCCTCGTTCGCCGCCTCCGGCTACGAGGACACGCCCGGCGCCATCAGCCCGTACGTCTTCTGGTGGCGCGGCGGCACGCTGACGCAGCTCAGCGACCGCGACGCCGACGGTGGAGAGCTGCGGATCGTCGTCGGCGAGGACTTCCACGAGCTGCTCGAACGCCTCATCGCCCAGGGCCCCGGGCCCGGTACCGACCCCCGCTGAGCGCTCGCGTCCCCTGCCCGCGCCGGGCAGGATGACCCCATGTCGAGTACGCCCGAAACCGGTACGCCCGCGCCCCGCACGTCCCCGTCCTCCGCCCCCGCGCCCTTCACCGCCGACGACTACCGGGCCCGGATGACCCGTGCCGCCGAGTCCGCGGCCGACGCCGGACTCGCCGGGGTCCTCGTCGCGCCCGGCCCCGACCTGGTCCACCTCACCGGCTACCAGCCGACCGCGATCACCGAACGGCTCACCGTCCTCGTCCTCACCGCCGGCCAGGACCCGGTCCTCGTCGTGCCGACCCTGGAGGCCCCGGACGCCGAGAAGGCCCCCGGCGCCGCCGCGTTCACCCTGCGCGACTGGACCGACGGCCAGGACCCGTACGCCGCCACCGCGCCCCTCCTCGACATCGACGGCCGCTTCGGCATCAGCGACAACTCCTGGGCCATGCACCTGCTCGGCCTCCAGAAGCAGCTGCCCGGCACCTCCTACGTCTCCCTGACCGAGGCGCTGCCGATGCTGCGGGCCGTCAAGGACGCCCACGAGCTGCAGCGGATCGCGGCGGCCGGCGCCGCAGCCGACCAGGCGTACGGCGAGATCCTCAAGGTCGCCTTCGCCGGCCGCAGGGAGACCGAGGTGGCCGCCGACCTCGCCGCGCTGCTCATGCGGTTCGGCCACTCCCAGGTCGACTTCACCGTCGTCGGCTCCGGCCCCAACGGCGCCAACCCGCACCACGAGGCGGGCGAGCGGGTCATCGAGCGCGGGGACATGGTCGTCCTCGACTTCGGCGGCCTCAAGCACGGGTACGGCTCCGACACCACCCGTACCGTCCATGTCGGCGAACCGACCGACGAGGAGCGGCGCGTCCACGACCTGGTGCGGGAGGCGCAGCAGGCCGGCTTCGAGGCGGTACGCCCCGGCGCCGCCTGCCAGGACGTCGACCGGGCGGCCCGCAAGGTGATCACGGACGCGGGGTACGGCGAGTTCTTCATCCACCGCACCGGCCACGGCATCGGCGTCACGACCCACGAACCGCCGTACATGATCGAGGGAGAGGAGCGCCCGATCGTGCCGGGCATGTGCTTCTCCATCGAGCCGGGCGTCTATCTGCCGGGCCGCTTCGGGGTCCGCATCGAGGACATCGTGACCTTGACCGAGGACGGCGGCCCGGACGGTACCGGCTCAGGCCGCCGCTTCAACAACACCCCACGAGAGATGGCGATCGTGGACTAGGGGACCAGGCGCTAGGTGCCGGTGCGCGTACCGCCGTTGACGCGGGTGCCGGTCTCGTCGCAGGGGAGCGTGGATCTCGGGTGGTCCTTGGCGAAGTCCTCCGAGATGTCCTCGGCGGTGCTGCGCATCTCCGCGTCCGTGATCCGGATCTGACCGTCGAAGGGCCGGTCCATGTCCTGGATCAGCAGCAGGGAGCCGGTGAACAGCACTGCGAGGACGGACAGCAGGACCATGTGCGAGGGTCCGCGTCGGCGCGGGAGCCCGAAGGCGAAGGCGCCGACGGTGGCGGCCAGCGAGACGACCATGAACCAGTAGACGACGGGAGGGATGGCGGGGGTGGCCTCGCCGAGCCGGGTGTTCCGGGCCGTGGACCGTTCGTCGTCGGCTGCGACGAGGAGTTCGAAGGTCGGGTCCGCCCGATGGGCGAGTGCCTTGAACGACGTGCGGAAGTCGCTGGACCAGACCGAGGCGCGCGGGGAGGCGTTGCCGCCCTCGGCCATCATGGGCCACTCCGCGTGCTGGATGGCGCGCGCGTAGCAGACCGCCGAGGCGTGGAGCTGCTCCCGCTGCGGTTCCGGGGCGTAGTCGGCCACTTCGTAGAGCTGGTCGACCCGGCTCGCCTCCGCGCCGACGGCTTCGCCCGCCGCACCGAAGGACTCCGCGGCCACGACGATGACGAAGGCGACCAGCAGGACGGCGAGGGTCTCCAGCGGGCTGATGAGATCGCTGACGGATGCCTCGGAGTCCTCCTGCTCGTCCGCGGTGCGGGCGCTGCGCACCCGGTTGGCGAAGAGCCCGGCGACGAGGGCGATCAGCATGATGGCGACAGTGAGCAACGTGGTCATGCGCGGCCCCGGGCGAAGGTCGGTCGTACCGGACACCCCCACCGGGCCCCAGCCCACCACGCCGTCGGCCTCGCGTGCCAGGGACAGGCCGGACCATGATCCCTTTGGCCCAGGGCCGCGCCTCGTCCAGAGCAGTCAGCCGTCCGTCAGGACCACCGTGCACTCCGCCGGGAGCCGCAGCAGGCCGTCGGCGCCCGGGGCCTCGACCGGCTCCCAGGCCGCGAGGACCCGGTCGCGGCCGTTCGTGCCCAGCGGGATCTCCACCGGCTCCTTGCCGAGGTTGACCGCGATCCGCAGCACCCCGCGCCGGAACGCCAGCCAGCGGGCCTCCTCGTCGAAGGCGACCCGGACCGCCGCCAGGTCCGGGTCGGTGAGGTCCGGCAGGGTGCGGCGCAGCGCGATCAGCTCCCGGTGCCAGGCAGCGAGCCGGTTGTGCGGGGTGCGCTCGCGCTCCGTACGGTCCAGGACGGAACGGTCCCGGGTCGACGGGTCCTGCGGGTCGGGAATGTCCTCCTCCGCCCAGCCGTGCTCCGCGAACTCCCGCCGCCTGCCCTGCCGTACCGCCTCCGCGAGCTCGGGGTCGGTGTGGTCGGTGAAGTACATCCAGGGGGTGGTCGCCCCCCACTCCTCGCCCATGAACAGCATCGGCACCGAGGGCCCCGTCAGGACCAGCGTCGCCGCGCAGGCGAGCAGCCCGGGGGAGAGGGTGGCCGCGAGCCGGTCGCCCAGGGCCCGGTTGCCGATCTGGTCGTGCGTCTGGGCGTAGCCGAGGAAGCGGTGCGCGGGTGTACGGACCCGGTCCACCGGGCGCCCGTGGTGGCGGCCCCGGAAGCTGGAGTACGTACCGTCGTGGAAGAAGACATGGGTCAGCGTCTTGGCGAGCGCGGCCAGCGGGGCACGCGCGAAGTCGGCGTAGTAGCCCTGGGACTCGCCGGTCAGCGCGGCGTGCAGGGCGTGGTGGAAGTCGTCGTTCCACTGGGCGTGGATGCCCAGGCCGCCCGCGACGCGCGGGGTGGTCGTGCGCGGGTCGGCGAGGTCCGACTCGGCGATCAGGAAGTGCTGGCGGCCCTGCTCTCGGGCCAGCTCGTCCACCGCCTCGCTCAGCTCCTCCAGGAACGTCAGCGCCCGGCCGTCCACGAGTGCGTGCACCGCGTCCAGGCGGAGCCCGTCGATCCGGTAGTCCTGGAGCCAGGCGAGCGCGCTGTCCCGCAGATACGCGCGGACCTCGTCCGAGCCCGGCGCGTCCAGGTTCACGGCCGCGCCCCACGGCGTGTGGTGGGTGTCGGTGAAGTACGGGCCGAAGGACGGCAGATGGTTGCCGGAGGGGCCCAGGTGGTTGTGGACCACGTCCAGGACCACGCCCATCCCGAGCCCGTGTGCCGTGTCCACGAAGCGCTTGAGCGCCGTCGGGCCGCCGTACGGCTCGTGGACCGCCCAGGGCGCCACGCCGTCGTACCCCCAGCCGTGCTTCCCGGGGAAGGGGCAGAGCGGCATCAGCTCCACATGGGTGATGCCCAGCCCCGCCAGCTCCCCGAGTCGCTCCGCCGCCGCGTCCAGGGTCCCGTCCGGGGTGAAGGTGCCGACGTGCAGCTCGTACAGGACGGCGGCGCGCAGCCGTAGCCGCGGAGCCTCGTTGAACCAGACGTACGCGGAGTGGTCGACGACCGCGCTCAGACCGTCCGGGCCGTCCGGCTGGCGGCGTGAGCGGGGGTCGGGCAGGACCGGCCCGCCGTCCAGGGAGTAGCCGTACCGGGCGCCGTCCTCGGCCGGCACGACGCCGGTCCACCAGCCGGCCCGCTCGGCGTCCCGCTCCAGCGGGTGTCCGGTGCCGCCCAGCTCCAGCGTCACCCGGTCACGGGCCTGCGGGGCCCACACCTCGAACAGCACCGGCCGATCCCCTCGTCGTTGGTCCTCGTGCCACGGCAGCGGCGACAGCGACTACGGCTTACATCCTGGCAGTCACGGCCGGGCCGCGCCCGGCGTGTCCCACACGAAGTCGATCTGCCGCTCGAAGTTCACATACCCCGCCCGGGCGAACGACTTCGCCATGGGTACGTTGCCCACGTCGGTCGCCGCGCGGATCCGGGGCACGTCATGAGCGGCCAGGATCCGGGTGCCCTCGGCGAGGATGTCGTCGATGTAGCCCTTGCCGCGGTGGGTGGGAAGTACACCGATGTACGCGATGGTGTGGTGGTAGTTGTTCCGCGCCGGAACGACGAAGCCGACCGGCTCGCCGCTCTCCGGCAGCTGCGCGACCTGCCACCACTCCCGCGGCGAGGTGTAGTGCGCGAACTCCTCGTCGTAGTGCAGTTCCGCGGCCTCGCGGGCGGACATCCCCGACGCGAGGTCGGCCTGCCCGTGCGCGTCGAGCGTGCCCTCCATGGCCGGGGTCATCAGGGCGACGAGGTCCTCGCGGTCGCGCACCGGGCGGAACTCCAGACGCCCCTTCGGCTCCGGTACGGGGGTGCCGGGGCGCCACTCCAGGCGCAGCCGTTCGACCAGCGGGCGGGCCCCGGAGGCCTCCAGGACGCCGAAGAGCGTCTCCAGAGCGGCGCGGGTCTCCGGCACCTCGCGCCAGTCCGGCGGCATGTACCGGCCGAACTCGGGGCGGACCGTGCCCGCCGGCACGACGGCGGCGGTCGCCGTCTCCAGGAGACGCAGGCCGATCGCCGCGCGCTCCTCCTCGGGCAGTTCGGGGTCGAGGTCGAAGAAGTCGAGGAAGAGCGGATCGCCGCCCTCCTTCTTGGTCCACCAGGAGAGCCTGGCCAGGACACGGTCGCCGCGCAGGGCGACCCACATCCACGCGGGCACACGGCGACCGGCGGCGAGGTCGCCCTCGAGTTCGTGGTCGAGGACGTAGCTGAGCCCTTGGAACAGGTCCAGCTCCTCAGGCCCGGAGAGCGGGCGGAGTATCACGCCGTCGGGCGTGCCGGTCGAGGACGTGGTCACGTCATATCCCCCTGGGAGTCGCGTGCGCAGAAGGTACCAACGATCTTGATCGGGCGGGTACGGGATTTCCGTCAGCGGTGCGACCCGAGGGCCGTGGCAGCGCCCGCGGCCCCGTTCTGGACACCTCGGCCCTCTCGGACCGACAATCACGATGTGACGACCCCTTTCGAGTTCTCCACGCACCCCGCTCGGCTCTCCGACGCCGAGCGGGACCGCGCGCTGGAGCTGCTCCGTGAGGGTGCCGCGCAGGGCAGGCTCTCGCACGACACCTTCCTGTTCCGGATGGAGCGGGCGCTCGCCGCCCGGCAGCCGGACGAACTCGCCCTCCTCACCGCCGATCTGCGGACGGAGTCCGGCTGGACCCGGCGGGTGGTCGGCGCGGTGGAGAAGATGTCCGCGTTCACGGCGAAGCTCGGCCGGGCCTGGCACACCGAGCGCCTCCCGAAGCTGCTGCTGCCCGAACCGGGCCCGTATCCGCTGCGGATCGGCCGCGACCCGGTGAACGGGCTGCGGCTCAGCCACGAGACGGTCTCCCGGATGCACGCCGAACTCTCCCTCCAGGGCGGCCTCTGGGTCCTGCGTGACCTCGGCTCGACCAACGGCACGACGGTCAACGGGCGCCGGGTCACGGGCGCGGTGGCGGTCCGGGCCGGGGACGCCGTCGGCTTCGGCCAGATGTCCTTCCGGCTCTCCGTGCGCTGAACACCCCTTTCGTACCTGGGGACTTCCCCTACGGGTAGGGCTGGCCCCCCTTCCGTACACGGGATTCCACCAGTGACCGGCTGCCCCCTCCGACGGGAGGCTTCTCACCATGAGAAGAACAGGCGAGCAGTCCCCGCCCCGGACCGGAGTCCCGGTCACGGTCCGCACGGCGCGATGGTGTGCGACCCACCCGTGGAAGGCGATCGCCGGGTGGGTGCTGCTGCTCGCCCTCTGCGTCGGCGCGGGGGCGGCCGTAGGCACGAACAAGGGGACGTTCGCCGACTTCTGGATCGGGGAGGCGGGGCGGGCGGAGGCGATGGCCTCCGGCAGCGGCCTGACGCCCCCGCCGGTGGAGCAGGTGCTGATCGAACGGACGGCGAAGGCCGGCGGGCACGAACCCGCCGCCGCCGCGAGCGAGATCCGCCGGAGGATGGCGGCGCTGCCGGCCGTCGAGTCGGTCGGCGCACCCGCCGCCTCTTCCTCCGGGCCCGGAGGCGCGGTACGGGTCGCGATCACCCTGCGCGGGGACCGGGAGACGGCGAAGAAGGACGTCGAGACCCTCCTCGCCGAGACCGCCGCCGTCCAACGGGCGCACCCGGCCCTGACGATCGAGCAGACCGGCAGCGCGTCCATCTCCGTGGCGGTCAACGCCAAGCAGGGGCAGGAGCTTCAGCGGACGGAGATGATCAGCCTCCCCGTCACGTTCCTCATCCTCCTGGTGGTCTTCGGCGCGGTTCTCGCCGCCGGGATCCCCGTCGTCCTCGCCCTCTTCGCCTTCGTCGGGGCGGTCGGCCTGTACGGGCTCGCCTCCTGGGTCTTCCCGGACGCGGGCGGCGCGGCCCTCAGCGTCATCTTCATGATGGGCATGGCGGTCGGCGTGGACTACTCGCTCTTCTACCTCAAGCGGGCACGGGAGGAACGGGAGCGTTCGGGGGAGACGCTCTCGCACGCCCGCGCCGTCGAACTGGCCGCCGCGACGTCGGGCCGCGCGGTCGTCGACTCCGGCCTCGCCGTCGCCCTCTCCCTCGCCGGTCTCTACCTCGTCGGGGACGTGATCTTCTCGTCGATCGCCACGGGGGCGATCCTCGTCACGCTGGTGGCCGTCGGCGGCTCGCTGACCGTCCTGCCCGCCCTGCTCGCCACGTTGGGCCACCGGATGGACGGCGGCCGGCGCGCCCGCCGCCGTGCGGTCGGCGGGGGCGCCGGCCAGGGACGCGTCTGGGCCGCGCTGCTGCGACCGGTCGTGCGCCGGCCGCTGGTGGCGCTGCTGGCCGGCGGCGCCGCGACCGTCGCGCTCGCCGCGCCCGCGCTCGGGATGCGGCTCGGCACCGAGGGCAAGGAGACGTTCCCCGACAGCATCCCGGCCGTGGCGGCCTACGACCGGCTCGTGGCGGCCTTCCCGTCCGAGGGGCCCGCGCATCTCGTCCTCGTACGGGGCGAGGACCCGGCCGCGCCGCTGCGGAAGCTGGCCGCGGCGACACGTGGCGACGCTCTGTTCGCGCAGGACGCGGCGCCGATGGTGCGGACGGCCGAGGACGGCCGTACGGCGCTGCTCGCGCTGCCCGTCCCGTACGCGGCGAACTCGCCCGAGGCCGGCCGCTCCCTGGAGCGGGTCCGCGAGGTGCTGCTGCCCGCCGCCGTCGCCGACGCGCCGGGTCTCGAACGGGCGGTGTCGGGCGAGATCGCGGCGGGCGCGGACTACGCGGCGCACCAGGAGGAGCGGCTGCCCTGGGTGATCCTCTTCGTCTCGCTGGCCACCCTGGCGATCATGTACGCGGCGTTCCGCTCGGTGGTGATGGCGGCGCTCGGCACCGTCCTCAACCTGGCGGCGGTCCTGGTGGCCTGGGGCGCGCTGACCCTGGTCTTCCAGGGGACGTGGGCGGAGGGACTGCTGGGCTTCGAGTCGCTGGGCTTCGTCGGCTCCCGTACGCCGCTGATGGTCTTCGCGATCCTGGTGGGGCTCTCCACGGACTACCAGATCTTCGTGGTCAGCCGGATCCGCGAGGCCGTACGGCGTGGGGTGCCGACCCGGGAGGCGGTCGTCGACGGGATCGCCGGCTCGGCGAGCGTGGTGACGAGCGCGGCGGTGATCATGGTGTCGGTCTTCGTGAGCTTCCTCTTCATCGACCGCATCGAGATGAAGCAGATGGCGGTGGGCCTGACGGTCGCGGTCCTCTTCGACGCGATCGTCCTGCGCGCGGTGATCCTCCCCTCGGCGATGGCCCTCCTCGGCGACCGCGTCTGGTGGCCTCACCGCCCCACCGGGCCGGCCCCGGAACCGCTCCGGCCGACGACTCCGCCGCCCGGCGAGAAGCTCCTCGTCTGAGCCGTGCCGGGGACGACCACGCGTCGGCCGTCCCCGGGGGCGCGGCCCGTTCACCCGTTCGGCGGTATGCGGGCTGCGTCCGGCCACGGGCGGTGGTCAGGTGGGGAGACGTACGCACGCCGGACCGACAGGGGGCGCGATGAGCGACGAGTCCCAGCCCGGAATACGGCCCGACGGTTGGGCGGACCTGCCGCCCATGGAGCCCGGGCCTCCGCCGATCACCCCGGCCCGCGCCACACTCGCCGCCCCGGCCGCGACAGCGACCGCGGCCGCGGGACGGGTCCGGGCCGCCGGACCCACCCCCATCGAGCGGTCGCCCAGCCGGACCGTCGCACCCAGCCCCCTCGACCCCGGCGCCACGCGTGATCCCTACCGCGTCCACCGCGTCCTGCGCGAGGAGTTCCCGCTCACCTACGACCCCCTGCTGCGCGCCTGGGTCCTCAGTCGGTACGCCGACGTCGCCACCGCCCTCACCGACGCCCGGTTCACCCACGGCCACCGCCCCGGCGACCCGCCCTGCGCCCAGACGCACGTCGACGTCGACGAGGCCGAACTCCGCAGCATCGCCTCCCGTACCGCCCACGTCCTCGCCCGCCGGATCGCCGACCGGCGCCAGGCCGACCTGGTCGCCGACTTCTGCCACTGGCTGCCCGCCGGCACCGTCGCCGCCGCGGTCGGCGTGCCCTACCGGGACATGATGCGCCTGGTCCGGGGCCGCGCCGCCGCCGCGCTCGCCGGCCAGTGCACCGGCCAGATCGCCGTACGGGAGAAGGCCCTCGCCTCCTTCCTCGCCCACGCGCTCGCCGACCCGGACCACGCGCGGGAGCTCCACGCCGCGCCTCCCGGACAGCTCGCCCGCGCCTGGACCGAGTCGCTGCGCCGCGACCCGCCCGTCCAGATCGCCGTCCGCCGCACCGCCGCCGAGGTGCGGGTCAGCGGCGGCACGATCCCGGCGGGGGAGCCCGTCGCCCTGCTGATCGGCGCCGCCTGCCGGGACCCCGAACGCTTCCGCGAGGCCGACCACTACGACCCGCTCCGCGACGACCCCGGCCAGCTCACCTACGGCAGCGGCGCCTGCCCGGCCGTCCTCCTCGCCGGTCTCGAAGCCGAGTACGCCCTGCGCGCGCTCCTGGACGCCATGCCCCGCCTCCGGCTCGCCGTCGGCTTCCGGCCCGAGTGGACCGGCCTGATCACCCGCGCCCCCAGGAGCCTGCTCGTCAGGCCCGCCGGCTGAGCAGCGCCACCGGACGCGCGTCGAAGAGGTCGAGCGGCTTCACCGCACCGCCCGCGAACTCCCGTGTCCCGTCGAGGAGATCGAGCCAGCGGCCCGGCGGCAGCACCAGCTCGGTGTCCTGCCAGCCGCCCGCCTCCACCAGCCGCAGCGGCAGCCGCGTGACCGCCGTGACCACCTCGGGCGCGGCGCCCGCGCACCCGCGCGCGAAAGCCAGACAGTGCGGCGCGGCGGCCCCGGTCACCGTCAGCGGCACGTACGAGTCCGGCGAGGCGAAGACCTCGGGCCGCAGCCGTCGCAGAGCCAGCGCGGCCCGCACGACCGCCGTCCTGTCGTCGTCCTCCCCCACGGTGAACGGCCGCCGGTTGTCCGGGTCGACCAGTGCCCGGTACTCCCGCTCCGTCCCCTGGTACAGCTCCGGCACCCCCGGCATCGTCAGCTGGACCAGCGTCGCGCCCAGCATGTGCGCCCGGATGTGCGGCTCCAGCGCGAAGGCCGCCTCCGAGGCCGCCCGCAGCGGGATCCGGCCGGGCCCGGCCGCGACGAAGTCGGTCACCGCCCGCTCGTACGCCGCGTCGGGCTCGGTCCAGCTCGTGTGCAGGCCCGCCTCCCGTACGGACTTCAGCACCGCCGGGCCGATCCGCTCCGGATCCGGGGTGCCGAAGCCGAACGCCGTCTGCCACGCCGTCCACGCCAGATGCGGGTCCGGCGCCGGAACCCCGGCCACCTCGTCGAGCAACTCCGCCCACACGTCCGGGCACTGCGAGAGGACGGCGATCCCCGCGCGGACGTCCGCGCTGCGCTTGGTGTCGTGCGTGGACAGCACCGTCCCGGTCGCCGGCCAGTCCCGGGACAGCCGCAGACAGTACGCGTGGAACTCCTCCGGCCCGACGGCCGGACGCCCGGGGTCCCCGCCCACCTCGTTCGCGGACAGCAGCGGGGTGTAGCGGTAGAAGGCGGTGTCCTCCACGGACTTGGCGCGCAGCGCCGACGAGGTCTGCGCGAACCGCGCCCGGAACGCCCGGTGTTCGGGGCCGTCGCCGAGCTGCCCCAGCGCCAGCTCCCATACGGTGTCGACCGCCGCGGCCTCCTCCGGTACCGCGAAGGCCGCCTTCGCGCCGCGCGCCGCGTCCGGGGTCAGGACCGAGGCGGCGTCGGTGCGGTAGAAGCGGTAGACCGGTACGCGGACGAGGAGTTCACGGATCGCCGTCCTGAGCGCCCAGGGGGCGTGGTCGCGCAGCCCCGGGTCGGCGGCGCAGATCCGGCCCGCGAGCCGTGTCAGCGCCGCCGTCTCGGCGGCGAGGTCGTGCGTCACGACCTCGTACGCGGCGCGGCGGGCGGTCGCCTCCCAGGCGCCGCCCCTGTCACCGGCCCGGCCGACGAACTCGCGGTACAGGTCGGCGAGTTCGTCGGCGCCCGGCCCGTCCACGAAGACGCCGTCCACATACCGCAGGGCGTCGTAGCCGGTGGTGCCCGCGACCGGCCAGGACGGCGGCAGCGGCTCCGTACCGGTCAGAATCTTCTCGACGACCGTCCAGCACCGGCCGCCCGTCGCCTCCCGCAGCCGCTCCAGATACCCCTCGGGATCGGCGAGCCCGTCCGGGTGGTCGATCCGCAGCCCGTCGATCACCCCGTCCCGTACCAGCTCCACGATCGTGGCGTGGCTCGCGTCGAAGACCTCGGGGTCCTCGACCCGCACCCCGATGAGCTCCGAAATGGTGAAGAAGCGCCGATAGTTGAGCTCCGTACGGGCCAGCCGCCACCAGCCGAGCCGGTACCACTGGGCGTCGAGCAGCTCGGGCAGCGGCAGTCCCTCCGTGCCCGCGCGGAGCGGGAACGACAGGTCGTCCAGGTGCAGCGCGCCGTCGGCGACGCGCATCCGCTCCCGTACCTCCGGCAGGCGCGCCGGCAGCACCGGCAGCAGGATCCGGCCGTCGCCCGCCGCCCAGTCGACGTCGAACCAGCGGGCGTACGGCGAGTCCGGGCCGTCCCGGAGCACCGCGCGCAGCGCGTGGTTGTGCGTGGGGGAGGCCGCCATGTGGTTGGGCACCAGATCCACGACCAGGCCGAGTCCGTGCGCCCGGGCGGTCGCCGCGAGCGCCCGCAGCCCCTCCTCACCGCCCAGCTCGTCCCGGATCGCGCGGTGGTCGGTCACGTCGTACCCGTGCGTCGAGCCGGGCACGGCCTGAAGGACGGGGGAGAGGTGGAGATGCGAGATCCCGAGGCCGGCGAGGTACGGGACGGCCCGCGCCGCGGCCGAGAAGGGAAAGTCCGGCTGGAGTTGGAGCCGGTACGTGGCGGTGGGCGGGGTCGGGGCGGTGGGATCGGCCGGCGTGGTCCGGGCGGACGGCGAGGACGGGAACGAGGGCGTCATGCGAACGTACGTACCCGGCGCGACGGCTTCTGTGTCATCGGCTCATGCGCCCGTTCGGGTGCATCGCGTTACGTTCTGGCGATGCTCCGCATGTATCGCGACACGTTGTCCCTGCTCGGACCGGTCCTCCCGGTCGTGTCCTTCCTGGGCCGGCTCCCGACCGCCATGTGCCAGCTCGGCAGCCTGCTCCTGGTCGCCGAGACGAGCGGATCGCTGACGACGGCGGGCCTCGCGGGCGGGGCGCTCGCGGCGGGGCAGACGGTCGCCGGGCCCGTCATCGGCCGGCTCGCGGACCGGCGCCGACAGCGCGGGGTGGTCCTGGTCGCGTCCCTCGCCAACGCGGTGGCCGTCGCCGCGCTGGTCCTCGCCGCGCTGGCGCACGCCGCGACGGGGTGGCTGGTCGTCCTCGGCGCGCTCGCCGGGGCGACCGTCCCGCAGGTCGGGCCGCTCGCCCGGACCCGCTCCGTCGCCCTGGCCAGGCGCTCGGGCGCGGACGACCGGCTGGTGGGCACGGTGCTCTCCTTCGAGGGGACCCTGGACGAGGTCTCCTTCGTCCTCGGGCCGGCTCTCGTCGGCCTTGCCGCCGCCCTCGCCCATCCGGCGGCCGCCCTGCTGACGGCGGCGGCCCTTCTCGCGACCTGCGGTACGGCGTTCGCGCTGCACCCGTCGGCCGGGGTCGCCGAGGGCGGGGCGAAAGCCACCATCACCCGTACGGGCGCCGCCGAACGAGGTCGGCTGCCGGGTTCCGCGTACGCCCTTCGGGTCGCGATGGTCCTCCAGGGCGCCATGTTCGGGGCCTCGCAGGCCGGGATCACCGCGCTCACCGAGCACCTCGGGGAACCCGCGCAGGCGGGGCTCGTCTACGCGGCCATGGGCGTGATGAGCGCCGTCGTGGGCCTCTCGATGGCCGCCGTGCCCGCGCGGATCGGGCTGCGGACGCGCTGGCGCGCGGCCACGGCCGCACTGGTCGTGCTGTCGGTCCCGCTGCTGTTCGTGGACTCGCTCGTGGGGCTGTACGTGGTGGTGACCGTCCTCGGCGCGGCGTACGCGCCGCACCTGATCACCGTCTTCGGCCTGACGGAACGGACCGTCCCGGCGTCCCGGCTCGCCGAGTCCATGGCCTTCCTCACGAGCGGGATCGTCGGCGGCCAGGCGTTGGCGTTGGCGCTGGCGGGGGGACTTGCGGAGGGACACGGCGCCGGCGCGGCGTTCGCGGTGGCGGTCACGGCGGCGGCCGCCTGCGCGGCGCTGCCCTGGTCCGTCCCCGTGAGGGGCAGGCGTACCGCTGTACGGAACGCCTGCCCACCATCCGGGGTGAGCGCCCCCGACGGGCCTACGCCGGGCGCTTGAGGACCGTCAGGCTCAGCGGGGCCAGGGACACCCGTTCACCCGCTCCCACCTTCGGGCCCTCCTGGGGCGGGATGCCCTCCGGGTGGGAGGTGTCCACCACGACCCGCCAGGACTCGCCGTGGTTCATCGGCACCTCGAACTCCAGCTCCTGCGACGAGGCGTTGAACATCAGCAGGAACGAGTCGTCCGCGATCCGTTCCCCCTGCGGCCCCGGCTCCGAGATCGCGTTGCCGTTCAGGAAGACCGACAGGGCCCGCGCGTGCGCCGCCTGCCAGTCCCGCGCCGTCATCTCCTCGCCCTCCGGCGTGAACCAGGCGATGTCCGTCAGCTCGTCGTGCGTCCCCTCCACCGGACGCCCGTGGAAGAAGCGGCGGCGCCGGAAGACCGGATGGTCCCGCCGTAGTCGCACCATCGCCCGGGTGAACTCCAGGAGCGTGCCCTCCTCCGAGGCGCCCGGCTCCGGCCAGCGCACCCACGACACCTCGTTGTCCTGGCAGTACGCGTTGTTGTTGCCGCCCTGCGTCCGGCCGAACTCGTCGCCGTGGCTGAGCATCGGCACGCCCTGCGACAGCATCAGCGTCGCGAGGAAGTTCCGCATCTGCCGGGCCCGCAGCTCCCGGATCCCGATGTCGTCCGTGTCGCCCTCGGCCCCGCAGTTCCACGAACGGTTGTAGCTCTCGCCGTCCCGGTTGCCCTCCCCGTTCGCCTCGTTGTGCTTGCCGTCGTACGACACGAGATCACGCAATGTGAAGCCGTCGTGGCAGGTCACGAAGTTGACCGAGGCGAGCGGCCGGCGGCCGTCGTCCTGGTACAGGTCGGAGGAGCCGGTGAGCCGGGACGCGAACTCGGCCAGCGTGCGCGGCTCGCCCCGCCACAAGTCCCGGACGCAGTCCCGGTACTTGCCGTTCCACTCGGTCCACAGTGGCGGGAAGTTCCCCACCTGGTAGCCGCCCTCGCCGACGTCCCACGGCTCGGCGATCAGCTTCACCTGGCTGACCACCGGGTCCTGCTGCACCAGGTCGAAGAAGGACGACAGCCGGTCCACCTCGTGGAACTGCCGCGCCAGCGTCGCCGCGAGGTCGAAGCGGAAGCCGTCGACGTGCATCTCCGTCACCCAGTACCGCAGGCTGTCCATGATCAGCTGGAGTACGTGCGGGGACCGCATGAGCAGCGAGTTCCCGGTGCCGGTGGTGTCCATGTAGTACCGGGGGTCGTTCGCGAGCCGGTAGTACGAGGGGTTGTCCAGGCCCCGGAAGGAGAGCGTGGGGCCCAGGTGGTTGCCCTCCGCCGTGTGGTTGTAGACCACGTCGAGGATGACCTCGATCCCCGCCTGGTGCAGGGCCCGCACGGCCGACTTGAACTCCAGCACCTGCTGGCCACGGTCGCCCCAGGAGGCGTACGCGTTGTGCGGGGCGAAGAAGCCGATCGTGTTGTAGCCCCAGTAGTTGGAGAGGCCGGAGTCGACCAGCCGGTGGTCGTTGACGAACTGGTGCACCGGCATCAATTCCAGAGCCGTCACGCCCAGTTCCTTCAGGTGCCCGATCACCGCCGGGTGCGCGAGCCCCGCGTACGTCCCGCGCAGCTCCTCCGGCAGCTCCGGGTGGAGCATCGTCAGGCCCTTCACATGGGCCTCGTAGATCACCGTCCGGTGGTAGTCCGTGCGCGGCCGCCGGTCGTCGCCCCAGTCGAAGTAGGGGTTGACCACGACCGAGCTCATCGTGTGCGGCGCCGAGTCGAGGTCGTTGCGCGAGTCCGGCCGCCCGAAGTGGTAGCCGTACACCGCCTCGCCCCACTCGATCGAGCCCGAGACCGCGCGGGCGTAGGGGTCCAGGAGCAGCTTCGCCGCGTTGCAGCGCTGCCCGCGCTCGGGCGCGTACGGACCGTGGACCCGGAACCCGTAGCGCTGACCCGGCATCACTCCCGGCAGATAGGCGTGGCGGACGAAGGCGTCCGTCTCGCGCAGCTCCACCGCTGTCTCCGAGCCGTCGTCATGGAGCAGACACAGCTCGATCCTGTGGGCGGCCTCCGAGAAGACCGCGAAGTTGGTTCCGGCGCCGTCGTACGTGGCGCCCAGGGGATACGCCTGTCCCGGCCAGACCTGCATAGATAAGACTCTTCCATTCTGATGCGGGTGTGGGGGTGCACTCCGGCCAGATCCTGCCCGAAAGAGGGCCGGGGGCGGGCGACCCGACACGCCGGGCGCGGCGAGCCGGGCCACGCAGGGTCGTCGCGGCCCGGCCGCGTCAACGGCGGGACGCCCGCCGACCCTGTCGTACCGGTCGACATCGTGTTCCCTTCCCGGCGTGACCCGGGCCGCCGGCCGCCCGCCGCCGCGCGGTGGGGGTCACGGCGCGCACGCAGGGACGTTTCCGCTATGAATCCGCTCACTCCGGCCGATCTCGTCTGACGGAACGACGCTCGGAATCACGGGAGTTGAGCAAGCAGCCTGTCGATCCTGCTGCACTGCCTCCCGCTCGCGGAGTACCCTTCCTTGATCGTTGACAGATGGTCGGATCGGGCGTCCAGGAGCAGAAGGCGGTGCGCGGGTGAGCTCGGGAGGTCTGGAGCTGCCCCCAGGTGACGCGGGTCACGAGGGGGGCTCGCCCGACCCCGTGGACGTACCGCCCGGAGCGGTCTCCGTCGCCAGGCCGATGGAGATCGGGGCGGAGCTCGACTGGGGCGCCGAGGCCTGGAGCGAGGTGCGGACCCGCGCCCAGCGCGCCGGACGGGCCTATATCTGGCTGAATCTCGTCGAGCAGCGGCTCCGTGCGGTGGTGGCCGCCGTGCTGCGCCCGGTGTACGAACCGGTGCACGGCGAGGAGTGGGTGGTGGCCGCCGCCGGGCCCGCCGGTCAGGAGTGGGTGCAGCGCGCCGTCGCCGTCCGCGAGGTCTCGCGGCGCAAGGGCTACCTCCTGGACCCGGCCGACGACAACGTCCTCAGCTTCCTCACGCTCCCGCAGCTGCGGGAGCTGATGGTGCAGCACTGGCCGTGCTTCGAGCCGTACTTCGACGACCGGCGCGAGGTCGAGCTCGCCCTGGACGAGCTGGAGGTGACGCGGAACGTCGTCTCCCGCAACCGCGCCCTCTCGCTCACCGTCCTCGCCCAGTCCGAACGGGCCTCCGCCCGGCTCCTGGAGATCCTCGGCAGCGGGGCGGGCGTGCCGTCCGCCGACCGGCTGCCGGTCGACGCGGTCGAGGACCTGGTCGGCGACCGGTACGCGGACGTGGTCTCCGTCCACCCCGACCGGGTGCGGCTGCAGCGCCAGCTTCCGGCCGAGGACCTCTTCGGCGGAGCCCGCCGCCTCGACGCCACGGGCATAGGCCTGAACCTCCTCGTGCAGAACTTCTCCGGGCGGCGCCTCGTGCGGCTCGCCGAGTCGGGCTGTCGCATACGCCTGCTGTTCCTGAACCCGGCGAGCAGCGCCGTCAAGCGGCGCGAGCGCGAACTCGGGCTGAAGAAGGGCGAGCTGAGCCGCTCGGTGGAGATGAACATCCTCCACATGCGGCGGGTGCGGTCCCGACTGCGCGACCCGGGTGCCTTCCAGATCCATGTCTTCGACGAGACCCCGCGCTTCACGGCGTACCTGGTGGACGGGGACGGGCCGGACGGGGTCGCCGTGATCCAGTCGTACCTGCGGAAGGCGCGGGGGATGGAGGCGCCGGTGCTCGTGCTGCGCGGGGGAGGCCGGAACCTGGTCCGTTCCGGACAACAGGGGCGCGACGGCGAATACGGACTTTTCTCTACATATCGCGAGGAGTTCGAGTCGGTCTGGCTCGACTCGCGCCCGGTCTCCTGAGGCCAGGGGGCCGCCCGCGCGGCCCGTTGTCAGTGGCGCGTGCGAGGGTGTTCAGCACCACGGGGGAGATCACGTAAGGAGGCCCGATGGCTTGGCACGGGGAACCGCTGGTCGGATTCGACCTGGAGACGACCGGTACGGAACCGCTGGAGGCGCGGATCGTGACGGCCTCGATCGTCGGCGTCCACCGCGGACGGGTGGTGCGGCAGCGGGACTGGCTCGCCGACCCCGGCATCCGCATCCCGGCGCAGGCGTCCGCGATCCACGGCATCAGCAGCGAGCGGGCGGCCGCCGAGGGGCGACCGGTCGTCGAGGTGGCCGACGAGATCGCCGAGACCCTCACGGGGTACTGGAACCAGGGCGTCCCGATCGTGGCGTACAACGCCTCGTTCGACCTCACGCTCCTCTCCGCCGAGCTGCGGCGCCATGGGCTTCCCTCGTTGAGCGAGCGGCTTGGCGGCGCCCCGATAGGCCCGGTCGTCGACCCGTACACCATCGACCGGGCCGTCGACCGGTATCGCAGAGGCAAGCGGACGCTGGAGGCGGTCTGCGCGGAGTACGGCGTCGTCCTCGAAGCGGCCCATCAGGCGGCCGCCGACGCGGAGGCCGCCGTGCGGGTCGCCGTCGCGATAGCCGAACGGCACGCGGCCGTCGCCGAGCTGACCCCGGCCGAGCTGCACGGGCGTCAGATCGACTGGTACCGCGCGTGGGCCGAGGACTTCCAGGAGTTCCTGCGCCGCAAGGGCAGCCCGGATGCGGTCGTCGACCCGTCGTGGCCGCTGCGGGAGCTCGCCTCGGTGGGCGGCTGACGGACCCCCGACCCGGCCTGGCGCGCGCGGTCGTGGTCAGCCGATCGGGTTCTCCGCCAGGAAGTCCAGGAGCAGCGTGTTGATCCGCTCCGGCTGGTCCAGCTGGAGCCAGTGGCCGGCGTTCTCCACGCGCTCGTAGCGCCAGGTGCCGTCCACGTGCTTGCCGGTGCCGGTCATGGACTGCTCGGTCAGGAAGCGGTCGCCGGTCGACCAGACACCCAGGACCGGACCCCGCAGCGGCGGGAGGGGCAGGGCGGGGCCGAACTGCACCTCGGCGGGGAGACCGGCCCGGTAGATGTTCACCGCGGCCGTCAGCGCGCCCGGCGCCCGCAACGGCTCGATGATCGCGTCCGCGTCCGGGTGCTCGCCCAGCATCTCCCGGAGGTTGGCGAAGTCGTCCCGCGCGAGCCAGTCCTCCGCGAGCCCCGGGAACTGGAACAGGATCATGTACCAGGACCGCTGCTTCTGCTCGAAGCCCGCGTCGCGGATCGACGCCAGATGGCCCACGGACAGGATGCTCAGGGACGCCACCCGCTCGGGCGCCACCTGGGCCAGGCCCTGGACGATGCCCGAGCCCCAGTCGTGCCCGACGAGATGGACGTGGTCGATCTCCAGGCGCGCCAGGAGTTCGATCAGGTCGCCGACGTGCTTGGCCGGGTGGTACGCCTCGATGCCGCCCTCCGGCCGGCCGGAGGCGCCGAAGCCCCGCAGGGTGGGAGCGACGCATGTGTACCCGGCCGCGGTCAGCGCCGGAACCTGGTGGCGCCAGAGATGGTGGCTGTCGGGGAAGCCGTGCACCAGCAGGACGGCCGGGCCGTCTCCGCTCACCTCGACGTCGAGCGTCACCTCGGACAGTTCCACGCGCATCACAACACCCCGTTCGTGAGTGGGAAATGGGTCCGGGCCGCCCCGACCTGATGTCAGAAGGGGTACCACCGCACCGTGGCATCACCCTCCCGCAGCGAGGCCACCCTCCGCTCGAATTCGGCCAGGGCCTGGGGGTTCGTCGGCGCGTGCTGGGCCACCCACGCGCAGCTCGCGGTCTCCCGCGCCCCGCGCAGCACCGCGCACCCGTCCCACTCCCGGACGTCCCAGCCGTACGCCTCGGCGAAGGCGTCGTAGGCGGCGGGGTCCAGTCCGTACCGGTCGCGGGAGAGGGCGAGAACGACCAGATCGTGCTCCCGCAGATCGGAGGAGAAGGTCTCCAGGTCGACCAGAACCGGTCCCTCGGGACCGACATGGACGTTACGGGGGAGGGCGTCACCGTGGATCGGGCCGGGGGCGAGGCGCGGGGTGAGGTCGGCGGCCGCCGGGGCGAAGGCGTCGCGCCGCTCGCGCAGGAAGGCGGCGTCGGCCGGGTCAATGGCGTCGCCCGCGAGCCGCAGCCACCGCTCGACCCCGCCGAGGAGCTCGCGGCGCGGCAGCGTGAAGCCCTCCGGCTCGGGCAGGGCGTGGATCCGCCGCAGGAGGGGCGCCAGATCGCGGGGCTCGGCAGGCCGTACCGGCTCGGGCAGCCTGTGCCAGAGGGTGACCGGGTGTCCGTCCACCAGGCGCGGCTTGGGCTCCGCCGCCCGTACGGCCGGGATGCCGGTCTCCGTCAGCCAGGCCGCGAGCGCGAGTTCCCGCTCGGCGCGGGGGAGGAGCTCCGCGTCCCGGCCGATCTTCACCACGAGATCGCCCACGGCGAAGACCGCGTTCTCCCCGAGCGCGAGCAGCCGCGCCCCGGGCTCGCGGGTCGGCGCCCCCGTGGCGGCCAGGATCTCCCGTGCCCGCGCCTCGTCCATCCGTCTCTCCCCGCTGCCCCGATGCCTGTACGAATCAGCCAAAGTCTCGCACCCATGCAGGTTGTCTTGACGAACCGACGGCCCGTCAGGACCATGACGGAGGCCGGGGGTAAAGTCGTAAAAGGTGCATAAGGGGTCGATCTGTGGGAGTGGCGACCGCAACGAAGCGGTCCGGCGGGACGACGGCCGCCGGCAGGAGACCCGGTCCCGTGGGGGACCACGGCGCCTGGTTCCTGGTGCTGCCCGCACTCCTGCCCATCCTGGTCCTGAGCGTCGGCCCGCTCCTCTACGGCATCGCGCTCGCGTTCACCGACTCCCAGTCCGGCCGCACCCGGCCCACCCAGTGGGTCGGCACCCTCAACTTCCAGGACCTGCTGCACGACACCCTGTTCTGGGACTCGTTCCGGATCGGCCTCGTCTGGGCCGTCGGCGTCACCGTGCCCCAGTTCCTCCTCGCCCTCGGCCTCGCGCTGCTGCTCAACGAGAAGCTCCGCTTCCGCTGGCTGGCCCGGGCGCTCGCGATCATCCCGTGGGCCATGCCCGAGGTCGTCGTCGGCATCATGTGGCGCCTCGTCTACAACCCGGACGCGGGCATCCTCAACGAGACCCTCCGCGACCTGGGCCTCGGCGACGGACACGACTGGCTCACCGGGCTCGCCACCGCCCTGCCCGCCGTCATCCTCGTCGGCATCTGGGCGGGCATGCCCCAGACCACGGTCGCCCTGCTCGCCGGCCTCCAGAACACCCCGCACGAACTCCACGAGGCCGCCGCCCTCGACGGCGCGGGCGCCTGGCGCCGCTTCCGCACGGTGACCTGGCCCGCCCTCAAGCCGGTGGCCCTCGCCATCACGGCCCTCAACTTCATCTGGAACTTCAACTCTTTCGCCCTGGTCTACGTCCTGACCAACGGCGGCCCGGGCGGCCGCACCCGGCTGCCCATGCTCTTCGCCTACGAAGAGGCCTTCCGCTACGGACAGTTCGGCTACGCCGCCGCCATGGGCTGCGTCATGGTCGCCGTCATCTCCGTACTCCTCGCCCTCCATCTCGTCGGACGGCTGAAGGGGGACCAGGACCGGTGAGCACCTTCCGCACCAGCAGGCCCGCGCGATGGGGCCAGTACCTCGCGCTCCTCGCGTACTTGGTCTTCCTCGCCTTCCCGTTCCTCTGGCTGATCTCCACCGCCTTCAAACCGGCGACCGAACTCGGCTCGCTCCACCCGACCTGGATCCCCAAGGACCCGACCCTCGCCAACTTCCGGCAGGCGTTCGACGAGCAGCCGCTGCACCAGGCCGCCGGGAACAGCCTGATCGCCGCGCTCGCGGCGGCCCTGATCGCCGTCGTCGTCGCCACGCCCATGGCCTATGTGATGGCCCGCCACCGCAGCAGGCTCTCCACGGCCGCCACCGGCTGGGTCGTGATCAGCCAGGCGTTCCCCTTCGTGCTCGTGATCATCCCGCTCTTCCTCGTCCTCAAGAACCTGCACCTCATCAACAGCCTCGTCGGCCTCGTCCTGGTGTACGTCGTCTGGTCGCTGCCGTTCGCGCTCTGGATGCTGGTGGGGTACGTACGGGCCGTCCCGGCCGAGCTGGAGGAGGCC
The DNA here is from genome assembly GCF_053609105.1 of Streptomyces sp. NPDC054975. Lineage (NCBI taxonomy): Bacteria > Bacillati > Actinomycetota > Actinomycetes > Kitasatosporales > Streptomycetaceae > Streptomyces > Streptomyces sp. NPDC054975. The sequence continues at coordinate 30,039 of NZ_JBSGWV010000026.1, forward strand.
GCGGCCGTCGACGGCGCCGGCAAGCTCCGTACGCTCGTCTCGGTCACCGCCCCGCTGCTCGCTCCCGGCATCGTCGCCACGGCGCTCTTCGCCTTCATCACCGCATGGAACGAGTTCTTCTTCGCGCTCGTCCTGCTCAAGACCCCGGAGAAGCAGACCTTGCCGGTCGTCCTCACCCACTTCCTCGGCGCGGAGGGCGTCGCCGACCTCGGACCGCTGGCCGCCGCCGCGTTCCTGGCCACGATCCCCTCGCTCGTCGTCTTCGCGATCATCCAGAAGCGCATCACGGGCGGGATGCTGGCCGGGGCGGTGAAGTCCTGATGCGGGTACGGAGGCTGGCGGCGACCGCCGCCGCGCTGGCGCTGCTCCTCACCGGCTGCTCGGCGGGGGACGCATCCGACGGCGGCCCGGTACGGCTCCGCTTCCAGTCCCTGGCCTGGCAGAAGGAGTCCGTCGACGCCAACAAGGAACTGGTCGCGGAGTGGAACGCCACCCACCCCGACGTCCAGGTCGACTACGTCCAGGGCAGCTGGGACTCCGTCCACGACCAGCTCCTCACCTCCTTCGAGGGCGGTGAGGCCCCCGACATCATCCACGACGCCTCCGACGACCTGGCCGACTTCGCCTACGGCGGCTACCTCGCCGATCTGACCGGCCTCCTGCCCGAGCGGCTCAAGGCCGACATCCCCGCCCGCAGCTGGGAGACCACGACCTTCGGCGGCGGGATCTACGGCGTGCCGTTCCTCCAGGAGCCGCGCGTGATCATGGCGAACAAGCAGATCCTGGAGTCCTCCGGGGTCCGCCTCCCGACCCCCGAGAAGCCCTGGAGCTGGCCGGAGTTCCGGCAGATCACCAAGGAGCTGACGGCGACGATGGGCCAGGGGAGGTACGCGATCGCCTGGCCGCTCAAGGAACCGGTCTCGGTCAGCCTCAACCTGGGGCTCTCGGCCGGCGGACAGCTCTTCCACCGGGAACCCGACGGGAAGGTGACGATCCGCTTCACCGAGCAGGACGGCGTCGTGCCCGGCACCGTCCACGACCAGGTCAACACCGACCGGAGCGCCTCGCGTTCCACCCTCGGCACCGGCGGCTCGGACGCCCTCCCGGGCTTCTTCGGCGGCAAGTACGCGATGGTCCCGCTCGGCTTCTCGTACCGCCAGCAGATCAACCAGCAGGCGCCGAAGGGCTTCGAGTGGATCGTCCTGCCCGCGCCCGCCGGGGAGGACGGGCTCGCCCAGGGGGTCAGCCCGCAGACGCTCTCGGTCGCCGAGGACAGCCGGCACAAGAAGGAGGCGGCGCAGTTCCTCGACTTCTTCCTCCAGCCGGCCAACATGGTCCGCCTCGCGCGCGGTGACTGGATGCTCCCCACGGGGACGGCCGCGCTCGCGGACCCGTCCCTGCGCACCGCGAAGGACGGCTGGGCGACCGGCGCCGCAGTGGCCGCGCACCTGCGCTCCGCGCCCGCGCAGTCCGTCCGCGGCTATCCGGAGTGGAAGGACAAGGTCGCGACCCCGGCCTATCAGGAGTACTACAGCGGGGCGATCGACGCGGCGGAGCTGCGCAGGCGCCTGGAGAAGGACGGCAACCTCGTCCTCGCCCGCTACCAACGCTGATGGTCCCCTCTCTTGCCGCCCGCGGCCCGCCACTTTCAATAGACTGGACGAGACGTCTCGTCTCGCTTACTGTGGGCGCATGACCACCACGCCGCGCCCCGCTCACCTCGCCATGTTCTCCATCGCCGCCCACGGACACGTGAACCCGAGCCTCGAAGTGATTCGCGAGCTCGTCGACCGGGGCCACCGCGTCAGCTACGCCATCCCCGCCTCCTTCGCGGAGAAGGTCGCCGCGACCGGCGCCACTCCCGTCATCTACACCTCCACGCTCCCCACCGACGACGACCCGGACGCCTGGGGGACCGAGCTGATCGACCACATCGAACCGTTCCTCGCCGACGCGATCCAGGCACTGCCCCAGCTCGCCGAAGCCTTCGAAGGCGACCGGCCGGACCTCGTCCTGCACGACATCACCGCCTACCCCGCGCCGGTCCTCGCACACCGGTGGGGCGTCCCCGCCGTCGGACTCTGGCCGAATCTCGTTCCCTGGCAGGGGTACGAGGAGGAGGTTGCCGAGCCCATGTTCCGCGAACTCAAGGCCTCCGAACGGGGGAAGGCGTACTACGCCCGCTTCGAGAACTGGCTCGCCGAGCACGGCGTGGACACCCACCCGGACCGCCTCGTCGCCCGGCCCCGCCGTGCGATCGTCCTCATCCCGAACGCCCTCCAGCCGAACGCCGACCGGGTCGACGAGTCCGTCTTCACCTTCGTCGGCGCCTGCCAGGGCGAGCGGGCGGACCAGGGGGAGTGGCACCGCCCCGCAGGGGCCGAGAAGGTGCTGCTCGTCTCGATGGGCTCGGCCTTCACCAAGCTGCCGGACTTCTACAGGACGTGCGTGGCCGCCTTCGGTGACCTGCCCGGCTGGCACGTGGTGCTCCAGATCGGCGCCTTCGTGGACCCCTCGGAGCTGGGTGAGATTCCGGCCAACGTCGAAGTGCACTCCTGGGTGCCCCAGTTGGCCATCCTGAAGCAGGCGGACGCCTTCATCACCCATGCCGGCGCCGGCGGCAGCCAGGAGGGGCTCGCCACCGCGACCCCGATGGTCGCGGTCCCGCTGGCGACCGACCAGTTCGGCAACGCGGACATGCTCCAGTCCCTCGGCGTGGCCCGCCGGATGGACATGGACGAGGTCACCGCCGAGGGGCTGCGCGAGGCCGTGCTCACCCTCGCCGGTGACCCCGAGGTGGCGATCCGCGCCAAGGAGGCCCAGGAGCGGATGGCGCGCGAGGGCGGTACACACCGGGCGGCGGACCTCATCGAGGCCGAACTGCGCTGATTTCACGACGAGATGGCCCCCGGGTGAACCCGGGGGCTTTGTCGTGTGCCTGAGTTGGGCGGGAACGTCGATTTTATTATTACGAAACCTTGTTGCTTAAGTCACAGGCGCGTGAAGGTCTTGATTTGCACTCGTCAATGAGCAAGGGTTTTCGAAGCAGTCGCCGGAGAACTTCCTTCCGGTGGCTCAACCCCCCACAAATCCTGACGAGGAGACCCCTCTTCATGGCAATACACAAGCGTGTCCGCCGGACCAAGCTCATCGCCGTCTCGACCGCGATAGCAGCCGCAGCCGGAGTCACCGTCCTCACAAGCCCGTTCGCCGGCGCGGCCCCCACGCCCGCCCTCGGAACGGTCCACGGACTCGGCGTCGAAGGCGCCGTCGCAGGCAGCTACATCGTTCTGCTGGACGAGAAGGCCGACAAGGGCGATCTGGCGAAGGAGTACGGCGGCACCCTGCGCCGTAGCTACGACTCCGCCGTCAACGGCTTCTCGGTGAACGGCCTTTCGGAGACCGAGGCCAAGCGCCTCGCCGCCGACCCGGCCGTCGCCAAGGTCGTCCAGAACAAGAAGTTCTCCATCAACGCCACCCAGGAGAACCCGCCGTCCTGGGGCCTGGACCGGGTCGACCAGGCCGAGACCGCCGGCGACAAGAAGTACACCTACCCGGACGGTGGCGGCGAGGGCGTCACGGCCTACGTCATCGACACCGGAGTCCGCACCACGCACAAGGACTTCGAGGGCCGGGCCACCTCCGGCTTCGACGCCGTCGACAACGACGACGACGCCTCCGACGGCAACGGCCACGGCACCCACGTCGCGGGCACCATCGCCGGCGCAGCGCACGGCGTCGCCAAGAAGGCGAAGATCGTCGCCGTCCGCGTCCTCGACGACAACGGCTCCGGCACCACCGAGCAGGTCGTCGCGGGCATCGACTGGGTCACCAAGAACCACCAGGGCCCGTCCGTCGCCAACATGAGCCTCGGCGGAGGTGCCGACCCGGCCCTCGACGAGGCCGTCAAGAAGGCCATCGCCGCCGGAGTCACCTTCGGTGTCGCCGCCGGCAACGAGTCCTCGGACGCCGGCGCGGGCTCCCCGTCCCGGGTCCAGGAGGCGATCACCGTCGCCTCCTCCACCGAGGACGACCAGCAGTCCAGCTTCTCCAACTTCGGCTCCGTGGTGGACCTCTACGCCCCGGGCTCGGAGATCACCTCGACGTGGAACGACAGCGACGAGGGCACCAAGACCATCTCCGGTACGTCCATGGCCACCCCGCACGTGGTCGGCGCCGCGGCCGTCTACCTCGCGGCACACAAGGACGCCACGCCGGACAAGGTCGCCGAGGCGCTGGTTGCCGGGGCCACCCCGGACAAGATCAGCAACCCGTCCGGGGGCACCGCCAACAAGCTGCTGAAGATCGTCGAGTAGCCGGCCCCCGCTGAACCGGCGGCCGCCGTGCCCTCCCCCACTGGGCACGGCGGCCGCCTTATGGTGTGCCCATGACGACGACGTACGCCGCGCTCCTGCGCGGGATCAACGTGGGCGGCCACCGCAAGGTCCCGATGGCGGAGCTCCGTTCCGTACTGGAGGAGCTCGGGCACCGTGACGTCCGGACCTATCTGCAGAGCGGCAACGCCGTCTTCACCACCGACGCCGACGGGCCGAACGACGCGGAGTTGACCACCGCGCTCCAGGACGCCATCGAGAAGCACTTCGGCTTCCGCGTCGACTGCCTCGTCAGGGACGCCGCCTACCTCGCCGCGGTCGCCGACGCCTGTCCGTTCCCGGCCGCCGAACTGCAGGGCAAGCAGCTCCACGCGACGTTCTTCTCCGAGCCCGTCGGGCCCGAGCGGCTCGCCTCCGTCGACCAGGACGCCTTCCTCCCGGAGGAGTTCAGGCTCGGCGACCGCGTGCTCTATCTCTATGCGCCGTGGGGTCTGGGCCGGTCCAAGCTGGGGGAGGCGCTCGCCCGGCCCGCTCTCTTCAAGGGCGTCGTCGCGACGTCACGCAACTGGAACACCGTGCTGAAGCTGGTGGAGATGACCCGAGGCTAGGTCGCTGAGAGGAGAAGGAGGTGCACCCACTCCTTTCCACTCTTAACTTATAGCGTATGGGGGGGCTTGCGGCAAGGCCCCGGTGGTGGCGCAGAATCTCAGGCCTTGGCCCCAATCCGTGGAAACCACCGAGGAGATGAACCCCCTGACCACCAGCGCGTTCGACCTTTCCGACCGACTGTCCTCCAAGGCCGACCCGGCCCTGATCGCCGGCGACGAACAGCACTTCGCGGCCGTCGCGGACTGCCTCGACCGGACGATCGCCGAGCTGTCCGAGCAGCTCGACGCCGCGCGCAAGGCGCCCGGCGGCGTCGGCCGCGAGGCGATGGACCGGGACGCGGAGATCCACCGGCTCACCGCCCGCCTGCGCACCCTGCGCCGGTTCGGCCTGGACCTGTGCCTCGGGCACGTCGTCCTCGCCGACAGCCCCGAGCCCGTCTACATCGGCCGCCTCGGCCTCACGGACAGCACGGGCCGCCGGCTGCTGCTCGACTGGCGTTCCCCCGCCGCCGAGCCGTTCTTCGCGGCCACCCACGCCCACCCGATGGGCCTGGCCAGCCGCCGCCGGTACCGCTGGACCCGTGGCCGGATCAGCGACTACTGGGACGAGGTCTTCACCGCCGAGGGGCGCGAGGGCCACGTGGCGCTCGACGACCACTCCGCCTTCGTCGCCAGCCTGGGCGCCGAACGGTCGTCCCGGATGCGTGACGTGCTCTCCACCATCCAGGCCGACCAGGACGCCATCATCCGCGCCGGTTCCCGGGGCGCCCTCGTCGTGGACGGCGGCCCGGGCACGGGCAAGACGGTCGTCGCCCTGCACCGCTCGGCGTACCTCCTCTACTCCGACCCGCGCCTCGGCCACCGACGTGGTGGTGTGCTGTTCGTCGGCCCGCACCAGCCCTACCTGAACTACGTCGAGGACGTCCTGCCCAGCCTCGGCGAGGAGGGCGTACAGACCTGCACCCTGCGCGACCTCCTCCCCGAGGGGGCCAAGGCGGCGCCCGAGAGCGACCCGGAGGTGGCACGCCTGAAGTCGTCCGCCGACATGGTGCGGGCCATCGAGAAGGCCGTCCGCTTCTACGAGGAGCCGCCCACCCAGGGCATGACCGTCACGACCCCCTGGTCCGAGGTCCGGCTGACCGCCGACGACTGGGCCGAGGCGTTCCGCGCGCCCGGCCCGAGCACCCCGCACAACGAGGCGCGCGAGGAGATCTGGGAGGAACTGGTCACGATCCTGCTGGACAAGCACAGCGGTGACGTCCCGTCCGAGCAGCAGTTCCGCACGTCGCTGCTCCATGACGAGGAGCTGGTCGAGACCCTCGACCGCGCGTGGCCGATGATCGACGCCGCCGACCTGGTCGGCGACCTCTGGTCGGTCCCCGCCTACCTGCGGATGTGCGCGCCCTGGCTCGGCCCCGACGAGGTGCGCGCGTTGCAGCGCAAGCACGCGCCCCAGGCCTGGACGGTCTCCGACCTGCCCCTCCTGGACGCGGCCCGGCAGCGGCTCGGCGACCCGAAGGCGTCCCTGCGCAAGCGCCGGCGCGAGGCCTCCGTGGCCGCCGAACGCGAGCGCATGGCCGGTGTCATCGCGAACGTCATCGCGGCCGACGCCGACGGCGAGGGCGCGGTGACGATGCTGCACGGGCGGGACCTGCAGGACAGCCTGATCGACGAGGACGCGCTGCCCGGTACGGAGCGCGAGCTGCTCGACGGGCCGTTCGCGCACGTCGTCGTCGACGAGGCGCAGGAGCTGACCGACGCCGAGTGGCAGATGCTGCTGCTGCGCTGCCCGTCCCGGAGCTTCACCATCGTCGGCGACCGCGCCCAGACCCGGCACGGGTTCACCGAGTCGTGGGAGGAGCGGCTCAAGCGGGTCGGGCTCGACCGGATCGAGGTGGCCACGCTCTCCATCAACTACCGGACGCCGGAAGAGGTCATGGCGGAGGCCGCGCCGGCCATCCTGGCCGCGATCCCGGACGCCAACGTGCCGACCTCCATCCGCAGCAACGGCATCCCCGTCCTCCACGGCTCGGTCGCGGACCGGGACGCGATCCTCGACGACTGGCTCGCCGCCCACACCGACGGGGTCGCCTGCGTCATCGGCGATCCCTCCTTCGAGGAGACCTCCCGCGTGCGGTCGCTGACGCCCGGCCTGTCCAAGGGGCTCGAGTTCGACCTGGTCGTGGTCGTCGACCCGGAGGCGTTCGGCGACGGCGTCGAGGGCGCGGTCGACCGCTACGTCGCGATGACCCGGGCGACCCAGCGGCTCGTCGTCCTGAGGAGTTAACGGGTGAGCGCGTCCAGGAGGGCGAGGTCGGAGGCGTCGAGGCGCAGCTCGGCCGCGCGCAGGTTCTCCTCCAGGTGCGCGAGGGAGCCGGTGCCGGGGGTGGGCAGCAGGACGGGGGAGTGGTGGAGCAGCCAGGCCAGGGCGATCTGGCCCCGGCTCGCTCCGTGCCGGCCCGCCACCGCGTCGAGAGTGTCCGCCGCCCCGTCGGCCAAGGCGCCGTTGGCCAACGGGAACCAGGGCAGGAACGCCAGACCGTGCGCGGCGCAGAGCTCCAGAACGTCCGCCGACGTCCGGTCGAGCAGGTTGAAACGGTTCTGCACCGACACGATCGAGGACGTCAGGGTCAGTGCCTCCGTCAGCTGCTCGGCCGTCACCGAGTCCAGACCGATGTGGCGGATCTTCCCCTCGGCGCGCAGCTCGTCCAGCGCGCCGAGCTGCTCCGCCATCGGGACGTCCGGGTCGAGCCGGTGCAACTGGTAGACGTCGATCCGGTCGGTCCGCAGCCGCCGCAGGCTCGCCTCGCACATCGCGCGCAGCCGCTCCGGCCGCCCCTCGATGTGCCAGGCGCTGCCGCCGGTCCGTACGACCCCGCCCTTGGTGGCGACCACGAGGTCGTCCCGGTACGGGTGCAGCGCCTCGGCGACCAGCTCTTCGGCGAGGTCGGGGCCGTAGTTGTCGGCGGTGTCGATCAGCGTGACCCCGCGCTCCACGGCCCGCCGCAGGACGGCGACGGCGTCGCCCCGCTCACCGCGCGGCCCCCAGTAACCCGGGCCGGTCAGCTGGGCGGTGCCGTAACCGAGGCGCCGTACCAGCAGCTCCCCGCCGATCGCGTACGTGTTCGAGATCATGGATGGACGCTACATCAAGCCTGTCGCGATTCTTCAAGACCGGGCGGCCGGGCGCTTCGTAGCCTCGGCGTCATGAACGCCATCCACACCCACCTCACCGTCTGCGCCGCCGAGGCCGCCCGTGTCGCCCGTGGCGTCACCGCCGAGCAGCTCGACCGGCCGTCCGTCTGCGCCGACTGGACCGTACGCGAACTCGTCAACCACCTCGTCCTCTACTCCTCCCACGGCCTGGAGCACCGCGCCCGGCGCGAGCAGCTGCCCGAGTCCACCGTCGAACGGGACTTCACCACCGACGTCGACTGGGCGGAGCAGTACGCGGCCCAGCTGGACCGCGCGCTCGCCGCCTGGGAGAAGCCGGACGTCTGGGAGGGAGACGTGGACACCGGCTACGTGACCATGCCGGCCCCTGACATCGCCTCCCTGATCGTCAAGGAACTCGCCCTGCACGGCTGGGACCTGGCCCGTTCCACCGGCCAATGCCTCACCGTCCCCGCCGAGACGGGCACGTTCCTCCTCGCGGTCGTCGAGGAACACGCCGAGGTCTACCGCCAGTACGAGGGCTTCGCCGCCCCTGTCGCCGTACCGGAGAACGCGACCGACTTCGAACGAGCCCTCGCCACGAGCGGCCGCGACCCGCGCGCCTGAGCGCGCCTGTCAGGGCAACGGGTAGGTGATGACGGCGCGAGCCGGGCTCGGGAAGGCGTCGGGGACGAGCGGGGAGCGTTCGACGAGCACACCGACCGACTCCTTGCCGTACGACCAGAGGGGTCCGCGCAGCGGCGAACCGCACAGACCCTGCGGGAGTTCGGGCTCGCCGTCACCCAATCCGTACTGGCCGCCGTTCCTCTTGTCGAAGAACGGTGTGCCCTCCGGGTGGAGGTCGGCACCGACGAGGTACTCCGGCATCCGGTCGCTCAGGAAGGAGACCTGAGCCTGGCCGCCCCGGGTGACGTAGTGGACGTCCGAGGCGTCGGCCGGAAGGGGCGTACCCCCGGCGATGATCACGGCGGGCAGAGCTCGCTCGCTCCCCTCGCAGGCCCGGACGTCGCCGAACGGATGGAAGAGTTCGTCCTGGAACAGCCAGGCAAGGCCCCCGACCGGCACCGCGAGCACCAACAGGACGATTCCGAGCAGGGCGGGCCAACGCCGGGGGCGGGCCTGCCGGCTCGCGTCCTCTTCCTGATGTTCCGTCACGCTCATGCCTCTGATCCGCCCTCTGCCGTTCTCGATCGTCGCGCTCCTGGAGCCTAGGCGTGTGCCCGGCGTGACATGGACGTGATCGGTACGCCGTAGCCTCCTTGTGATCAGGAGCGATCACGGGGGGACACATGACATACCGGAGAGCGGTGATACCGGCAGTGGCCGGAGGGCTGTTGCTCACGGCGTTGCTGTGGTGGGCGGGGGCGAGCGCGCAGGCGCTGCACCTGCCGGGTGCCACCGGCACGATCGGTGGTCCGGCCACCGCCGAGCTGGACCGCTGGCTCGCCCCCTGGGCGTACGACCCGCCGGCCTCGTACGGGCCGGGCACCGGGGACACCGCCTTGACCGACACCAGCCGCTACCTCTCGCTCCACACGACCGGCATGCAGATCCGGTTCGGGGCGGTCTTCGCCTTCTTCGTGCCCGGGGCGCTGCTGCTGATCCGGCGGCTGCCGCCCGTGGCGGGCCGGATGCCGGCCACGCTGCTCGGCGTCTGGGCCTGGGGGCTCGTGGCCGGAACGCTCGCGGTGGCCGTCTCCGCGCCGTGGGTCATCGCGGCGCAGGGACGCGGCAGTTACCGCTTCCTGCCCAACCTGGCGAGCGTGATCGCCTCCGGACGGCAGGTCCTCGTCCTCACCGCGCTCCTCACGGCGGCCGTGACCGTGCTCGTCGCGTGGGCCGCCGTGAAGGGCGCCGAGCCGCGGCCGAGGCGGACCGTCCCGGCGCGCGCCGCCCGCCTGGCGGCCACCGCGGGGACCGCCGTCGTCGCCTTCTCTCTCGTGGTCCTCTCGTACCACCCCGTCGCCGCGACGATCCAGACCTTCTCGCCGGACGGCGGCCCACTCGCCGAACCCGGTGATCTGCTGCGCCAATGGCTGCTCCTGGGCGCCTGGGCGGGGCCGGCCGGCGGCTCGATGGGCGCCTGGCTGCTGTACCGCGCCGCCGACGTGCTGCTGCTCGCCGTGGTGTGGTGGGCGCTGCGCGTCCTGCCCGGACTGCTCACCCGGGTCACGGTCCCGGCCATGGCGGCCGGCGCGGTCTGCGCGACCGTCCTCGGGCTGCTCGCGAGCCAGCTCCTGCGGATCGCGACGGACGGCACGGGCCTCCGCTGGGGTCTCCTCCACCTGTCCGCCACCCTCGGCAACGGCGTCCCGGCAGCCCTGACGTGGGGCTTGGTGGCGGGAGTCGCGGCGGCACTCACGCTACGACCGACCCTGCGGGATGCCCCTTAGGCGACGGCCACGCGCTCGGCGGCGCGGCACTCGTCGTACCGCTGGATCAGGAGCCGGGCCAGCTCCTCGGAGGGGCCGAGGACGTCCGCCAGGACGTCGGCCTCCACCGCGCCCGCGGCGATGCGGTCCGGGAGGCGGCCGGGGGCGATCACGTAGGGGGCCACCGCCACCCGCCGCACGCCGTCGGCGCGCATCGCCCGGACCGCGTCCTCGGTCCTCGGGAGAGATGCGGAGGCGAACGCAGGCCGCACGGAGCACCAACCGGTGCGCCGCAGCTCCCGCGCCGTTTCTGCGATCGCTGCGATCGCCTCCGGGTCTGTGGAACCCGCCGAGGCCAGGACGACCCCGGTCGAGCGCTTCATCTCGTCGACCGCCCGGCGCCACGCGGTGGTTGCTGCCGGGGGTCCGGGGGTTGTCCCCCGGGCGGACACAGTTGCGATCGCTGCGATCGCCTCCGGGTCCGTGGAACCCGCCGAGGCCAGGACGACCCCGGACGTCGACCTGTCGGCGGGTGTGAGGCCGGCCTCGTACAGGCGTTGCTCCACCGCCGCGATCAGCAGGGGCGACGGGCCGAGGACATCCGCCTGGCGGACGCGGAGGCTCGACGGGGCCTGGCGCAGGGCGGACGGGATGTCGGCCTTCGCGTGGAAGGCGCGGGTCAGGAGCAGCGGCAGGGCCACCACGTCCCGTACGCCCTCGGCCGCGAGGCGGTCGAGCGTGCCCGGGACGGACGGCAGGTTGAAGTCCAGGAACGCCGTCTCCACGCGGAGCCCCGGCCGCAGCGACCTGACCCGCCGCACCAGCGCGTGGACGGTCGCGGCGTGCCGCGGATCGCGGCTGCCGTGGGCGACGACGAGAAGGACCTCGGACATGGCGCGACTCAGCCCTTCACCAGCAGACCGCGGCCGCGCAGCACGGCGCGCTCCAGCGGGCTGAAGATCAGCAGGTCGATGGCGACACCGACGAGCAGGATCAGGATGATCGCGAGGAAGATCCCCGGCATGTCGAAGTTGTTCCGGCCGTTCTCCAGCAACTGGCCGAGCCCCAGGCCCAGATCGGGCGAGGACGCGATGATCTCGGCAGCCATCAGCGACCGCCACGAGAACGCCCAGCCCTGCTTCAGACCCGCGAGATAGCCCGGCAGCGCGGCCGGCATCACGATGTGCCAGGCGCCCCGCAGACCGGTCGCGCCGAGCGTCCGCCCGGCCCGCAGGAAGAGCGGCGGGACCTGGTCGACGCCGGCCACCAGGCCGTTCGCGATCGACGGCACGGCGCCCAGCAGGATCACCGCGTACATCATCGAGTCGTTGAGGCCGATCCACAGCACCGCCGGGGCCACCCACGCCACCGAGGGCAGCGACTGGAGACCCGCGAGCACCGGCCCGATCGCCGCGCGCACGAACCGCACCCGGGCGACCAGCAGGCCCAGCGGCGTACCGATGGCGAGCGCCATCAGGAAGCCCAGCAGGGCGCGCGACACGCTCGTCCAGAGGACGCCGAGGAGCGTGCCCTCCAGCCACATGGTCTTCAGGCTGTCCCAGACCGCCAGCGGCGCGGGCAGCTTGGACTCGTCGGTGACCTCGGCCGTGACGAGCAGCTGCCAGACCGCGAGGACGAGCAGCACGGCCACGACCGGCGGCAGGACCTTCTTGACCAGGACCTCGCGCACCGGCGTGCGGCGCACCTGCACCGCGTCCAGCGCGTCGAGTCCTGCCTCCAGACCCGCCAGGTCGTCCGTCTTTGTCTCAGTGCTGGCCATGACGGCGGATCTCCCCACGCAGTTCTTCGGTGATCTCGACGGACAGCTCCGCCACGGCGGCGTCCTCGATACGGCGCGGCTGCGGGATGTCGATGGTCCACTCCCGGGCGATCCGCCCCGGCCGGGACGACAGCAGCACCACGCGCTCGGCCAGCCGCACGGCCTCGCGCACGTTGTGGGTCACGAACAGCACCGAGAGGTTCGTCTCGCGCCAGATCCGGGTCAGCTCGTCGTGCAGCACGTCCCGGGTGATGGCGTCGAGCGCCGCGAACGGCTCGTCCATCAGCAGCAGGTCACTGTCCTGGGCGAGCGCCCGGGCCAGCGCGACACGCTGGCGCATGCCGCCGGACAGCTCGTGCACCCGCTTGCGGTACGAGCCCCCGAGCCGCACGAGGTCGAGCAGACGCTCCGCCTCGCCGCGCCGCTCGGACTTCGGCACCCCGCGCAGCCGCAGGGCGAGTTCGATGTTCTTGCCCGCGGTCAGCCACGGGAAGAGGGCGTGCTCCTGGAACATCAGGGCCGGCCGGCCGCCGGGGGTCTCGATGGACCCGGCCGAGGGCCGGTCGAGCCCGGCGACCAGGTTGAGCAGCGTGGACTTTCCGCAGCCGGAGGCGCCGAGCAGGGTGACGAACTCACCCGGGGCGACATCGAGCGAGATGTCGTCAAGGACGAGCTGTCCCCCGGCGGGTCCGCCGAAGGACTTCGAGACATGTTCGAGCCGGGCGGCGTGCGTCACCGCCGCACGGTCCTCGGCCTTGGCGAGCGTCGCGGTCGTGGCCATGGTCGTCACCTCCTGGGAATCCTGAACTCGGGCTGATGTGCGGTTACTTGGCGCCGAGACCGGCGTCGGAGGCCGCGGGTCGGCCCGCTGCCTTCAGGACCCTGTTGAGGGGCCCCAGGTCGTAGATGCCGTTCAGGTCGGGCTGCTTGAGGAGACCGGCCTTCACCGCGTGGCCGGCCTGCGCCTGGAGGGTCGCCGCCAGCGGGTCGTCCGTGAACTGAATCGACGGCCACGCGCCGTTGATCACCTTGGCGCCCAGCGGCTTGCCGGTGAGTTCCTTGAGTTTGGTGTTGGCGGAGGCCTTGGCCTTGTCGGGGTTGGCGTTGATCCACTGGTTCGTCTTCAGTGAGCCGCGGAGGACGGCCTCGACGACGTCGGGGTGCTGGGTGAGGAACTTCTGGGACACGATGATGTTCGTGATGACGAACTTGTTGTCGGGCCAGAGGGTGGACTCGTCGAGGAGGACCTTGGCGCCTTCGCTGACCAGCTTGGAGGCGGTGGGCTCGGGGACCCAGGCGCCGTCGATGGCGCCGGTCTTGTAGGCGTCGGGGGTGACCTTGTTGTCCGTGCGGAGGACGGAGACGTCGCCCTTGCCGCTTTGGGGGTCGACCTTCCAGCCCTTCTCCGAGATCCAGTTGAGGAAGGCGACGTCCTGGGTGTTGCCGAGTTGGGGGGTCGCGATCCGCTTGCCCTTGACGTCGTCCAGGGTCTTGATCTTGGCCGGGTTGACCACGAGCTTGACGCCGCCGGAGGCGGAACCGGCGATGATGCGCAGGTTCTTGCCCTTGGACTTGGCGTAGCCGTTGATCGCGGGGGAGGGGCCGATGAACCCGATGTCGATCGAGTCGGCGTTCAGTGCCTCGATCTCCGAGGGGCCGGCATTGAAGGTGGAGACCTTCAGCTCCGTGCCGCCGAGCTCCTTCTGGAGGATGCCCTCCTGGTCGCCCACCAGGGCGGTGGCGTGGGTCAGGTTCGGGAAGTAGCCCACCCGGACCGACTCCGCCGAGAGCTTCGCGCCCGCCGGGACCACCTTCCGCTCGTCGCTCTTCGCCTGGGACCCGTACCCGCACGAGGCGAGCGCGCCGATCAGCAGCGGCAGCGCCGCGAGAGCGGCGATCGAGCGGCGCGGAGTGGGACGGAAGGCAGGCACGGAGGTGGTTCCCCTCAGGGTCTTCGAAGATTTCTTCGGCTATGTCGTTCGTGGTACGGGTCGAGCGGCATCGCGCCGCGTACACGGCGCTTCGGCATCAGCAGGCACATCGCGCGACACCTCCGCTCCCCGCGCCGAGGGCGCCGGAACCCACGCGGCCGCCCTCCTTGGCGAAGGTGCCGTAGACGTCGTCGTAGGCCATGTCAGAAGTCCCAGCCCTCGTCGTCGCCCGCCGCGTCCGCCCCGGCCGTCACGGCCTTGGCGTCGGCGAAGGACGCGCCCGCCATGCCGGCCGCGAGCGTCGTGCCGTCCGCCGGGTCGATCAGCAGGAACGAGCCGGTACGGCGCGAGTCGGCGTACGCGTCGAGCGCGAGCGGCTCGGCGGTACGGACCTTCACCCGGCCGATGTCGTTGGCGACGAGCTGCCCCGGCTCGGGGTGCTGGGAGAGGTCGTCCAGGGTCAGCCGGGACGGGATCTCCTTGACGATCGCCTTGACCGTGCGGGTGGTGTGCTTGAGCAGCACCCGCTGGCCGACGGTGAGCGGCTGGTCCGCCACGTGGCAGACCGTCGCCTCGACGTCCTGGCTGGTGGCCGGGGCGTCACCGCTCGGGGCGAGCAGGTCGCCTCGCGAGATGTCGATGTCGTCGGCGAGCCGGATCGTCACCGACTGCGGCGCCCAGGCGATGTCCACCGACTCGCCCAGCGCGTCGATCGCGGTGATCGTGGACGTCTTCCCCGAGGGCAGGACGGTGATCTGCTCGCCGACCCGGAAGGCGCCGGCCGCGATCTGGCCCGCGTAACCCCGGTAGTCCGGGTGCTCGGCGGTCTGCGGACGGATCACGTACTGCACGGGGAACCGCGCGTGGCAGGCCGTCAGGTCGTGGCTGACCGGGACGGTCTCCAGGTGCTCCAGGACCGTCGGGCCGCCGTACCAGTCCATGTTGGCGGACGGCTCCACCACGTTGTCACCGGCCAGCGCGGAGATCGGGATCGCGGTGATCTCCGGGACGCCGAGCTCGGAGGCGTACGTCGTGAACTCCTCGGCGATCGCGGCGAAGACGGGCTCCGCGTAGTCGACGAGGTCCATCTTGTTGACCGCAAGGACCACGTGCGGGACCCGCAGCAGCGCCGCGACGGCCGCGTGCCGGCGGGTCTGCTCGACCACACCGTTACGGGCGTCGACCAGGACCACGGCCAGCTCGGCGGTCGAGGCGCCGGTGACCATGTTCCGGGTGTACTGCACGTGCCCCGGGGTGTCGGCCAGGATGAACCGGCGGCGCGGGGTCGCGAAGTAGCGGTACGCCACGTCGATCGTGATGCCCTGCTCCCGCTCGGCCCGCAGACCGTCGGTGAGCAGCGCCAGGTCGGGCGCCTCCTGGCCGCGCTTGAGGGAAGCCGCCTCCACGGCCTCCAACTGGTCCGTCAGGACCGACTTGGAGTCGTGCAGCAGCCGGCCCACCAGCGTGGACTTGCCGTCGTCGACGGACCCGGCGGTCGCGAAACGCAGCAGGGTGGTCGCCGAGACGTCGGCGAACTGCTCGGTGGTGCTCGTCATGGCTAGAAGTACCCTTCGCGCTTGCGGTCTTCCATCGCGGCCTCGGACATCTTGTCGTCGGCGCGGGTCGCACCCCGCTCGGTGAGGCGGGAGGCGGCGATCTCGGCGATGACGGCGTCCAGCGTCGTGGCGTCGGAGTCGACGGCGCCCGTGCAGGACATGTCACCGACGGTGCGGTAGCGGATCAGCCGCGTCTCCACCGTCTCGGTGTCCTTGGGGCCGCCCCACTCGCCGGCCGTCAGCCACATGCCGTTGCGGGCGAAGACCTCGCGCTCGTGGGCGAAGTAGATCTCCGGCAGCTCGATGGACTCGCGGGCGATGTACTGCCAGACGTCCAGCTCGGTCCAGTTGGAGAGCGGGAAGACGCGGACGTGCTCACCGGGCGCGTGGCGGCCGTTGTAGAGCTGCCACAGCTCCGGGCGCTGGCGGCGCGGGTCCCACTGCGAGAACTCGTCGCGCAGCGAGAACACCCGCTCCTTCGCGCGGGCCTTCTCCTCGTCGCGCCGCCCGCCACCGAAGACGGCGTCGAAACGGTGCTGCTGGATCGCCTCGGTCAGCGGCACCGTCTGCAGCGGGTTGCGCGTCCCGTCGGGACGCTCGCGCAGCTTCCCGGCGTCGATGTACTCCTGCACGGAGGCGACGTGCAGCCGCAGCCCGTGCTGGGCGACGACCCGGTCGCGGTACTCGATGACCTCGGGGAAGTTGTGCCCCGTGTCGACGTGCAGCAGCGTGAACGGCACCGGCGCCGGCGCGAACGCCTTCAGCGCCAGGTGCAGCATGACGATGGAGTCCTTGCCGCCGGAGAAGAGGATCACCGGCCGCTCGAACTCGCCCGCCACCTCACGGAAGATGTGGACGGCCTCGGACTCCAGCGAGTCCAGGTGCGACAGCGCGAACGGGCTGTCGGTCTCCTCATGAACATGGGCAACGGTGGTCACTCTGCACCCCTTTCGTTCGCTTCTCCGCCTGCGCGGCGCAGAGGCGCGAGCATCGTCGTCGTCTGCGGACCGGCGGCCGCGCACGCGTCGCTCACAGCAAGCCCCTCTCGGTGAGCAGCGCGTACAGCTGCGCCGCGGACTCCTGCACGGTCTGGTTCTGGGACTCGATCCGCAGATCCGGGTTGAGCGGCTCGTCGTACGGGTCGTCGACCCCGGTCAGGCCGCTGAGCTCGCCTGCGGCCTGCTTGGCGTAGAGCCCCTTCACATCGCGTACGGAGCACACGTCCACCGGAGTGGCGACGTGCACCTCGACGTACGGGGTGCCCTCGGACTGGTGGCGCTTGCGGACGGCCTCGCGGCTGTCCTCGTACGGGGCGATGACCGGGACCAGCACCTTCACGCCGTTCGAGGCGAGCAGTTCGGCGACGAAGCCGATCCGCTGCACGTTGGTGTGCCGGTCCTCGCGGCTGAAGCCGAGGCCCGCGGAGAGGAACTCGCGGATCTCGTCGCCGTCGAGCACCTCGACCTGGTGGCCTTCGCCGCGCAGGGTGCCGGCGAGCTCGTACGCGATGGTGGTCTTGCCGGCGCTGGGCAGGCCCGTGAGCCAGATGGTGGCACCGGTCACGTGATTCTCCTGGGAATTCTCAGTGGTGGTCATCAGCCGTGCAGCCCGCATTCGGTCTTGGACCGGCCGGCCCAGCGGCCGGACCGGGCGTCCTCGCCCTCCGCGACGCGGCGGGTGCAGGGCGCGCAGCCGACGGAGGCGTAACCGTCCATGAGGAGCGGGTTGGTGAGGACACCGTGCTGGGCGACGTACGCGTCGACGTCGTCCTGGCTCCAGCGGGCGATGGGGGAGATCTTGACCTTCTGCCGCTTCTCGTCCCAGCCGACGACCGGGGTGTTCGCCCGGGTCGGGGACTCGTCGCGGCGCAGGCCGGTCGCCCAGGCGCGGTACGCGGTCAGGCCCTCTTCGAGCGGCTTGACCTTGCGCAGCGCGCAGCAGAGGTCGGGATCGCGGTCGTGCAGCTTCGGGCCGTGCTCGGCGTCCTGCTCGGCGACCGTCCGGCGCGGCGTCAGGGTGATGACGTTGACGTCCATCACGGCGTCGACCGCGTCACGGGTGCCGATGGTCTCGGGGAAGTGGTAGCCGGTGTCGAGGAAGACCACGTCCACGCCGGGCATGGCGCGGGAGGCGAGGTGGGCGACCACGGCGTCCTCCATGGAGGAGGTCACGCAGAACTGCTTGCCGAAGGTCTCGGCCGCCCACTGGAGGATCTCCAGCGCGGAGGCGTCCTCCAGGTCGCGCCCGGCCTGCTCGGCGAGCGCCTTCAGGTCGGTGGACTCGGTGATGCTCTGAGTGGTCGTCATATCTCTTCCCCTCCAGCGGATTTGCTCGAAGTACCCGGGGCGAGGAGCCCCAGGAACTTCAGCTGGAAGGCTCGACTGCATGCCCGGCATTCCCAGGCGCCGTGACCGTTCTCGTGCGGGAACAGGTCCTCGTCGCCGCAGTACGGGCAGTAGAACGGGGCTGCACGCTCGCTCACGACAGCGCCTCCTCGGAGGCACGCGCCGCCCAGGTGGCGAAGCGCTCGCCGTCCTCGCGCTGCTCCTGGAAGCGCGTGAGGACCCGCTCGACGTAGTCCGGCAGCTCGGCCGAGGTGACCTTCAGGCCACGGACCTTGCGGCCGAAGCCGGCCTCCAGGCCGAGGGCGCCGCCCAGGTGGACCTGGTAGCCCTCGACGCGGTTGCCGTCGTCGTCAAGGACCAGCTGGCCCTTGAGACCGATGTCCGCGACCTGGATACGGGCGCAGGCGTTCGGGCAGCCGTTGATGTTGATGGTGATCGGCTCGTCGAACTCGGGGATGCGGCGCTCGAGTTCGTCGATGAGGGAGGCGCCGCGCGCCTTGGTCTCGACGATCGCCAGCTTGCAGAACTCGATGCCCGTGCAGGCCATCGTGCCGCGCCGGAACGGGGACGGGTTGACCTGCAGGTCGAGCGCCTCCAGGGCGGCGACCGCCGCGTCGACCTGGGCCTCCTCGACGTCCAGCAGGATCATCTTCTGGTCGGCGGTGGTCCGCAGCCGGGCCGAGCCGTGCTGCTCGGCCAGGTCGGCGATCTTGGTCAGGGTGGCGCCGTCGACCCGGCCGACGCGCGGCGCGAAGCCCACGTAGAAGCGGCCGTCCTTCTGCCGGTGCACGCCCATGTGGTCGCGCCACTGTCCGGCCGGCTGCGCGGGGGCGGGGCCGTCGGTCAGCCTGCGCTTCAGGTACTCGTCCTCCAGGACCTGGCGGAACTTCTCCGGGCCCCAGTCGGCGACGAGGAACTTCAGCCGGGCGCGGGTGCGCAGCCGGCGGTAGCCGTAGTCGCGGAAGATCGAGATGACGCCCTCGTAGACGTCCGGGACCTCCTCCAGGGAGACCCAGGTGCCCAGGCGGACGCCCAGCTTGGGGTTGGTGGAGAGGCCGCCGCCGACCCAGACGTCGAAGCCGGGGCCGTGCTCGGGGTGTTCGACTCCCACGAAGGCGATGTCGTTGATCTCGTGCGCCACGTCGAGCAGCGGCGAGCCGGAGACGGCCGACTTGAACTTGCGGGGCAGGTTGGAGAAGTCCTTGTTGCCCACGATCCGGCGGTAGATCTCGTCGATGGCGGGCGTGCCGTCGATGATCTCGTCCTCGGCGATCCCGGCGACCGGCGAGCCGAGGATGACGCGCGGGGTGTCGCCGCACGCCTCGGTCGTCGAGAGGCCGACGGCCTCGAGCCGGTTCCAGATCTCGGGAACGTCCTCGATGCGGATCCAGTGGTACTGGACGTTCTGCCGGTCGGTGATGTCGGCGGTGCCGCGCGCGAACTCCTGGGAGATCTCGCCGATGACCCGCAGTTGTTCGGTCGTCAGCCGGCCGCCGTCGATGCGGACCCGGAGCATGAAGTACTCCGCGTCCAGCTCCTCCGGCTCCAGGACACCCGTCTTGGTGCCGTCGAGGCCCTCCTTGCGCTGGGTGTAGAGACCCCACCAGCGCATCCGGCCCCGCAGGTCGTTGGGGTCGATCGAGTCGAATCCACGCTTGGAGTAGATCGTCTCAATGCGTGTCCGCACATTGAGACCGTCGTCGTCCTTCTTGAACTGCTCATTGCCGTTCAGCGGGGTGAAGTGCCCCACGGCCCACTGGCCCTCGCCACGGTGACGGCTCACCTTGCGGCGGGGCGTGGCGGGTGCGGAGTTTTCCGGGGTGGCGGCCATGGCGTTTTGTCCTTCGGGACTGCGGGAGGGCGGCTCTGACCTGCACACTCGTACGTGGGTCAGGGGATGGCGCGACGGTGCGCAGCAGGGTCGGTCTGAAAGGTGCTCGCGGCGGTGCTGGTTCTCTCAGCGCGCCGAACACATGGCGCTGGACATGCGGCCGAGGTCGACGTGCCGCCGACTCACCAAGGCAATTCCAGTTCCAGACATGACGGAAGCGTGTCACGGGACTTTGGACCCAGTCCAGCTTCGTCCGCTATGTGGACATGACTGTCTCGTCTGGCGAGATGGTGTGGTGTGGGTCACACCCCGGCCCTCCCGCGGGCCCGGGACGTGCGCCTCCGCCGTGGCTCAGGCTCAGGCGTGCGCGCCGGGCCACGGGCCGGGCGTCTCGGACTCCTCGACCTCCTCCACCTTGGTGTCGAAGAGGCGGAAGCCCCGGCGCAGGTAGTTGTCCATCGCGTGCGGCCCGTCCAGCGAGCACGTGTGCAGCCACACCCGCCGCGTCGCCTCCCGCTCCGGCCACCGCTCGGCCAGGTCCCAGGCGCGCTGGACGCCGTACGAGAGCAGGTGCCCGCCGATCCGGCGGCCCCGGAAGGCGGGGATCAGCCCGAAGTAGATGATCTCCACGACCCCGTCGGCCTGCGGGTCCAGCTCCACGTACCCGGCCGGCGTCCCCTTGTCGTACGCCACCCAGATCTCGGCCCCGGGCTTCTCGACGATCTCCTGCCACTGCTTGTACGTCAGCGACAGCCGGTCGTTCCAGCGGATGTCGCCACCGACCGCCGTATAGAGGAAGCGGCTGAACTCGGGCGAGGGCACCTCGGCACGCCGGATCGTGACGTCGTCCCCCTCCGGCGGGGTCGCGGGACGCAGATCGGACGGCGAGGTCTGTTCGAGGGACCAGGTGGTGAGAGTGATGCGCATGCCTTCATCGCATCATGCGGAGCACCGGATTCCCAGGGCGGCCCCTGGCCGGGGGCCAGGCGGACGCCACCGTGAGCCGACTGTCCGCATGCTGGACAGGGGGAGATCCCAGGCCGGCCCGGGGGGCCACGCGAGCCGCGCTCTGGCCTACGCCCGTCCCGCTCTGGCCTACGCCCGTCCCGCTCTGGCTGGCCTACGCCGGTCCCGCTCTGGCCTAACGCCGGTGCCGCTCTGGCCTACGCCGGGCCCGGTCTGGCCTACGCCGGTGCCGCTCTGGCCTACGCCGGTCCCGGTCTGGCCTACGCCGGCCCCGACCTGGCCTACGCCGGTCCCGGTCTGGCCTACGCCGGCCCCGACCTGGCCTAGCCGAGTCCCGACCTCGCCTACGCGAGCCCCGACCGGGCCGACCTGGCCGACCGGACCGCCGGGGCCGTCGAATGGGGCAGCAGGTCCGCCGGGTCGTCCGGGCCCACGATCTCGACCCCGACCTCCTCGCTGAAGCGGTACGGGCGGTGGGCCAGCACGCTCGCGAGGTTGCGGCGGATCCGCGACATCTCGGCGCGTACCGTCACCGTCCTCGTCCGGTCGCCGAACACGTCCTCGGCCAGCTCCGCCGCGGTCCGCCCGTCCCGGTGCAGCGCCAGGACGTACAGCAGCTCCGCGTGGCGCGGGCTCAGCTCCTGCGACCAGCTGCCCGCCGCCCCGAACACCGCCAGCGACCAGCGGCGCGGCCGGCTCAGATCGAGCACCACCCGGCTGACCGCCTCCGCGCCCGGCGCCGCCGAGGCCCCCGACCGGCGGTCCTCGACCCGGAGCAGCCAGCCGCCCGGCAGCGGCTCCACCGCGCACATCCCCAGCGACGGCAGCCATACCCGCCCGGCCCGGAACGACTTCGGCAGCGCGATCCGGTCCACCGGCGCGAGCCCGGTGACCGCGGCCGTCCAGCCGTGCGCGTCCACCGCGACCGCGCGCCCGCCCACCCGGCACAGGATCGGCGCGGCCACCGAGCGCAGCCGCTCGATCGACCGCAGATGGCGGTCGCGCATCTCCGCCTCGGCGAGCTGCGCCACCGAACCGACGAGCGCGAGCGTCGACGGATGGAAACTCGACGCCGGTCCGCTCACGTCCACGATCCCCAACAGCCGCTGGTCGCGCGGATCGTGGACCGGGGCCGCCGCACAGGTCCAGCTGTGCAGCGTCTGGACGTAGTGCTCGGCCGAGTGGACCTGGACGGCCCGTCCCATGGCGAGCGCCGTGCCCACCGCGTTCGTCCCGGTGGTGTGCTCGGTCCAGGCCGCGCCCTCCTCCAGGCAGATGCCGTTGGCCTGCCGCATCACCGAGAGGTTGCCCTCGCGCCACAGCACCCGGCCCTGCTCGTCGGTCACCACCATGATCTGCATCGAGGCGTCCGCGATCCCGGCGAGCATCGTGCTCAGGGTGCGCATCACCTCGCCGAGGACGGTCGTGCGGCGCCGCTGCTCCAGCTCGTCGCGCTGGAGCAACACACTGCTGGTGCCCTGGTCCGGGTCCAGACCGAGCCGGAACATCCGCTGCCAGGAGGCGTCGATGACCGGCCGGGGAGCGATCGGCGGCGTCCGGCCGGCCAGGGTCTCCTCCCGTACCTGGTGCAGCAGTCGGGTCGCCTGGGCGGCGTCCATGGCGGCGAGCCGGCTCATGTCGAGCCGAGTGTCGTTCAGCTGCGTGTTCTTCATCGGTCTCTCCCAGCCACCCTCGCTGCTGCGTGTGCTGTATCGGTTCTGCGGGATTCCGGAGCCTGGTGCCCATCGTGCCGTCCGACAAAGCACGCGTCTCGCAATCCTGCAACCCTTTGCAACTCTGGTAGCAACCGCTCTCGTGCGTGAGGGTGGTGCGAGCGGAGGGTGGTGCCGTGTCGGCGCAGCACCACCCACCGCTTTTCCGTCATGAGCCGGGGATCAGACCTCCACCCGCGCCCGCTCCACCACCGCCGCCAGATCCAGCGTCGAGGGCAGCGTCCCGAACGCCGTGCCCCAGTCGCCGCCCAGCCGCGAGGCGCAGAACGCGTCCGCCACCTCCGCCGGCGCCCACCGCACCAGCAGCGACCCCTGCAACACCAGGGCCATCCGCTCCACAAGCCGCCGCGCCCGCCCCTCGATCCCGTCCAGGTCGGCCAGTTCCGCCAGCATCTCCCGGATCGCCCCGTCCAGCCGGTGGTCCGCGCCCCGCGCCTTCCCGACCTCCGTCAGGAACGCGTTCAGTGCCACCGGCTCCCTCTGCAAGGCCCGCAGCACGTCAAGGGCCTGGACGTTCCCGGAGCCCTCCCAGATCGAGTTGAGCGGCGACTCGCGCAGCAGCCGGGGCATCCCCGACTCCTCGACGTAGCCGTTGCCGCCCAGACACTCCAGCGCCTCCGCCACCATCGGCGTACACCGCTTCGTCACCCAGTACTTCGCCACCGGCACCGCGATCCGCGCGAACGCCCGCTCGTCCTCGCTGTCCGTGTCGTACGCCGCCGCCAGCCGCATCCCCAGGGCCGTCGCCGCCTCCGACTCCAACGCCAGATCCGCCAGGACGTTGCGCATCAGCGGCTTCTCGATCAGCACCCCGCCGAACGCCCGCCGGTACGCGGCGTGGTGCACGGCCTGGGCCACCGCCTGCCGCATCAGCGCCGCCGAGCCCAGCACACAGTCGAGCCGTGTCGCCGCCACCATCCCGATGATCGTGCGGACCCCGCGTCCCTCGTCCCCGACCCGGCGCGCCCACGTCGTCCCGTCGAACTCGACCTCGGCGGAGGCGTTCGACCGGTTGCCGAGCTTGTCCTTGAGCCGCTGGATCGCGAACGCGTTCCGCGTGCCGTCCGGCAGGATCCGGGGCACCAGGAAGCAGGTCAGGCCGCCGGGCGCCTGCGCGAGGACGAGGAAGGCGTCCGACATCGGCGCCGAGCAGAACCACTTGTGCCCGGTGAGCACATACGTGCCGTCCTCGGCCAGCGGCCGCGCCTCGGTCGTGTTCGCCCGTACGTCGCTGCCGCCCTGCTTCTCCGTCATCCCCATCCCGAAGAGCACCCCGGCCTTCTCCGTCGGCGGCCGCAGCCCCTCCTCGTACACGAGCGAGGTCAGCAGCGGCTCCCACACGGCGGCCAGCTCCGGGTCCGTCCGCAGCGCGGGCACGGCCGCGTGCGTCATCGACAGCGGGCAGCCGTGCCCCGCCTCGATCTGCGTCGTGAGGACGAAGCCCGCGGCGCGCCGCACATGACCACCCGGACGGCCCCACGCGTTCGTCAGCCCGGCGCCCACCGCCCGTCCCAGGAGCCGGTCCCAGGCGGGGTGGAAGTCGACCTCGTCGATCCGGTTGCCGTACCGGTCGTGCGTCCGCAGCCGAGGCGGACACGTGTTCGCGAGCTCCCCCCACACCCGCGCCTGATCCGAACCGGCGGACCGGCCGAAACCGGCCAGCTCCTCGCGCGCGTCGGCGTAGACGTCCGGGTCGAGATGGCGTTCCACCGCCTCGCCGAGGGCCCGGTCCGCCGAGAAGACGTCGTATCCCACCAGGGGCGGAGGCTGGTTGGTCACGGTGTGGGTGCTGGCTGCCATGCCGATACGGTAAGGAGGTGCAGGCAGCAAAAGAAACACCCGAGCGGCGGCCCGGGAACCGACTCCACCGGGCGCGAGTCCTCTACCGCAACGTATCGAAGCGGAAGATGGTCTGGCTGCTCCTGAAGGACACCGTCAACTCGTGCATCGAGTACCGCATCCTCGGCCTCGCCGCCGAAGCCGCCTTCTTCACCCTGCTGTCCCTGCCGCCGCTGCTCCTCGGGCTCATCGCCCTCCTCGGCTACGCCGACGACTGGACCAACACCGACACGGTCGCCAGCATCGAGGAGAACATCCTCAACGCCGCCCGGACCGTCCTCTCCGACCGGGGTGTCCGCGAGATCGCCAAACCGCTCCTGGACGACGTCACCCAGGGCACCCGCCCCGAACTCGTCTCGCTCGGCTTCGCCATCGCCCTGTGGTCCGGCTCGCGCGCCGTCAACGTCTTCATCGACACCATCACCGTGATGTACGGACTCGACGGCCACCGCGGAATCGTCAAGACCCGGCTCCTGGCCTTCCTGCTCTACATCGTGGCGCTGCTCATCGGCGCGGTCGTGCTGCCGCTCGCCGTCGTCGGACCCGACCGGGTGGTGGAGCTGATCCCGTGGGGCACGGAGGTCGTCTCCGTCCTCTACTGGCCGGTCGTCATCCTGCTCTCCATCGCCTTCCTCACCACGCTGTACCACGTGTCCGTGCCGGTCAGGTCGCCGTGGATCGAGGACATCCCGGGCGCGCTGGTGGCCCTCGGGATGTGGGTGCTCGGCAGCTTCCTGCTGCGGATCTACCTCACCAGCCAGGTCGAGGGCCCGACCATCTACGGCTCCCTCGCCGCGCCCATCGCCGTCCTCCTGTGGATCGGCATCTCCGCCTTCGCCGTGCTCGTCGGCGCGGCGGTGAACGCGGCGATCGACCGGGTCTGGCCCTCGGTCGCCACCGCCGCCGCCCGTGAGGCCTCCGACCGCGCCCGCGCCGCCCAGGCAGCCGACCTCGTCGCCCGCCTGCGCGCGGAGGCGGACGACGTGGACGAGGACGACCCCGACATGCCGTCGGAGTTCCCCGAACGCTGGTCGCGCTTCCTGCCCCCGGACGACGTCAAGTCACGGCTGCACTCCGGCTGGGAGAAGGACTGACACCGCACCTACCCTCGGAAGGGTGTACGAGGAACGCCCCGCGGTGCTCGACGGCGCGGTCGTCTGGACGCTGACGCCAGGGCCTCAGGCCCCGGTGCCCGTGCTGCCCGACGGCTGCATGGACCTGCTGTGGCACGACGGCCGGCTGCTCGTCGCGGGCCCCGACACGTTCGCGTACGTCCCCGAGGGCGCGCCGGGCCGCTACACCGGCCTCCGCTTCGCACCCGGTGACGCGCCCGCCCTGCTCGGCGTACCGGCGAGCGCCCTGCGCGACCGGCGGGTCGACCTGGGCGCGCTCTGGGGCGAGGCGCGGGCCCGGCGGCTCGCCGAGCAGGTGTCCGCCACGCCCGACCCGGGCGCCGCCCTGGAGGCCCTCGCCGTCCGCCGGGCGGCGGACGCCCCGGACCCCGACCCGCTGATCCGTACCGTCGCCCGCCGCCTGGCCGCCGGACGGCCCGTGGCGGAGACCGCCGACGCCGTCGGCCTCGGCGCCCGCCAACTGCACCGGCGGTCGCTGGACGCCTTCGGCTACGGACCGAAGACGCTGGCCCGGATCCTGCGGCTCCAGCGCGCCCTGGCCCTGATCAGGGCGGGCGTCCCGTACGCCGACGCGGCGCTCCGCGCAGGCTGCGCGGACCAGGCCCACCTGGCGCGCGAGACCCGCGCGCTGGCCGGTACGACCCTGTCGGCCTACGCCTCGGCCTGGGCGAAGAGGGAGACCCCGCAGCCGTCCGGGTCGAGCACGACGGCGTAGCGCTGGCCCCACACCGCGTCCCAGGGCTTCAGATGCCCCTGGTACCCGGCCGCGACGAGCGTCTCGTACGTGGCGTCCACCTCCCGGGGCGTGCCGCAGAGGAACGCGAGCCCGATCCGGTCACCGCCCTCGGGTCGGGACCAGCCGGGATCGAAGGACCGGACGACCTCCTCGGTGTCCCACGCGATCCGCATCCCGCCGGGCAGAGCGGCCTCCACGTGCGGCTGTGTGTCGGCCTCGGCGGGAATGTCGAGACCGAGCCGCCGGTAGAAGGCGAGCGAGGCGGCCATGTCGGCGACGACAAGGCCGATGACGTCGAGTCGTGGAGTGTTCATGGGGGAACGGTAGGCACCGCGCCCGCCCGGGGTCTTGTACGAATCGGACGCGGACGGACCGGAGAGTGCGGGCGCGGCGCCCGACGTACGCTGAGAGCGGGACCGCACCCGACGGAGGTGCCGGCATGACCGCATCGGCCATACCCCAGGGGCCCGGGGCCACCGCCTGGGCACCCGAGACGGTGACCACCGAGCCGTACAACGCCCAGACGCCCGTGGCCGCGCTCACCGCCCCGGTGACGCCCGCCGACGCCCTCTTCGTACGGGACCACTTCGGCATCCCGCGCACGGAGACCGGCCGGTGGCGGCTGCGCGTCGACGGCGCCGTGACCACACCGCTCACCGTCGACTACGAGCAGCTCGTCGCCCTCGGCCGGACCGGGCGCCGCGAGCTCGACGTCGTCCTGGAGTGCGCGGGCAACGGACGCGCCCTGATGAACCCCCGGCCGCCGGGCCTGCCCTGGGAGCGCGGGGCGGTCGGCTGCGCCCGGTTCGCGGGCGTGCCCTTCCACCTGGTCGCCGCCTCGGCCGGGGTCGACCCGCGGGCGGTCGAGTTCGTCTTCGCCGGGGCGGACACCGGGCCCGTCCACGGGCGGCCCGTCGCCTTCGAGCGCGCCCTCCCGCTCGCGGAGGCCCTGCACCCCGACACCCTGCTCGCCACCCACCTCAACGGCGAACCGCTCCCGCCCCGGCACGGCGCCCCGGTCCGGCTCGTGGTGCCCGGACGGTACGCGGTCGCGGACGTGAAGTGGCTCGTCCGCGCCCGGGCCGTCACCGCCCCCTTCACGGGCGTCTTCCAGACCGAGGAGTACGTCTACATCGCCTCGGACGGCACCCCCGACGGGCCCGTCGGGGCGATCCGCGTCAAGTCGCTCATCACCGCGCCCGAACAGGACGAGGCCCTGCGGCGGGGGACGGAGACCGTCGTGCGCGGCAGGGCCTGGTCGGGCGGCGGGCGGACCGTCGGCCGCGTCGAGGTCCGGGCCGAGGACGAGGACGGTACGGGGCCGGGGGAGGGCGTCCCGGACGCGGAGTGGCACGACGCCGAACTGGAGCCTCCCACCGGTCCGTACGCCTGGACGGGCTGGTCGTACCCGTGGACACCGCGCCGTCCCGGCCGGTACCGGCTGCTGGCCCGGGCGACCGACTCCCACGGCGCCACCCAGCCGGAACGCGCTCCCTGGAACGCCCAGGGCTACGGCTGCAACGCGGTCGCCTCGGTCGAGGTGGTCGTCGTCTGATCCCCGGGGAACTCCGCGATCTCCACGACCCCTTCGTCCCCCGGGAAAATGGCTCGCGCGAGCCGACGGGGCGGAGCTATCGTGTGGTCGTTCCTGCGGGGCTGTGCGCTCGCAGGTATCGACACGGGTACCCGAACCGGTGTCGCCGCAGGGGAAACAGGAGGTGTGACCGATGGCTGTCATGACGACGGGCGCTGCCCGCATTCAGAAGCTCATCAACTCCACCTCCGTGGTCTCCGGCTGACCTTCCTTCCTTTCCGCGCGTCCACGCGGCGCGTGCCGGGGCCACCCTTGTGAAGGGTCAACCCCCCTTGTCTTTCTCCTCTCTTCAGGCTTCGACCTCGCACGCCCTCACCCCGTACGGCTGGGACGAGAGCTGGGAGGCCGCGTTCGCTCCCTACGCCGAGCAGGGGCTCCTGCCCGGCCGTGTCCTGCGGGTCGACCGGGGTCAGTGCGACCTGGTCACCCCGATCGGCACCCTCCGGGCCGACACCGAGTTCGTCGTGCCCCGCGACCCGCTGAAGGTCGTCTGCACGGGAGACTGGGCCGCCGTCGACCCGGACGGCGACCCCCGTTACGTACGGGCCCTCCTCCCGCGCCGCACCGCGTTCGCGCGGTCCACGTCCTCCAAGCGGTCCGAGGGACAGATCCTCGCCGCCAACGTCGACCACGCGATCATCACCGTCTCGCTCGCCGTGGAGCTCGACCTCGGGCGCGTCGAGCGCTTCCTGGCCCTGGCCTGGGAGTCCGGCGCGCAGCCGCTCGTCGTCCTCAGCAAGGCGGACCTGGTGCCCGACCCGGTCGGGCTCTCGTACCTCGTCGAGGACGTGGAGACCGTGGCGCCGGGTGTCCAGGTGCTGCCCGTCAGCGCCACGACCGGCGAGGGGCTCGACGTGCTGGGCGCGCTGGTGGCCGGCGGGACGAGCGTGCTGCTCGGTGTCTCCGGCGCCGGGAAGTCCACGCTCGCCAACACCCTCCTCGGCGAGGACGTCATGTCCGTCCAGGCGGCCCGTGACGTGGACGGCAAGGGCCGCCACACCACGACCACCCGCAACCTGCTCGTGCTGCCCGGAGGCGGTGTCCTCATCGACACGCCGGGTCTGCGCGGCGTCGGGCTCTGGGATGCCGAGACCGGCGTCGGCCAGGTCTTCTCGGAGATCGAGGCCCTGGCCGAGGAGTGCCGCTTCCACGACTGCGCCCACGAGGCGGAGCCCGGCTGCGCCGTGACGGCGGCGGTCGAGGACGGCTCCCTGGCACCGCGCCGCCTCGAGAGCTACCGCAAGCTGCTCCGCGAGAACCAGCGGATCGTCGCCAAGACCGATGCCCGCCTGCGCTCCGAGATGCTCAAGGACTGGAAGCGCAAGGGCGCGGAGGGCCGCGCGGCCATGGAGGCAAAGCGCGGCGGCACCGGCGGTCGCGCCCGGCACTCGGGCTGGTAGGCCCGAACCGGCGGTACGGGGCTTGGCCGCCCCGTACCGCCCCATCACAGCGCCGTGTCCGAAAACCGCCAGCCGGCCCTCCGGGACTCGCTCACACTGGAGGGCGTGAGGGAACAGGACGACACCGGTCAGGGCAGCGGCGAGGATCGTCGGTACGAGGCGGTCAGCAGTCGGGACGCACGGTTCGACGGCGCGTTCTTCTTCGCCGTCGAGACGACCGGGATCTACTGCCGGCCCAGCTGCCCCGCCGTCACGCCCAAGCGCAAGAACGTCACGTTCTTCCCGACGGCCGCCGCCGCTCAGGGCCACGGCTTCCGTGCCTGTCGGCGCTGCCGCCCGGACGCCGTGCCCGGCTCGGCCGAGTGGAACGTCCGCGCCGACGTCGCCGGCCGCGCCATGCGGATGATCGGGGACGGCGTCGTCGACCGCGAGGGCGTGCCCGGCCTCGCCGGACGGCTCGGCTACAGCGCCCGCCAGGTGCAGCGCCAGCTCACCGCCGAGCTGGGCGCGGGCCCCGTCGCCCTCGCCCGCGCCCAGCGCGCCCACACCGCCCGGCTGCTCCTGCAGACCACCGGGCTGCCCGTCACCGAGATCGCCTTCGCGTCCGGCTTCGCCAGCGTGCGCCAGTTCAACGACACCATCCGCCGCATCTACGCCCGTACCCCCACCGAACTGCGCGGCGAGGCCGGAACCGGCGCCGGGCCCCGTACCGCGCTCGCCGCCGGCGTGCCGCTGCGGCTCGCCCACCGGGGCCCGTACGCCGCCCGGGAGGTCTTCGACCTGCTCGCCGCAGAGGCCCTTCCCGGCGTCGAGGAGGTGCTCGGCGACCCCGGCGCCCGCACCTACCGCCGTACGCTCCGCCTCCCGTACGGCACCGGCCTCGCCTCCGTCGACGAGCGCTCCGCCGGGCCCTGGCTGGAGGCCCGGATCCACCTCACCGACCTGCGGGACCTCACCACCGCCGTCCAGCGGCTGCGCCGCCTCCTCGACCTGGACGCCGACCCCTACGCCGTCGCCGAACACCTCGGCGCCGACCCCGTCCTCGCCGCGCGGGTCGCCGCCCGCCCCGGCGTACGGTCGCCGGGCGCGGCCGACCCCGAGGAGTTCGCGCTCAGGACCGTGGCCGGTCCCGACGAGGCGGCCCGCCTCGTCCAGGCCCACGGCACACCCCTGGACAACGCCTGCGGCACGCTCACCCACCTCTTCCCCGAGCCCGCCGCGCTCACCGCCCACCCCGAGGCCGGCCCGCTCGCCGCCGCGCTCGCCGCCGGGGCCGTACGCCTCGACCCGGGCGCCGACCGCGACGAGGCGGAGCGCGCCCTGAGCGCCGTCACCGGCGTCACGGCCTCCCACGCCGCCCTCATCCGGATGCGCGCCCTCGGCGACCCGGACGTGGCCCCCGAGGGCGACGCCGCCCGCTCCGGGACATGGCGGCCCTGGCGCTCGTACGCCCACCGGTACCTGGAGCTCGCGGCCGTACCGGCACAATGAGCCCATGATCAGCACAGACCTGCTCGTCCCCGGCGACCGCGACGCCTGGGAGCGTCTCTTCCGCGCCTACATCGACTTCTACGGCCGCAGCGAGCCCGACGCGATGTACGAGCGGGCCTGGAACGCCTTCCAGGACGGCACCCGGCTCCACGCGCGCGTGGCCCGGCTCGACGGCCGAGTCGTCGGCCTCACCCACTTCTTCGTCCACCCCAGCACCTCGGGGCCGGACGTCTGCTACCTCCAGGACCTCTTCACCGACCCCGAGGCGCGCGGCAAGGGCGTGGCGCGCGCCCTGATCGCCGCCGTGACGGAGTGGGCGCGGGAACAGGGCTGCGACCGGGTCTACTGGAACACCCAGGCGTCCAACACCACCGCGCGCCACCTGTACGACAAGGTCGCCCGCGACACGGGCTTCATCAGGTACCAGATCGATCTTCCGAAGTAGCCGCGGAGGTCTCGGCAAGGCCCCAGCTGTGGATCCGGCGGGGGTGGATCCGGATGACCTCCTCGCTGAAGTGCGGGCCGAGCTCGTGGTTTTCGACCAGGAGCTCGGCCACGCCCCGGATCTCCACCCCGCGCACCCGCCAGGGCCGTACGCTCGCCAGGTCGTCGACGACCAGGGCCACCTTGGGGTTCGCCCGGAGGTTGCGCCACTTCTTCGAGCGGCCCATGGCGAGCCCGCCGACCAGGACGGTGCCGTCCGCCTGCGGGAAGAAGCCGACCGGGTTGGCCTGGGGCTGGCCCGTGGGGTCGACCGTGGCCATCCGGGCGAGCCGCTGCGTCCGGAGATAGGCGAGTTCGGCGTCGCTGAAGCCCTCGAAGTCCCTCATCCGGCCAGCATCGCGCGCCGACCCCGCCGCCCGCATCGGCGCTCCGACCGAGGCCGGGGCGGGCTGTGGTCCTAGGTCCTCAGCCCCAGATCAGCGCGCCCACCCACGCGCCGAGGATCAGCAGGCAGGCGAAGAGCTCGACGAGGATGCTCCTCCCCGCCGCCCGCATCACCGTGCGCGTGGACGCCCTGGCCTGGCCGTGGCCGCCCAGGCGGAGCCGCTCGGAGAGGTAGATCCCGCCGATGAAACCGGGGATCGCGCCGAGCACGGGGACCAGGAAGAAGCCGAGGAAGGCGCCGACTCCGGCGTACGTCACCATCCGCCGGGTGATGCCGACGCCCCGGATCCGGCGCTGCGGCAGCAGCCATACGACCACCTGGGTGAGCAGGAGCAGCGCGGTCGAGGCGACGAGCAGGATCCAGGCGAGCCCGCTCTGCTCGTTCAGCGACCACCAGAGCATGGCCGCCCACACCAGCCACGGCCCCGGCACGCCGGGAGCCATGACCCCGAACAGGCCGAGCAGCATCACCATCGCGACGAGCAACAGCTGCCACACACCCATCTGCCCAGCGTGCAGGACCCCTGATCTGCCCGCAGGTCGCAGCGTACGTACGGGGGGACGGTCCGGCCTCCTTCGGTACGGCGCCAGGCCCGCCCCGCCGCGCCCGCCCGCGAGCCGCCCCGCCGAGGCCCCGGCCGCGCCCGCCCGTGAGCCCCGGCCCTCCAGGCCCCCGCCCTTACCCCCGGGCCACCCACCCCTTCTCGTACGCGTGCCAGCCCAGCTGGAGGCGCGTCGTCACGCCCGTCAGCTCCATCAGGCCCTTCACCCGGCGCTGGACCGTGCGCAGGCCCAGGTCCAGCTGTTTCGCCACGCTCGCGTCCGTCATGCCGGCCAGGAGCAGGGAGAGGACCTCCAGGTCCGTCGCGTCCGGACCCGGCGCCTCCGTCTCCGTGACCTGCGCGCCCGCGCCGAGCCGCAGCGGCAGCGCGTCGCGCCAGACCGCCTCGAAGAGCCCCATCAGGGACTCCAGGAGCCCGCTCGCGTGCACCACCAGCGCCGCCGGCTCCGCCCCCCGGCCGGTCAGCGGGACCATCGCCAGGGCCCGGTCCGCGACCACCAGCTTCGTCGGGACCCGGTCCACGACCCGGATCTCCTCGTCCCGGCCGAGCGCCGCCGACAGCTCGACGATCCCGGACGGCAGCGACAGGACCTCCCGCTCGACCACCACCCGGTAGTGCACGCCCCGCCCGGCCGCCAGCTCCTCCGCGTCGTTCTCCATGCCGGTCACCGCGATCGGCTTCCCCGTGACCAGCGCGCAGACCTCCTCCGTCGCGCCCAGCTGGAGCTGGAGGAAGCGATGCGTGACCGCGCTCGCGCCGGTCACCACCTCCACCAGGTCGTGCACCGCCGGCTCCGCCGCCTCCGCGCGGTACTCCGCCGCCAGCAGCGCCGCCGCCAGCTCCGCCTGCTCCAGCTCGTGCCGCTGCTGCGTGAGCAGCGCACCCAGGGCCACCCCCGGCGGCGCCGCGACCCACCGCCCGGTGCGCGCCGAGGACTGCGCGGCGAGCCCCTGCGACTCGAGGCGGCGCAGCGCCCGCTCGGTGTCCGACTCCGGCAGGGCGAGCCGGTGCGCCAGATCCGTCACCTCGGCCGCGCCCAGCGCGACCAGCGCGCGGTACGCGGATTCCTGCCGTTCGTCGAGACCTATCGCTCCCAGCATCGCTGCCCCACCCCTCACCGGCCGTCCTGGGACGTCCCGGGACATTCCCCGGACCTTCACCGGACGCATTCGTTCCGTTGGTGCCCTGGCGGGAATCGGCCACGGCGCATTCCCGCCGCGCCCATCATCCCTGTACCACCCTCACCTCTGCCAATGTGGCGCCACCGCAGCACCAACAGCCTCCGGGCGCGGGGCTTTCGCGTGCCCTTGCTCCGGAATCAGATGGGGAGAGCGATGCGCCCGATTTCGCGTACGGCCCTGGGGGCGGCGACCGCCGCCGTCCTGGCCGTCACCGCGGTCGCGCCGTCCACGGCCGCCGCGCCGCAGGACGACCCGGCCGGCAATCGACCGCTGGTCGGCAGCGAGGCCCACGGGGCCCGCGCCGGGGAACGGACCGCCACCGTCACCCTGGTCACCGGTGACCAGGTCCTCGTCAGCCGCGACGCCGCCGGGAACCCGGCCGCCACCGCGCTGCCCCGCGAGGACGGGACCGTGCCCTTCGTCCAGACCCGCCGCTCGGGCCAGGACCTGTACGTCTACCCCGAGGACGCCACCGCCGCCCTCGCCGCCGACCGCGTCGACGAGGAGCTCTTCAACGTCACCGGCCTGATCCGGCAGGGCTACGACGACGCCGGCACCAAGACGCTGCCCCTCATCGCCGTCTACGGCTCCGACGTCGCCCGTACCGTCCCGGCCACCCCGCGCGGAGCCCGGCGAGGCCAGGTCCTCAAGGCCGTCGACGGCGTCGCCCTCAAGGCCGACAAGAAGCAGGCCGCCGTCTTCTGGGCCGATGTGAACGGCCCGACCGCGCGGTCCGCCTCCGGGCTCAAGAAGCTCTGGCTCGACCGCAAGGTCCAGGCCACCCTGGAGCGTTCGACCCAGCAGGTCCACGCCCCCGAGGCCTGGGCCGCCGGCTTCGACGGCACCGGCACCAAGGTCGCCGTCCTCGACACCGGCGCCGACACCCAGCACCCCGACCTCAAGGGCCGGATCACCGCCTCGGAGAACTTCACGGACTCCGACACCGCCGAGGACCGCGGCGGCCACGGCACCCACACCCTCTCCACCGTCGGCGGCTCCGGCGCGGCGAGCGGCGGCAGGAAGAAGGGCGTCGCGCCCGGCGCGGAACTCCTCAACGGCAAGGTGCTGGGCGACCAGGGCTCCGGCGCCGCCTCCTGGATCATCGCCGGCATGGAGTGGGCCGTCGGGCAGGGCGCCGACGTCGTCTCCATGAGCCTCGGCAGCGCCCAACCGACCGACTGCACCGACCCGATGAGCGTCGCCGCCCAGGAACTCGCCCAGAACAAGGGCACGTTGTTCGTCGTCGCCGCCGGCAACTCCGGGCCGACGCTCAACACGGTCTCCTCGCCCGGCTGCGCCGCCGACGTCCTGACCGTCGGCGCCACCGACCGCGACGACTCCACCGCGTACTTCTCCAGCCGCGGCCCGACGATCGTCAACCACACCCTGAAGCCGGAGATCGCCGCCCCCGGCGTCGGCATCTCCGCCGCCGCGGTCGGCGGCCGGGGCGTGTACGCCTACCAGGCCATGTCCGGTACGTCGATGGCCGCCCCGCACGTCGCGGGCGCCGCCGCCATCGTCAAGCAGCGCCACCCCGACTGGACGGCGCAAGCGATCAAGGCGGCGCTCGTCTCGTCCGCCGAGAGTTCCGTCCCCGGCGACGTACGCGAGGTCGGCGGCGGCCGGCTCGACGTCAGGGCCGCCATCGACCAGACGGTCCTCGGCGCCGACGCCGTCCAGGGCGGCACCTTCAACTGGCCCCAGGACAAGAGTGATCGCACATCGGTGGCCGTCCCGTACACCAACACCTCCGACCAGGCGGTCACCCTGACGCTCGCCGTCGAGAAGGTCACCGGCAACGACGGCTCGCGCATCCGGTCCTCCGTCGCCCGGCTCGCCAAGCGCACCGTCACCGTCCCGGCCGGCGCGACCGCCGAGGTCCCGCTCGACCTGGACCCGGCCGCCCACCTGGAGCGCGCCCAGTACGGCGACGTCACCGGGCGGATCGTCGCCACCGGCCGCGGCGGCGTCCGCGTCTCCACGCCGTTCTCCCTCTACATCCAGCCCGAAACGGTCACCCTGCGCGTCAAGTTGATCGACCGTCAGGGCAGGCCCGCCGACGGCCCGTCGTCCCTGGACCTCATCGGCACCGACACCGCGAGCGGCGAGCGCCGCTTCAACGAGGGCTCCACCGACCAGGTCTTCCAGGTGCGGCCGGGCAGCTACTTCCTCAGCTCCTTCGTCGCCACCCCCGACGCGGGCGAGGGCGCCACGCTGAACGACTCGCTCACCTACCTGGCCCGCCCACAGATCGAGGTGGAGAAGGACACCACCGTCGCCCTCGACGCCCGCAGGGCCCACAAGCTGTCGGTGCGCACCGACAAGCCCGGTGAGCAGCGCGGCACCACCCTGGCGTTCTCCCGCTCCTGGGACGACACCTGGCTGCACGCCGGATCGGCGGCGGGCACCCGCTCGATCCGCGGCTACTACGCCTCGGTCGAAGGCCGCGCCGAAGACGGCGACTTCGAGTTCGGCAGCTACTGGCGCACCGCGGCCCCCCAGATCGCCTCCCTGAGGACGACGGACGGCACCGTCCTGCACCCGGTCACCGGCTCCCTCGGCTCCGACAACCTCGACGGCACCGGCTCCGCCCGGCTCGTCGACGCGGGCACCGGCACCCCCGGCGAGCTGACGGCGGCCGGCGTCAAGGGCGGGATCGCCCTGGTCCGGCTCCCGGACACCTCGACCAACGTCGGCACCGTCGCCCGTGACGCCAAGGCCGCCGGAGCCGTCGCCGTCCTCGCCCACCGCACCTCGACCGCGCGCTGGTACCCGACCGCCGGCTTCACGGGAGCCGGATTCCCGGTCCTCGCCGTCCCCTCGGCCGAGGCCGCGACGCTGCTCGGCAAGCTCTCCGCCGGCGAGGTCACCCTCACCTGGAAGGCCACCGCGCGGAGCCCCTACCTCTACAACCTCGCGTTCCCCGAGTCGGGCCAGATACGGGACGACACGTCCTACCGGGTCCGCGACGCCCAACTGGGCCGTACCGAGTCGACCTACGGCTCCATGGGCGTCGCCACCGACTTCATCGACAACGCCGCCGCCCGCCGGCCGGACGGCACGGCCGTCTCCTTCGGCGCCATCGAGCCGGTCCCGGCGCCCGGCACCCGGACCGAGTACTACACGGCCGGCGACACCCGGTGGGACCAGATGCTGTCCTCCAGCTTCCCGTTCGGCGAGTTCATGATCGGGGCCGAGCACGCGTACAAGGCCGGGGAGAAGCGGACCGAGCGCTGGTACGACGGCGTCGTCGCCCCGACCGCCCCGCAGGACGCGACCGGCAAGCCGGTTCTCGTCGCCGAACGACAGGGGAACCTCATAGGCTTCGCCAACTCCATGTGGGGCGACCACACCCACTACTCCCAGCCGGGATCCTTCGGGGACATCGGCAACCTCCGGTTGAGCAGGGACGGCGAGCTGCTCGGGGAGACCGGATGGCCGTTCGGGGTCTTCGAAGTCCCGTCCGAGCGCGGTACGTACACGCTCGAACAGAACACCATGAAGATCGGCAGCAAGGTGTGGAACCGCTCCACATCTGTCACCTCGGTATGGAAATTCACCTCCGAGCTTGACGAGAGCGTCTACTCTCAAGGCATCCCGATTCTCTTTCCCCGGTACACCCTGCCGGAGGACGGACTGAAGACGCTCGCCGCGACCGACGGCCAGCACATCGGCCTCACCGCTACGGGTCACGCGGGCCACACCCCCGCCGCTCTCACCTCGGCCCAGCTCTCGTACTCCTACGACGGAGGCACGACCTGGACGGAGGCGCAGGTCACGCGGCGGGACGGCATCTGGACGGCGACCGTGAACCACACGGGCGCGTCCGGCAAGCCGGTCACGCTGAAGACCGGACTGACGGACGCCCAGGGCAACTCCGTCACCCAGACCGTGGTCCGCGCTTACGACGTGCGCTGATCACGCCGGTCCGCCGGGCGTCCTTCCCGTGGGGGGTGGGGTCGTCCGGCGGACCTCTTTTTCGTCATGTCCCGTTTTCTGACGGCCTGTGCGGTGGACAATAAGGGCATGACTCAGCAGGGGGACCACTGGTGGGACAAGCTCTACGACGAGTCGGCGCCGGACACGGCCCCGACGACCACGGGCGACACGCTCGACGACCGCTTCGACTCCGCGTCCCGCGCGACGACGGACGAAGGATCACCGAGGGCGGGCACCACCCGGCCCGGTACGGCGCCGCCGGTAGCCGCGGCCCCGGAGCCGCCGCCGGTCGCGCCGCGAGCGCCCCGGCCGCCCCGGGCCCCCTGGGAGCCCCTCGACGGCCCCGACCCCGGGCCCGAGGCCGACCTCGATCTCGATCTCGACCTGTCCCTCGACCCCGGCTCGGGCGCGGGCTCGGGTCCAGGATCCCCGTCCGGCGGGGGACCGCGCTCGTTCCCAGCGCCTCCACCGCACCCGCAGGCCCCGCCCGCCGACGGCCCGCCCCCGGGCTCCGACGCGGACGCCACGCTCGTCGACACGCCCACGCCGGAGGAACCCCCTCCGCCGCCCCTGCCCCGCCCCCGCACCGCGCACATCGGCAACCGTCCGCCCACGTACGAGGCCGAGCCGACCGCGCTGCCCGTGGCCCGCCCGGGGGAGCTCGGCGGGCTCGTCGCCGACACCGTCCTCGACGGCGCGCGCTACGGCTCGTACACCCTGCGCGCCGCCTCGCAACGCGGCGACTCCGCCCGCTACCGCGGTGAACCCCGCAGGGACGCCCTGCTCACCGTCCGGTTCGGCCACGAGGAGGCCGCGCTCGTCCTCGTCGCCGTGGCGAGCGGCGCCCGCGCCGCCGAGGCCGCGCACCTGGCCGCCGCCGACGCCTGCCGCTGGATCGGCGAGGCCGTCGGCCGCAGTCATGCCCGGCTCTCCGAGGACATCCGCTCCGGCCGCCGCGGCGACCTGAAGTCCGGGCTGCACCGGCTCACGGACCGTACGTACGGCAAGCTGCGCGCCCGAGCCGCCGAACTGGCCGTGGAACCCGGTGAGTACACGGCGAGCCTGCGCTGCCTGCTGCTCTCCGCCGACCCCGACTGCCGCACCCGGGTCTTCTTCGGCGTCGGCGCGGGCGGCCTCTTCCGGCTCCGCGACGGCGCCTGGCAGGACATCGAGCCGCTGCTCCCGGAGAGCACCGCGCTGAGCGGCGCCCCGGTCGTCGGCTTCGGCTCCCCGCCGTCGGAGACGCCCGAGGGCGACCGCCAGACCATGAGGCTCGGCGTGCCCGGGCCACCCGGCGCGCCCTCCGCCGGGGACCCTGCCGCCGCCGGCTGGGCGGACCCGCCCGCGCCGCCCGCCGAACCGTTCCGCTTCCGCGCCTCCGTCGCCCGTCCCGGCGACACCCTCCTCCTCGCCTCGAACGGTCTCGCCGAGCCGATCCGGGGCGAGCCCGCCCTCGCCAAGGAGCTCGCGGAGCGCTGGGCTTCCGCCGAGCCACCCGGGCTCGCGGCCTACCTCGCCGACACGCAGCTGCGGGTGAAGGGGTACGCCGACGACCGTACAGGGGTGGCCGTCTGGGAGGCGTAACGGTCCGCCCCATGGGTTGATGGACCCATGGCCAAACAGAACGTCGCAGAACAGTTCGTCGACATCCTCGTCCGGGCGGGCGTCCAACGTCTGTACGGCGTCGTGGGCGACAGCCTGAACCCCGTCGTCGACGCCATCCGCCGTACGCCCGACATCGACTGGGTCCAGGTCCGGCACGAGGAGGTCGCCGCCTTCGCCGCCGGGGCCGAGGCGCAGATCACCGGCCGTCTCGCGGCGTGCGCCGGCTCCTGCGGCCCGGGCAACCTGCACCTGATCAACGGCCTGTACGACGCGCACCGCTCGATGGCCCCGGTCCTCGCGCTCGCCTCGCACATCCCCTCCAGCGAGATCGGCCTCGGCTACTTCCAGGAGACGCACCCCGACCGGCTCTTCACCGAGTGCAGCCACTACAACGAGCTGATCTCCCATCCGAAGCAGATGCCCCGCCTGCTTCAGACGGCCATTCAGCACGCCGTCGGGCAGAGCGGTGTGAGCGTCGTGTCGCTTCCGGGCGACATCGCCTCGCAGCCCGCCCCTGATTCGGCGTGGCAGACCGCCCTCGTCACCTCCCGGCCCACCGTCCGTCCGGGTGACGCCGAGATCGACGCGCTGGCGAGGCTGGTCGACGAGGCCGATCGGGTGACGCTGTTCTGCGGCAGCGGCACGGCCGGGGCGCACCCGGAGGTGATGCAGTTCGCCGAGCGCGTCAAGGCGCCGGTCGGGCACGCGCTGCGCGGCAAGGAGTGGATCCAGTACGACAACCCGTTCGACGTCGGAATGAGCGGCCTGCTCGGCTACGGAGCGGCCTACGAGGCCACCCACGAGTGCGATCTGCTGATCCTGCTCGGCACGGACTTCCCGTACAACGCCTTCCTGCCGGACGACGTCAAGATCGTCCAGGTGGACGTCCGGCCCGAGCGCCTGGGGCGGCGCTCCAAGCTGGACCTGGCGGTCTGGGGCGACGTACGGGAGACGCTGCGCTGCCTCACGCCGCGCGTGCGGGCGAAGACGGACCGCCGCTTCCTCGACAAGATGCTGAAGAAGCACGCCGACGCGCTCGAAGGGGTCGTCAAGGCGTACACCCGCAAGGTCGAGAAGCACGTGCCGATCCACCCGGAGTACGTCGCCGCCGTCCTGGACGAACTCGCCGACGACGACGCGGTGTTCACCGTCGACACCGGCATGTGCAACGTGTGGGCCGCGCGCTACATCACCCCCAACGGCCGTCGTCGCATCATCGGCTCCTTCTCGCACGGCTCGATGGCCAACGCCCTGCCGCAGGCCATCGGCGCGCAGTTCACGGACCGCCGCCGGCAGGTGATCTCGATGTCCGGCGACGGCGGATTCTCCATGCTGATGGGGGACTTCCTCACGCTCGTCCAGTACGACCTCCCGGTGAAGATCGTTCTTTTCAACAACTCCTCGCTCGGCATGGTCGAGTTGGAGATGCTGGTGTCAGGCCTCCCCTCGTACGGCACGAGCAACCACAACCCCGACTTCGCCGCCGTCGCCCGCGCGGCCGGGGCCTACGGCGTGCGCGTGGAGAAGCCCAAGCAGCTCGCGGGCGCCCTCAAGGACGCCTTCAAGCACAAGGGCCCGGCCCTGGTCGACATCGTCACCGACCCCAACGCCCTCTCGATCCCCCCGAAGATCAGCCG
This sequence comes from Streptomyces sp. NPDC054975, assembly GCF_053609105.1. Taxonomy (NCBI): domain Bacteria; kingdom Bacillati; phylum Actinomycetota; class Actinomycetes; order Kitasatosporales; family Streptomycetaceae; genus Streptomyces; species Streptomyces sp. NPDC054975. The sequence goes on from NZ_JBSGWV010000026.1 coordinate 70,675, forward strand.
CGAGATGGTGTCCGGGTTCGCGCTCTCCGCCGGCAAGATCGTCCTGGACGGCGGCGTCGGCCGGATGCTCCAGATGGCCCGTTCCAACCTGCGCAACGTGCCCCGGCCCTGAGGGCTCACTCCTGGGGGTGGAACCCAGAGGTCCAGTGGGCGCAGCACCGTCATGCCGGGGCCGCGAAGAGGCCTATGCCACAGAAAGCTGTGGGCCCCAGCACCGACAGACGGAGTGTCCGCTCATGCCTCTGTATCCCCCCTCGCGCCAGGTCAGGCGCATCTCCCCCTCGCGCCGGGCCCGGCGCGCCGTGGCCGCCGTCGGAGCCGCGGCCCTCGCGCTCGTCGTGGGCCTGCCCGGAGTGGCGACCGCCGCTCCCGGCGATCTGGACCTCACCTTCAGCGGCGACGGCAAGGTCATCACCGACGTGGCCGCCGTCGAGTACGCCCAGGACGTGGTGGTCCAGCCGGACGGCAAGATCGTCACGCTCGGCATGGGCTTCAACTTCGACGGGCCGAACGACTTCGTCCTGGTGCGCTACAACGCCAACGGCAGCCTGGACACGACCTTCGGCGGCGGCGACGGCATCGTCTTCACCGACTTCGGCGAGTTCACCAACGACGAGGCCCACGCCCTGACGCTGACCGGCTCCGGCAAGATCGTCGCGGTGGGCCGCACCGACACCCCCGACGGCTGGCCCCAGCTGGCGGCGGCCCGCTACAACACGGACGGCTCCCTGGACAGCACCTTCGACGGTGACGGCAAGGTCGCCACCACGTTCGGGGAGACCGTCCCCACCGTCGGCTACGCGGTGCTGATGGGGACCGACGACAACATCCTCATCGGCGGGGCCTACGGCGGCGACGCCATGGTGACCCGCCTCACCCCCTCCGGCAGCCTGGACACCTTCGGCGACGACAACTCGGGCAAGGCCGTCTTCCCCTTCGAGGGCGGCAACTCGGCGATCCACTCCCTGGCCGTGTACGGCGGCGAGACGATCATCGCGGCCGGCTCCAGCCCCGCCGGATTCGGCTTGGTGCGCCTCTACATGGAGTACGGGGGGCGGGACGCGACCTTCGGCGACAACGGCCAGGTGGCGACCCCGTTCGGCGTCTCGGCCGAGGGCGTGGCGCTCGCGGCCGGTGGCAAGATCGTCGCCGCCGGGACCCACGGTGACGGCGTCGGCGCCCAGTTCGCGGTGGCCCGCTACGACGGGAACGGCAACCTGGACCCGACCTTCGGCGGGGACGGCACCGTGACCACCGGCTTCGGCGGAAACGGCGCGGCGGGCCACGACATGGCGCTGCAGGACGACGACAAGATCGTCGTCGCGGGCGCCGCCAACGGCGACTTCGCACTCGCCCGCTTCGACACGGACGGCTCCCTGGACACCGGCTTCGGCGGTGGTGACGGCCGGGTGACCACCGACTTCGAGGGCAACTGGGACGAGGGCTGGGCGGTCGACCTGCAGTCCGACGGCAAGATCGTCGTCGCCGGCAACGGCAGCGACAACCACGCGGTGGCCCGCTACTCGGTCAGCGGTACGCCTCCGCCGCCCACCGTGGACCTGTCGGTCACCAAGACCGGACCCGCCACGATCAGCATCGGTGACCAGGCCACGTACACGGTCCGGGTGACCAACAGGAGCACGACCACCGCCGCCACCGGGGTCTCCGTCTCCGACACCCTCACCGGCGCCTCCGGCACTCTCCTGACGGCGACGCCCAGCCAGGGCGGCCCCTGCGCCGTGAGCGCCACCACCGTGAACTGCGGCCTCGGGACCATCGCCCCGGGCGCCTCCGCCACCGTCACGGTGGTCGCCGAACCCCGGGCCACCGGCACCCTGACCGACCGGGTGACGACGGCGGCGACCGAGACCGACCCGGTTCCGGCCGACAACACCGCCACCGCGAGCACCTCGGTGAACAACGCCCGCGGCTGCACGATCATCGGCAGGAGCACCGGCGAGACGCTCACCGGCACCTTCGGCAACGACGTGATCTGCGCCCTCAGCGGCAACGACACCATCAACGGAGGCGGCGGCAACGACACCGTCCACGCCGGTCCCGGCAACGACGTGGCCAACGGCGGCAACGGCGGTGACCGGCTGATCGGCCAGAGCGGCAACGACCGCCTCAACGGCGACGCGGGCAACGACAACCTCGACACCCGGGACGGCGTCAACGGCAACGACCAGGCGTACGGAGGCATCGGCTTCGACACCTGCTCGACCGACACCGGCGACGTCCGCAACAGCTGCCCGTAGGACATCCCTCCGTGCGGTGACGCTCCGGCATGAATGCGCGACGGTCGGTGGGGCATGCATCCCCGTGAGCCTGTTCGAGGAGATGTGTACCGACATGTGGGTGGGGGATATGGCCGGGGAGGCACGACAGCCGACTCAACTGCTCAGAAAGGTGGGATGCGCCGATCTCACCGCGGTGCCGGAGGTGCGCCACGCGCTGCGCAGGATGCTGAGAGCGTGGGGCGAACCGGGTGCCTCGGACGTGGCGGAGCTGCTCACCAGCGAACTCGTCACGAACGCGCTGATCCATACCGACCACGGCGCGGTGGTGACCGCGACCGTGGTGCCCGACAGCCTCCGGGTCGAAGTACGCGACTTCGTCGCAGGCCTCTCCGGTCCCCCCGAGCCGCACGTACCGCCCGCCGACGACGGTACGCACGGCCGGGGGCTCATCCTGGTCCAGGAACTGGCCGACTCCTGGGGAGTCGAGGACCACGGCGTGGGCAAGGTGGTGTGGTTCGAACTGAACGGCGGGGCCGCGTCAGACCCCAAACGGGTAACACCAGGCCCCGACGGTAGTAGAGGCCGTCAAAGCC
>NZ_JBSGWV010000026.1:73517-93713 GCF_053609105.1 Streptomyces sp. NPDC054975
CTGCTGGTGGCCGCGAGCGGGGGCTGGGGGCCGATGGGCGGGGGCTTGGTGGTTGTTTGTCCTGCGGGGGGGGGGGGGGGGGGTGGGCGTTGGGCCGCCCCCCGCCCCCCCGCCGGTCGTCGCGGCCGGCTCAGCCCATCCGGGCTCAGCCGAACTGCTGTTCCAGATCCTTCAGTTTGCGCTCCAGCGAGTCGAGCCGGGGCAGGGTCTGGGTGTCGTCCTCGGCGGTGAGGTCCACCGTCCGGGGCTCAGTCCCCTTGACGGCCTGGAGGGAGGGCCGGTGTCGAAGCGGCAGCTGTCCGGGGTCGGCTATGGCGGGCTCCGCGACGGCGGTCCCGACGGACGACGTCGCGGAGCCCGCGCCGGGGTTCAGTGACGGTGCCGACGAGCCTCCGCCTGGGTTCAGGGCCGGCACGTCGACCTGACGGCCGCCGCCCCCGCGCCCCAGACCGAAGTTCCGGTGCTGGCGGTTGATCGCCTTGATCCTCGCCCGGTCGAGCTTCTCCTGCTCGCGCCTGCGGTGCCGGTTCTGCTCCTTCTCGCGCCGGTCCTCCCGCACCTCGTCGACCGCCTCGTCCAGCGTCCGTACGCCCTCCAGGAGCATCAGCGACCACGCGGCGAAGGTCTCCCTGGGCGCCCGCAGCCACCGTACGATCCGGATCTGCGGCAGTGGACGCGGCACAAGGCCCTGCTCGCGCAGCGCCGCCCGGCGGGTCTGCTTGAGCGCCCGGTCGAAGAGGACCGCGGCCGAGAGGGACATGCCCGCGAAGAACTGCGGCGCACCCGCGTGCCCCAGCCCCCGGGGCGCGTGCACCCAGTTGAACCAGGCGGCCGCGCCCGCGAACGTCCACACGAGGAGCCGCGAGCCGAGGGCCGCGTCACCGTGGCTCGCCTCGCGGACCGCGAGGACCGAGCAGAACATGGCCGCGCCGTCGAGGCCGAAGGGGACGAGATACTCCCAGCCCCCGGTGAGGTTGAGGTTCTGCCGGCCGAAGCCGACGAGCCCGTGGAAGGAGAGTGCGGCGGCGACGGCCGCACAGCAGAACAGCAGGACGTAGGAGGCGATTCCGTAGAACGCTTCCTTGCGTCGGCGGCGTTCCTCGCTGCGTTCCCAGGAGTCGTCGGCCGCGGCCTGGTCACCGGCGCGCTTGCCGCGCGCGAGCACCGCCACCGCCGTCAGGACTCCGGCCACCATGACGCCACCCGGAAGCAGCCAGTCCAGCGATATGTCGGTCAGTCTCATGCGGTGTCCCTTGCATCGCAGTAGGGCCTTTCGGGCGCCCATACTGGCCGACCCCGCAGAGCCCCCACGTGGTTTCGCGGCAAGAGCACGCCATTGGGGTCGGACGGCATACGAATAGGTGCCATTCGGTCGAACGGCCGGGCGGAGCAAGGGAGTTACGTTCGATTCATGTCACTCTTACGAGTGGCGTAATTCGACGGGCCCGCCGGTGAAGTGGTGGGCCGGATCGTCAGGCGGTCGCGGCGAGTCTGCGGACCCGGTCGGCGTCGCAGGTGCGCGGGCACGTCAGGCAGGTGTCGTCGGGACGGAGCGTGTAGAAGAAGCAGCACGCCGCCCGGTCCCGGGTGGCCCGCGGCGTGCCGTCGGGAGCCTCGGCGCCCGGCAGCTCGCGGAAGCCCGCGGCCCCGGCGTACGGCTTGGCCGTGCCGGGCATCAGCAGCTCCAGCTCGGCCATCCCCCGCTCCTCCTCGCCGAGGAGCGTCGCGATGTACCAGAGGCCCTCGACGATCTCGTCCGTCGCCATGCCCCACAGCGCCCGCTTCCCGCGCCGCATCCGGGGCCCGAAGCCGGCCAGGATGTCCTCGAAGTGCTCGGCGAGCGCGTCCCGGGCCTCGGCGCGCAGCGCGTCCTCGTCCGGGACGACCCGGGCGCCGGGCAGGGCGGCGGCGGGGTCGCCCGGCAGGCAGGCGAACTCCTCGATCCGGACCGCCATCCGGCCCAGGGCCCGCTGGAACGACACGTTACGGGCGGGCAGGCGCGGGACCCGTCGGTGCAGGAACCAGGGGACGGTGACCAGGAGGCAGGCGGGCCAGGCGTACCGGTGCAGTCCGAAGCTGGCGATCACGTCGGGGCGGGCCTGGCGGCCGTAGTCGCGCAGCACCTGCGCGTTGTCCCACGCCAGGAAGGCGTCGAGGGCGGCGCCGCCGGCCGCCAGCTCGTCCGCCCCGACCCAGCCCGCCCCGCGCGGCTGCTGCTCGTCGCTGCCCAGTTCCTCTATCCGCAGACTGGGGAACACCTCGCCGAGGCGGGCGTACGAGGCCGCGACGGGCGAGGCGAGGGGGGCGGGGAGCAGAGCGGGGAGGGCCATACGGGACCACCGAATCGCGATCGTTAGCAGGTTAGCCTTACCTTACCCGATGCGTCCGAGGTTTGAACTGCGGCCCCGTCCGCCTATGGTGCACAGGGGGCCTCGGTATCGCGAGCCAGGCCCGGCACGACCCCGCAGGAGGACCCGGGTGGAGCAGGGCAGAGCGCGCGAGCGGGCGACGGTCCCGGGCGCGGCCGGGGTGACGGGCGCGACCGAGCCGACCGAGCACCCGCACCCGCCGACGTCGACCTCGACCTCCACCTCCACCGCGGTCCCGTCGTACGGCGGCGCGGTCCGGGTCCCGGAACAGGCGCGGGGCGCGGCGGCGGGCGTACCACCGGCCGGGGCCTCGACGGAGGTACGGGGCGAGCACACGCACAGCGAGCCGCCCGTGCCCAGGCTCCTCCGTGCCCCGGCCGCTGCCGCTTCCGTCGGCGTTCCCGATCCCGCCTTCGACGCCGCGTCCGCGCTCGGAGGCTCGCCGCGCACCGTCCGGCGTCACTCCGTACGCGGTCAGATCCTCCAGGCCCTGCGCACCGCGCTCGTCGGCGGCGAACTGGCGCCCGGCGAGGTGTACTCCGCCCCCGTCCTCGCCGAGCGCTTCGGCGTCTCAGCGACCCCCGTGCGGGAGGCCATGCAGCAGCTGGCCGTCGAGGGCGCCGTGGAAGTCGTACCGAACCGGGGGTTCCGGGTCACCGAGCGCACCCCGCGCGAACTCGCCGAGCTGGCCGAGGTCCGCGCGCTCATCGAGGTCCCGGTCATGCTCCGTCTCGCCCGCACGGTCCCCGCCGCCCGCTGGGCCGAGCTCAAGCCGCTCGCCGAGGCCACCGCGACCGCCGCCGCCCGCGGTGACCGCGCCCACTACGCCGAGGCCGACCGCGCCTTCCACCGAGCCGTCCTCTCCCTCGCGGGCAACCAGCAGCTTCTCGCCATCGCCGACGACCTGCACCGCAGGTCCCAATGGCCCCTGGTGAGCGGCCCGGTGACCCGGCACGGCGACCTCGTGGCGGACGCGGCGGAGCACACCGCACTGCTCGACGCGCTGATCGCCCAGGATGTCACCGTCGTGCAGTCACTTGTCAGGGAGCATTTCACCGGATCGGCGGAGTGACGACTAAGGTCGTTGCCGTCAGTCGGCAGAGGGTCAGGCGTCGGCCGTCGGTCGCCGGCCGTTGCGCGTGGCCGCTGCCACAGTCGGATGGTCCCTCGCGTCGGTTGTCGCCGTTCGTCCCGTCCGCACAGCGCCGTCCGTGAGGTGTCCCATGCCGTCCGCGACTCCGTCCCCGGCGTGGGGAAGGTGCCCGTGACCGGATCCGTCCGCGGAGACCGCCCAGCCTCCGGTACGGAGGCCGAGGCGGCGGCCCTGCTCGGGTGGCTCACCGACCCGGAGGCTCCCCGCCTCTGCCTGGTCGTCGGCGGCCCCCGCCGGGGCAAGTCCGCGCTGCTCACCTGGCTCGCCGCGCACGGCACGCGCGCGGGCGCGCGCCGCCGACGCGCGGCGCGCGAGCTGGTCCCGCTCGCCGGCCAGTGCGCGCTCGGCGCGGCCTGGACGGTCGCGAACCGGCTCGGCGTCGTGGCCCGGACACCCGGCGAGCTGGTCCAGGCCGTCGCCACGACGGAGGCGCGGCGCGCGGCCCTCGTCCTGCCGGACCTGCACGCCGCCGCGGAGCCGGAGGCCATCGCCGAGCTGATCGCCGAACTCGCCGCGTCGGGCCGGGTCCGCCTCGTGGTGGAGACCTGCAAGGGCACGCCGTCGTACGACCTCCTGACGGACACGGGCCGCGTGACGGTGGTGGACCTGGACGCCGAGTTCGAAGACGCCGCGGGGCGAGGGGAGTCGGGGCCGGGTTCAGGGTCGGGAGCCGGTGCGGGAGCTTCTTCGGGGCAGAGGAAGGGGCAGGGGCAGGGGGCTGGATCGAGGCCGGGTGCGGGCAAAGGGGCGCGCTCGGGTGCGGGCTCGGGTGCGGGTAAGGGGCTTGGCTCGGAGTCGGCCGAGGACGCGGGCGGGCAGGAGCACAGGGACCGGGGTCCGGGCTGGGGGACGGCGGTGGGACCGGAGCCGTACGAGGCGCGGCACGCGGTCGACCTGGCCGATCCGGTCGCGGTCTGCGCGGCCGACCCGCTGCGGGTCACCACCGCGTACGTGACCGGCCCCGGCGACGACCGCGGCGGCCTGCGGTCGGCGTGGCTGCGTACCGGGCAGTCCCTCTGCCGTGACCAGGACCCGGCCGACCGGGCCGTCGTCCTGCTCGGCGCCCTCGGGGACGGGGCGGACCCCCGGCTTGGTCCCGCGCTGCGCGGGCTCGCGGCGGACGCGCCCTGGCGGGTGCGGTGGACCCGCGTACGGGGCGACCTGACCCCGCCGTGGCCGGGACCGGTGACGGCCCTGGGCGCGTCCGGCGACCACCTGTTGGTGGCGGGGGCGACGGACGCCGTCCAGCTTCTCGACGCGGGCGACGCGGCGACCGTGGGGGAGCCGCTGCGGAGCCCCTCGGGCAGCCGGATCAAGACGCTGGCACCGGCGCCGGACGGCACGCTCCTGCTCCTGGACGAACGGGGCCGTCTGCTGCCCGTACCCGGGCCCGAACCCCGGCTTCCCTACCTGGAACGGCTCACGTCGGCCGTGGCGGCGACCCTCACCCGGCACCCGGGGACGGCGCTCGCGGCGATCAGCGGCTCCGTGGTGGTGGGCGACCGGCTCGGTTCGGTCCACGCCTTCGGCCTGACGGGCATTCACCAGGCGGCGCTGCACAGCGGCCGCGTGACGGCGGTGACGGCGATCGAGACGGAGACGGGGCCCTTCCTCTGCAGTGGCGGCCAGGACGGTACGGTGCGCCGCTGGATCCCGGGTCAGGACCCGGACCCCACGCCGATCGCCGAACGGCGCGTCCCGGTCGTCTCGTTGCACGCCACGGAGACCTCCGAGGGCCCGCTGCTCGCGATCGCCTGGGCGGACGGCCTCGTCGAACTCCACGACCTCGAATCCCGCACCCGCCTCCCCTTCCGCCCCGGCCCCCCGGTCCGCGCGGTGGCCCTCACCCCGGACGGCTCGATGGCGGTGGGCATGGACGAGGCCCTGCTCTGCCTGGAACGCACACCGGGCCGGCCCCGGCCGCAGCGCCGGAGGCCGACGGCCGGGTGAGGGGACGCCAGGACCCCTGACGGGGCCGTCCCCCGAGGGGACGGCCCGCGCGGAGCCGGTACGCCGGCCGACTGATCGTCAGATCGCGGGCCGAGGCGTCAGTTGGGCCGCCAGCCAGGTCGGGACGCCGCCCAGGAGGCGGAAGAGGCGGGCCGCTTCCGCACGGAGGCGGCCCGCCTCCGGTTCCGTCTCCGTGTCCGCGAGGGCCGTGAGGGCAGGGGCCGTGCCGACCAGGTAGCCGAGTTCCTCGCGGATCCGGAGAGACTCGGCGAAACCGTGCCGGGCCTCCGCCAACTCGCCCTCCCGCAGGGCGAGTCCGGCGAGGTGCCGCCACGTGGACGAGAGCAGCAGCTCGTCGCCCTGGGCCGTCGCGCCCGCGTGGGCACGGCGGTAGGCGGCGCGGGCCGCCTGCGGGGAGTCGCCGATGTTCTGTGCGACCAGCCCCCGCCGGTAGTCCAGCAGGGGGCGCCCCTCCGCCGAGGGGCCGATCAGCGCCGCAGCCCGGCCGAGCGCCGCGGTCGCCTCGTCCGCCCGGTCGCGTACCCCCAGCAGCGTCGACGCGTAGGCGAGATAGCCGCGTTCGCACGCGGCCGCCCCCCGCTCCTCGTCCGTCCGGGCCACGGCCTCGGCCGCCCGTAGCGCCTCCTCCGCGTCCGCCCACCCCTGCTCGGTGTACAGGCAGCGCTCGATCAGGAGGGCAGCCCGTTCCAGCGCGGCCGCGGGTTCCGCCGCGCGGGGTGCGAGCAGAGCTGCCGCGTCCGTCCAGCAACCCCGCGAGCGCAGACGCCATATGGCCGTCTCCACCGGGGTCGCCCCGCCGTAGCCAAGGGCCGGATCTTCGCCACCCGTTGTTCCGGAACCAGACATGGCGGTGTCCGCCACATTGCCCTCCCCGAGCGCGCCATTGAGCTGTTGGGTCAGCCCGCATCTCAGCACGAACGCGTGGCACTGGCCAAGGGGTCAGGTGAAAAATTTCACAAGAAGGGGACCTTGACCGGTATGCGGACGCGGGTGTCCGAGCCTCGGACCGGACCGGTACGTGCCCCTCCGGTCCGCCTGAGCCCTGTCCCACGGCGCCACGAGGGCCGTTCGGCCGACACCCGGCAGGGGGTGTCGGGCCTTCCACGTCGTCAGGGACCGTATTCCCCCGAAGAGATGAACCTCCCCGCGACCGCCTCGGGTGACGACGGTGTACGCGGCGCCGGGCGAGGCCGCGGTCGCCCACCCCGCCCGAGGTTCCTCGCCGGCCGTTGGGCCGAGCGGGTGGACTTCGGACGGCCTCCGCCCGTGTGGGCATCGCCCCTACGACATCCGCAGCGCCAGGAAGAAGTCCAGCTTGTCCTCCAGGCGCGACAGGTCCCTGCCCGTCAGTTGCTCGATTCGGCCCACGCGGTAGCGCAGGGTGTTCACATGCAGGTGCAGGCGGGTCGCGCAGCGGGTCCAGGAGCCGTCGCAGTCGAGGAAGGCCTCCAGCGTGGGGATCAGCTCGGCGCGGTGGCGGCGGTCGTAGTCGCGGAGCGGGTCCAGCAGGCGGGCCGTGAAGGCCCGGCGGACGTCGTCCGGGACGAACGGGAGCAGCAGCACGTGCGAGGCCAGCTCGTGGTGGCCTGCCGCGCACACGCGGCCCGGACGGGCGGCCGCGACACGGCGGGCGTGCCGGGCCTCCTCCAGGGCGCCCCGCAGGCCCTCCGCCGAGTGGACGGCCGCGCTGACGCCGAGGGTGAGGCGGCCGTCGTCGGCGAGGCCGGACGACAGAGGGTCCCGTACCGCCGCCAGAAGCGCGTCCGCGTGCAGGCCCAGCGTCGTCGTGCCCTCGTCCTCGCTGTCGGGCAGCGGGCCGGCGGGGAGCGGCACCAGGGCGATGGCCTCGTCCCCGTGGTGGGCGACCGCGATCCGGTCGGCGGAGTCGGCGCCCACGGTCGCCGGGTCGACGAGGATCTCCTCCAGGAGCGCCTGGGCGACCGGGCCGGTGTCCACGGTGCTCGACCCGCCCTCCGGGTCCCATTCGACGCGGGCGACGACGACCTGCCAGTGCGGGGCGGTCCCGAGGCCGGGCAGCAGGACCGGGGCCGCGACCCGCAGACGGGCGGCGATCTCGGCGGGCGGGGCACCCGTCTGGACCAGCTCCAGGACCTCCTGGGCGAGCCGGCGCCGCACCGTGCGCGCAGCGTCCCGCCGGTCCCGTTCCACGGCGATCAGCTGCGTCACGCCCTGGAGCAGGTCGAGCCGGGCGGCCGGCCAGTCGCCCGCGTCGGCCTCGACGGCCAGCAGCCAGTCGGACAGGACGGTCTCGCGTACGTCCCGTGCCGCGGGGGCCGCGCCGCGCCCGGTGTTGCGGATCGGGAAGAGGGAGTACGTCGTTCCGGCGGCGCTCAGCCGGTGCGGGCCACGCCGTCCGGTCCTGGTCGCGGCCAGGTGCTCACCGGCCAGTGTCGAGGCGAGCGAGGCTTCCAGCGGCTCGCCCGCACCGGCGATCTGCCGACCGGTGGGGGAGAGGACCCAGGCCCGAAGGTCCAGGTCGGAGCCGAGGAGGTCGAGGACGACCTCGGGCCCGCCGCCGGCCGGACCGGAGGTCATCAGCCTCCTGTGGCGATCGACGACAGCCGCCAGGTCGCCCGCCCGCTCGCCGGACACCTGTCGAACAACGTGCTCGGTGATCGTCGCGAATGCAACGGTTTCGTTGACTGCGAAGAGCGGCAGCCGATGGCGCGAACACGCCTGTACGAGATCGTCGGGGATGTCCCCGAGTTCCGCCTCGCCGGCCGCCAGCGCCGCCACCCCGGCGGAGGCCAGGATCCGGACGAAGGGTTCCGCGTCCGCCGGCTCCCGCAGCCAGGCGAGGCCGGTGAGGACCAGCTCGCCGCCGGACAGATACCGGCTGGGGTCCTTGAGGTCCGTGGTCATCACGCCGCGAACGGTGCGATCCAGCTCGTCCTCACCACCGAGCAGGCGCAGCCCCAGCGCGTCGGTTTCCAGCAATGCGCGCAGCCGCATCTCGTTGCCGCCGTTCCTTCTCGTCCGTCACTCGTCTGTCACTCTCGGGGGTTCTCGCCCGCCGTGCCCTCCGGGGGCGGCGGACCGGGCGACGGTCTCGAAGACTGTCGCGTTGTCGCCGGTGGCGTGGTGCCACGGTTTCCAGGGGAAAACGGCGAGGTTGCCGAGTACCCCCGTTCGTTCGAATCTACAAGACGAACAAGGTCACCAGCCAACTCCTTCATGTTTTCGGTGACTGCACCCGGGCGAGCCGGGCTTGTGTACTAGGCCACACATCGCGTTAACAGCACGTGAACATGAATTCGAAGTCGAGGGCCGGCCGTCCCCCCGGGCCCGTACGACCGACCCCCGACCACTAGAAGCACAAGAAGAGAGCCACCATGGACTTCCTTCGCCCCGCCAGCTGGGAGGAGGCGCTCGCCGCCAAGGCAGAGCACCCCACGGCCGTGCCCATCGCGGGTGGCACCGACATCATGGTCGAGATCAACTTCGACCACCGCCGTCCCGAGTACCTCCTGGACCTGAACCGTATCGAGCTGCTGCGCGAGTGGGAGGTCGGCGAGGAGAACGTCCGCCTCGGCGCGTCCGTTCCGTACACCCAGATCATGGAGAACCTGCGGGCCGAGCTGCCGGGCCTCGCGCTCGCCTCGCACACCGTGGCCTCCCCGCAGATCCGCAACCGCGGCGGCGTCGGCGGCAACCTCGGCACCGCGTCCCCCGCCGGAGACGCCCACCCCGCCCTGCTCGCGGCGGGTGCCGAGGTCGAGGTCGAGTCGGTGCGCGGCAACCGGTTCATCCCGATCGACGAGTTCTACACGGGCGTGAAGCGCAACGCGCTGCAGCCCGACGAGCTCATCAAGACCGTCCACATCAAGAAGGCGGACGGCCCCCAGCAGTACTCCAAGGTCGGTACGCGCAACGCGATGGTCATCGCCGTCTGCGCCTTCGGCCTGGCGCTCCACCCGGAGACCCGCACCGTGCGCACCGGCATCGGTTCGGCCGCGCCGACCCCGATCCGCGCCAAGGAGGCCGAGGCCTTCCTGAACGCGGCTCTGGAAGAGGGCGGTTTCTGGGAGAGCGGAAAGATCATCACCCCGTCGATCGCCAAGCAGTTCGCCGACCTGTGCTCGGGCGCGGCGAACCCGATCGACGACGTCCGTGGCACCGCCAAGTACCGCCGCCACGCCGTCGGCATCATGGCCCGCCGCCAGCTCGGCTGGACCTGGGAGCAGTACCGCGGCACCGGCCGCACGCTTGAGGGAGCTGCATAACCATGCGCGTCAATTTCACGGTCAACGGTCGTCCGCAGGAAGCCGACGACGTCTGGGAGGGCGAGTCCCTCCTCTACGTCCTGCGTGAGCGGATGGGCCTGCCCGGCTCCAAGAACGCCTGCGAGCAGGGCGAGTGCGGTTCCTGCACGGTGCGCCTCGACGGAGTGCCGGTCTGTTCCTGCCTGGTCGCCGCCGGCCAGGTCGAGGGCCGCGACGTCGTCACGGTCGAGGGACTCGCCGACTTCGCCAAGCAGCGCGAGGAGCACGGCGGCTGCGCCTCCGGCGCCTGCGGCACCTCGCTCGACTCCGCCAAGAAGTGGGAGGCGAAGCCCGGTCAGGACTCGCAGACCGGTGAGGGTGTCGAACTCTCGCCGATCCAGCAGGCGTTCATCGACGCCGGCGCCGTCCAGTGCGGTTTCTGCACCCCGGGTCTGCTGATCGCCGCCGACGAGCTCCTGGAGCGTCAGAGCGACCCGTCCGACCAGGACATCCGTGAGGCCCTCTCCGGCAACCTCTGCCGCTGCACGGGCTACGAGAAGATCCTCGACGCGGTCCGCCTGGCGGCCGCCCGTCAGGGAGAGGCGGTCTGACCATGGCGCAGAACACGCGCACCGTTCCGGCGGGTACGCCGACCAACGTCACCCAGAAGCACACCAAGGGCGGCATCGGTGAGTCGACGCTCCGCCCGGACGGCACCCTCAAGGTCACCGGTGAGTTCGCGTACTCCTCGGACATGTGGCACGAGGACATGCTGTGGGGGCAGACGCTCCGCTCGACCGTCGCGCACGCCGAGATCGTCTCGATCGACGTCTCCGAGGCGCTCGCGATGTCCGGTGTGTACGCCGTGCTCACGTACGACGACCTGCCGGCCGAGATGAAGAACTACGGCCTGGAGATCCAGGACACCCCCGTCCTGGCCCACGGCCGGGTACGCCACCACGGCGAGCCGGTGGCCCTGATCGCCGCCGACCACCCGGAGACCGCGCGCCGCGCGGCCGCCAAGATCAGGATCGAGTACAAGGAGCTTCCGGTCGTCACGGACGAGGCCTCCGCCCTCGCCCCCGACGCCCCGCTGATCCACGAGGGCCGTGACGACCACCACGCCGGTCACGTCCCGCACCCGAACATCGTGCACCGCCAGCCGATCATCCGCGGCAACGTGGAGGAGGCCCGCAAGCGCGCCGACGTGATCGTCGAGGGCGAGTACACGTTCGGCATGCAGGACCAGGCCTTCCTCGGCCCGGAGTCCGGCCTCGCCGTGCCGTGCGAGGACGGCGGTGTCGACCTGTACGTGGCCACCCAGTGGCTGCACTCCGACCTCAAGCAGATCGCCCCGGTCCTCGGCCTGCCCGAGGAGAAGGTCCGCATGACGCTCTCCGGCGTCGGCGGTGCCTTCGGTGGCCGCGAGGACCTGTCGATGCAGATCCACGCCTGCCTCCTGGCGCTCCGCACCGGCAAGCCGGTCAAGATCGTCTACAACCGCTTCGAGTCCTTCTTCGGGCACGTGCACCGCCACCCGGCGAAGCTCTGGTACGAGCACGGTGCCACCAAGGACGGCAAGATCACGCACATGAAGGCGCGGATCGTGCTCGACGGCGGCGCCTACGCCTCGGCCTCCCCGGCCGTCGTCGGCAACGCCTCCTCGCTGGGCGCCGGTCCGTACGTGATCGACGACGTCGAGATCGAGGCGGTCGCGCTCTACACGAACAACCCGCCCTGTGGCGCGATGCGCGGTTTCGGCGCGGTCCAGGCGTGCTTCGCGTACGAGGCGCAGATGGACAAGCTGGCGGCGAAGCTGGGCATGGACCCGGTGGAGCTGCGCCAGATCAACGCCATGGAGCAGGGCACGATCATGCCGACCGGCCAGGTCGTGGACTCGCCGGCCCCGGTCGCCGAGCTCCTGCGCCGGGTCAAGGCCCGCCCGATGCCGCCGGAGCAGCAGTGGCTCGCGGCCGGCGAGGACGCGGATGTCCGCGCCCTTCCGGGTGGCCTCTCCAACACCACCCACGGCGAGGGCGTCGTCCGCGGTGTCGGCTACGCCGTCGGCATCAAGAACGTGGGCTTCTCCGAGGGCTTCGACGACTACTCCACCGCCCGCGTGCGCCTGGAGGTCATCAACGGCGAGCCCGTCGCGATGGTCCACACGGCCATGGCGGAGGTCGGCCAGGGCGGTGTCACCGTCCACGCCCAGATCGCCCGCACGGAACTGGGCGTCACCCAGGTGACCATCCACCCGGCCGACACCCAGGTCGGCTCCGCCGGTTCGACGTCCGCCTCCCGGCAGACGTACATGACCGGTGGCGCGGTGAAGAACACCTGCGAGAAGGTGCGCGAGGCGGTTCTGGAGATCGGCCGGCGCAAGTTCGGCTCGTACCACCCGGCGTGGGCCACCGCCGAGCTCCTCCTGGAGGGCGGCAAGGTCGTCACCGACGGCGGCGAGGTCCTCGCGGACCTGGCCGACGTGCTGGAAGGCGAGTCCGTCGACCAGGAGCACGAGTTCCGGCACCGCCCGACCGTCCCGTTCGACCTGGTCACCGGCCAGGGCGACGGCCACGTCCAGTACACCTTCGCCGCGCACCGCGCGGTGGTGGAGGTGGACACCGAGCTCGGCCTCGTGAAGGTCATCGAGCTCGCGACCGCCCAGGACGTCGGCAAGGCGCTCAACATGCTCTCCGTGGTCGGCCAGATCCAGGGTGGTACCACCCAGGGCCTGGGCGTCGCGGTGATGGAAGAGATCATCGTGGACCCGAAGACCGCGAAGGTGCGTAACCCCTCCTTCACGGACTACCTGATCCCGACGATCCTCGACACGCCGACCATCCCGGTCGACGTACTCGAACTGGCCGACCCCAACGCGCCGTACGGCCTGCGGGGACTCGGCGAGGCCCCGACCCTGTCGTCCACCCCGGCCGTCCTCGCGGCGATCCGGAACGCGACGGGCCTGGAGCTCAACAAGACGCCGGTCCGCCCCGAAGCACTCACCGGCACCCTGTAGGACTCTCCGGGCGGTGCGTGCCTCCCAGGAACGTCACACTTCCCAGCCCGTACCGCCCGGAGCAACCCACTCGTGGGACCCAGCAGTACAGCAGTACCAGCAGGACCGATTCACCCAGTTCGTCTCGGGCCGTCCCCCGGGTCGTGCAGCCCACGCAGCATCCCAAATCCCGCAGCTTCTCTGACCTTCGGAAAGTCTTATGCGGGTGCCCCTTTGAACCTTGGGAGTAGGCCCCATGACCCAGTCGTCAGTGGAGCCCAAGACCGCCTCGGAGGACGCGGGCTCCGGCTCGAACGTCCCCGCCGGCCGCTCTTGGCTCGACCGGTACTTTCACATCTCGGAGAGAGGATCCACCGTCGCGACGGAGATCCGCGGCGGCGTCACCACCTTCATGGCGATGGCGTACATTCTCCTGCTCAACCCCCTGATCCTCGGCGGCAAGGATGTGGACGGCAACGTCCTCAGCCAGCCCGCCCTCATCACGGCGACCGCTCTGGCCGCCGCCGTGACCACCCTGCTCATGGGCTTCTGGGGCAAGGTCCCCCTCGCCCTGGCGGCCGGGCTCAGTGTCTCCGGTGTGCTCTCCTCGCAGGTCATCTCCGTGATGACCTGGCCGCAGGCGATGGCCATGTGTGTGGCCTACGGTGTGGTGATCTGCCTCCTGGTGGTCACCGGCCTCCGCGAGATGATCATGAACGCGATCCCGCTTGCCATCAAGCACGCGATCACGATCGGTATCGGCCTCTTCATCGCCATCATCGGCTTCGTCAAGGCCGGTTTCGTCCACGAGAACCCCTCGCCCGGCGGCGGCCCGGTCACCCTCGGCCCGCTCGGTGAACTCCAGGGCTGGCCCGTCCTGATCTTCGCGGTCACCCTCCTCCTGATCTTCGCCCTTCAGGCGCGCAACATCCCCGGCGCCATCCTGATCGGCATCGTCGCCGGCACGGTCATAGCCCTGATCGTCAACGCCGTCGCCGACATCCCCGCCAAGGGCGCGGGTGCCTGGTTCTCCGGCGCTCCGGAGCTCAAGGGCAGTGCCGTCTCCACCCCGGACTTCTCGCTGATCGGCCAGGTGTCCTTCAGCGGCTGGGGCGACGTCGGCTACATCACGATCACCATGATCGTCTTCACCCTGGTCCTGGCCGGCTTCTTCGACGCCATGGCCACGATCATCGGCGTCGGCTCCGAGGCCAAGCTCGCGGACGACAAGGGCCGGATGCCCGGCCTGTCCAAGGCCCTGTTCATCGACGGTGCCGGCGGTGTCATCGGCGGCGGCGTCGGCGGCTCCGGCCAGACCGTCTTCGTGGAATCGGCCACCGGCGTCGGCGAGGGTGCCCGTACGGGTCTGTCCTCCGTCGTCACCGGCGCCTTCTTCGCGGCCTGCCTCTTCTTCACCCCGCTCACCGCGATCGTGCCCGCCGAGGTCGCCTCCGCGGCCCTGGTCGTCATCGGCGCGATGATGATGCAGAACGCCAAGCACGTCGACTGGAGCGACCGCTCCGTGGCGATCCCGGTGTTCCTCACCGTGGTCCTGATGCCGTTCACGTACACCATCACCACGGGTGTCGCGGCCGGTGTCATCTCCTACGCCGTCATCAAGGTGGCGCAGGGCAAGGCACGCGAAGTGGGCGCCTTCATGTGGGGCCTGACCGCGATCTTCATCGTGTACTTCGCGATCCACCCGATCGAGAGCTGGCTCGGCGTCGGCTGACGCTCACCGTAGCCCTCCACACACATCTGAGGAGTTCGAGATGCTGGACATCGCCGAAGAGCTGAACCGGTGGGTCGAGCAGGGACGCGAGTTCGCCGTCGCCACGGTCGTGGCGGTCGGCGGCAGCGCGCCCCGGCAGCCGGGCGCCGCGCTGGCCGTCGACAGCGACGGCACGGCGATCGGTTCGGTCTCCGGCGGGTGTGTGGAGGGCGCGGTCTACGACCTGTGCCGGCAGGCCCTCGAGGACGGCACCACCGTCGTCGAGCGCTTCGGCTACAGCGACGAGGACGCCTTCGCCGTGGGTCTGACCTGCGGCGGCATCATCGACATCCTCGTCACCCCGGTCCGCGGCGGGGTCTACCCCGCCGCGCTGGCCGCCGCCGCCTCGGGAGAGGCGGCCGCCCTCGCCAGGATCGTCGAGGGACCCGCCGACCTGATGGGCCAGGCGCTCCTGGTCCGCCCGGACGGAACGTACGAAGGCGGCCTCGGCGGCCACCCCGAACTGGACCGCACCGCGGCCGGCGAGGCGGTCGCGATGCTGGACGCGGGCCGCACCGGCACCGTCGAGATCGGTGAGGACGGCAGCCGCTGCGGCCAGCCGCTCACCCTCCTGGTCGAGTCCTCCGTCCCCGCCCCGCGCATGATCGTCTTCGGTGCCATCGACTTCGCCTCCGCCCTCGTCAGGGTCGGCAAGTTCCTCGGCTACCACGTCACCGTCTGCGACGCCCGGCCCGTCTTCGCGACCCCGGCCCGCTTCCCCGAGGCCGACGAGATCGTCGTCGAATGGCCGCACCGCTACCTGGCGTCCACGGAGGTCGACTCCCGGACCGTCCTGTGCGTGCTCACCCACGACGCCAAGTTCGACGTCCCGCTCCTCGAAGCGGCCCTGAAACTTCCCGTCGCCTACGTCGGCGCGATGGGCTCCCGGCGCACCCACGAGGACCGCAACAAGCGGCTCCGCGAGGTCGGCGTCACCGAGCTCGAACTCGCCCGGCTGCGCTCCCCGATAGGCCTCGACCTGGGGGCCCGCACCCCGGAGGAGACGGCCCTCTCCATCGCGGCCGAGATCGTCGCCAACCGCCGTGGCGGCACCGGCGTCTCGCTCACCGGCGCGCACACCCCGATCCACCACGACGGCCCGCGCGCGCCCGACGGCCGGATAGGCTCCGTCGCCTAGGCCTCGCCCGCCTTCTGGATCAAGCCGGCCGTTAAGGTCCGGATCATGGACATTCGCGACGTACCCGAAGCGCACATCGACCGTGCCCTCGACCTCTCGTACCTGGTCTTCCACGAGCGCCCCGAGGAGGAGCAGCGGGCGCACCACCGCGACATGGTGCGGCCCTGCGAACGGATCGGCGCGTACGAGGGGGACCAACTGGTCGGCTTCGTCGCGGCGTTCCCCTTCACCCTCTCCGTACCGGGCGGCGACCTGCCCTGTCCCGGCCTGACGCTCGTCTCCGTCGCCCCCACCCACCGGCGGCGCGGTGTCCTCTCCGCGCTGCTCGCCGAGGCGTTCCGGCGGTACGCGGAGCGCGGCGCGCCGCTCGCCGCGCTCTGGGCCTCGGAGGACGCCATCTACGGCCGGTTCGGGTTCGGCGCCGCGACCCACGGCGTGAGCGTCGAGATCGACTCCCGGCGGCCCCTCGCCCTGCGGATCGACCCCGACGAGCGCCCGCTGAGGCTGATCGATCCGGCGGACGCTCCCGAAGTCGTCGGCCCCTTCTTCGAGTCCACCCGCGCCGGGCGGGCCGGCCGGATCCCCCGGGACGAGCTGCGCTGGACCGGCGAGTGGCTGCGCGACGAGGACGAGGAGGACGAGGAGCTCTCGCCTGCCCGTGTCGTCGCGCTCGGCGACCCCGTCGCCGGATACGCCGTCTACCGCACCAAGGGCGAGAACGAGGAGACCCACACCCCGGGCGTGGTCCGCGTCGACGAGGTGGAGGCCGACACCCCGGCCGTCGCCGCCGCCCTCTGGCGCTACCTCGCCTCGATCGACCTGACCGGCACCGTCCGCGCGTGGGGCAGGCCCCTCGACGACCCCCTGCTGCTCTTCGCCGGCGACCGCGACCAGGTGCGGGTGACCGGGCAGTTCCCGGCGCTCTGGGTGCGGCTGATCGACGTCCGCGCGGCGCTCACGGCCCGCACCTGGGCCGCGCCCGCCGATCTCGTCCTGGAGGTCCACGACAGCCGCATGCCCGTCAACTCCGGCCGTTTCCGGCTCACTTCGGGCCCGGACGGGGCGCGGTACGAGCCGACCGGCGACCCGGTCGACCTCTCCTTCGGCGTGCGCGACCTCGGCGCCTGCTACCTCGGCGGTACGAAGGTCGGGGACCTGGTGGCCGCCGGCCTGGTGGAGGAGCACACGCCGGGCGCGGCGGCCACGCTCGACGCGGCGCTGCGCACGCCCCGACTGCCGCACACGTGCGACGCGTTCTAGGGGGCCTGCTCCCGCACCGCTCGCGCGGGCGGCCTCAGCTCTTGCGCAGGCCGTTCAGGAGTAGTTCGGCCAGTTGGCCGTACGCCTCCGCGTCCGCGAGTCCGGTCGCCGCGGCGACCTGCCGCTGCTGGATGCGGACCATGACGGAGGCGATGACGTCGGCCGCGAAGGAGACGTGGACCTCGCGGAAGACGCCCGCCCGCACGCCCTCCTCGATCAGCTGCTGCACCCGCCCGGCCGCCGCGCGGGTGTTGCGCTCGTAGACCTCGGCGGCGGGCTCGAAGGCGGCCACGTCGTCGAAGAACTGCGGGGAGACCGGGGCCAGTTCGGCCGCGACGGCGCGCAGGTAGGCGGCCAGTCGCTCGGCCGGGTCCTGCTCGGCCGCGAGGACCGCCTCGACCCGGGTGGTCGCGCGCCGGAAGAAGTGGACCACGGCGGCCCGGACGAGCTGCTCCTTGCTGTCCGCCAGGCCGTAGAGCGTGCGCTTGGAGCAGCGCAGCCGGGCCGCGAGATCGTCCAGGGTCAGCTGCGCGAAGCCCTCGCCGACCAGGAGGGCCACCAGCTCCTCGAACAGGGCGGACCGGCGGGCCGCGCCGCGGCCCGTCAGCTTGGGGACGCCGGCGGCGGAAGTCTCGATCACGTGAACAGTATGCAGGCCAACCCCTTCGGGGGGTTACGGCCGACCCCTTCTGCGCTACGCTAAGTGGTACTGCCGTACCGCCCACAGTACCGTTACATCGGTGCGAGGGGCTGAGTGTCAATGGAGTCGCCATGGATGTCGACCGCCTGCTTCCCACCCCCGAGGCAGCGGACCTCATCGCCCTCACGCGGGAGATCGCCGACAAGGAGCTCTCTTCCCGCGTGGACGAGCACGAGGCCGCCGAGACGTACCCCGAAGGCCTGTTCGCCACCCTCGGCCGGGCCGGACTGCTCGGCCTCGCCTACCCCGAGGAGTACGGCGGCGGAGGCCAGCCCTACGAGGTGTACCTCCAGGTCCTGGAGGAGCTGGCGGCGCGCTGGGCGGCCGTCGCGGTCGCCACCAGCGTCCACACGCTCGCCTGCCACCCCCTGCACTCCTTCGGCACCCCCGAGCAGAAGGAGCGCTGGCTCCCCGCGATGCTCGCCGGCGAGACCATCGGCGGCTACAGCCTCTCCGAGCCCCAGGCCGGCTCCGACGCGGCCGCCCTCTCCTGCAGGGCCGAGCGCGTGGACGACGGCCCGAACGGCGCCGCGTACCGGGTCACCGGCACCAAGGCGTGGATCACCCACGGCGGCAAGGCCGGCTTCTACTCCCTCTTCGCCCGCACCGCCCCCGGCAGCCACGGCATCTCCTGCTTCCTCGCCCCCGGCGAGGCCGAGGGCCTCTCCTTCGGCAAGCCCGAGCGGAAGATGGGCCTCCAGGCCGTGCCCACCACCTCCGCCCACTGGGACGGCGCGCTCCTGGACGCCGACCGGCTCGTCGGCGACGAGGGCCAGGGGCTCCAGATCGCCTTCAGCGCGCTCGACTGCGGCCGCCTCGGCATCGCCGCCTGCGCCACGGGCCTCGCGCAGGCCGCGCTCGACGCCGCCATCGACTACGCCAACGAGCGCACCACCTTCGGCCGGAAGATCGTCGACCACCAGGGGCTCGGCTTCCTGCTGGCCGACATGACCGCCGCCGTCGACTCCGCCCGCGCCACCTACCTCGACGCGGCCCGCCGCCGCGACCTCGGCCGTCCCTTCAGCCGGCAGGCCTCCGTGGCCAAGCTGACCGCCACGGACGCGGCCATGAAGGTGACCACGGACGCCGTCCAGGTCCTCGGCGGGTACGGATACACCCGCGACTTCCCGGTCGAGCGCTACATGCGCGAGGCCAAGATCATGCAGATCTTCGAGGGCACCAACCAGATCCAGCGGCTCGTCATCAGCCGTCAGCTCGCCCGCTGACCCCCACTCTCCTGCCCGCATCCCGCTGACGTTCCGCCCAGCTCACGTTCTGAGGAGTTCCATGGACATCGCCGGCTCCGCCGCGCTCGTCACCGGCGCCGCTTCCGGCCTCGGCGCCGCCACCGCCGCCGCACTCGCCGCGCGCGGCGCCACCGTCTACGGCCTCGACCTGGACAAGGCCGTCACGGCGGCCGGGCCGCTGCCCGACGGGGTCACCCTGCTCGCGGCCGACGTCACCGAGGAGGGGCCGGTCCGCGAGGCGCTCGCGCGGATCGAGACCGACGGCGCGGAGCTGCGGATGGCCGTCAACTGCGCCGGCATCGCCCCCTCCGCCCGCATTCTGGGCCGCAAGGGCCCGCACGACCTCGACCTGTTCCGCACGGTCCTGAACGTCAACCTCCTGGGGACGTTCAACGTGATGCGCCTCGCCGCCGAGGCCATCGCCCGCCAGGAGCCGGACGAGAACGGTCAGCGCGGGCTCGTCGTCAACACCGCCTCGATCGCCGCCTTCGAGGGCCAGGTCGGCCAGATCGCGTACGCCGCCTCCAAGGCGGGCGTCGCCGGGATGACGGTCACCGCCGCCCGCGACCTCGCGCAGTTCGGCATCCGGGTCGTCACCATCGCGCCCGGCATCGTCGACACCCCGATGATGGCCGGATTCAGCGAGGAGATCCGCGCCGGGCTCGGCGCGAGCGTCACGTTCCCGCAGCGGCTCGCCCGCCCCGAGGAGTACGCCCGGCTCGTCACGATGGTCGCCGAGCACGACTACCTCAACGGGGAGACGATCCGGATGGACGGCGCCCTGCGGATGGCGGCCCGCTGACCCTCCCGCGACCGGGAGAGCACTTGGTGTCGGCGAAAGCTGGCACCAAGTGCCGCGCCCTGGGGGGCCGGATGTTAGGTTCGGGCCATGGGAACAGCCTCGACGAACTCCACGAAGCCGGCGATGCGGGACTCCCTCATCGCCGCGGCCTTCCAGCTCTTCCTGGAGCGCGGGTACGAGCAGACCACCGTGGACGACATCGTCACCCTCGCCGGGGTCGGCCGTCGGTCCTTCTTCCGGTACTTCCCGTCGAAGGAGGACGTGGTCTTCCCCGACCACGAGCAGAGCCTCGCCGACATGACCGAGTTCCTCGCCGCGAGCGCCGACACGGACGACCCGCTGGTCAGGATCTGCGACGCCACCCGCCTCGTCATGCGGATGTACGCCGAGAACCCCACCTTCTCCGTCCAGCGCTACCGCCTCACACGCGAGGTGACGGGCCTGCGGACGTACGAACTCTCCGTCGTCTGGCGGTACGAGAAGACGCTCGGCGACTACCTGCGGACCCGCTGGGCCGACCGGCGCGACGGCACCCTGCGGGCCAACGTGGTCGCCGCCTCGGTGGTC
>NZ_JBSGWV010000027.1:0-4255 GCF_053609105.1 Streptomyces sp. NPDC054975
TTGTTGTTTAAATCATACGGGGGTGTGAGCTGGGGTGTGTGCGACCCCAACGCTGCGACCGGAGCGGGAACCACACACGCCGTCAGTTGCTGGTGAGGGGCTCCGGGATACGCATGGCCAGGATGGCCATGTCGTCGGATGCGGGCTCCTGTGCGAAGCGCTCGACCGCGCGGAGGATACGGGCGGCCACCGCGCCGGCTGTCAGGCCCGTGCAGGTCTTGAGGACCTCGCTCAGGCCGTCGTCGCCGAGCATGCGCGTGCCCTCGCGGCGTTCCGTGACGCCGTCCGTGACACAGAGCAGGACGTCGCCCGGTTCGAGGGTGATGGTCTGCTCGTACAGCTCCAGGTCGTCGATGACGCCCAGGAGCGGCTGCGGGTCGGCGGCCGGGACGACCGTTCCGTCCTGGCGCAGGCGGAGCGGCAGCGGGTGACCGGCGCAGACGACCTTGAGGATCGCCGAGCCGTCCTCCTGGGGCCACAGCTCGCCGTAGAGGAGCGTCAGGAAGCGGCTGCGGGCGCCCTCGTCCAGGATCGCCGCGTTGAGGCGCTCCAGGACCGCCGGGCCGCCGAAGCCCTCACGGGCCAGCAGGCGCAGGGCGTGGCGGGCCAGGCCCGTGACCGCGGCGGCCTCCGGGCCCGTACCGCAGACGTCGCCGATGGCGAAGCCGTACGCGTTGTCGCGGATGGGGAAGAGGTCGTAGAAGTCTCCGCCGACCTCGTTGCCCTCGCCGGCCGCGCGGTAGATGACCTCGACCTCGACGTTGTCGATCTGGGGGAGGCCGGGCGGCAGCAGGCTGCGCTGGAGGGACTGGCTGATCGCCATGCGCTCCGAGTAGAGGCGGGCGTTGTCCAGGGCGAGAGCGGCTCGGCGGGAGAGGTCCTCGGCGAGCTCCAGGATCTCCTGGCGGAAATGGTCGTCGGAGGGCTTGCCGAGCGTGAGCATGCCGATCACCCGGTTGCGGGCGACCAGCGGCAGGACCACCGTCTCGCCGCCCACCACTGCGGCCGTGGCCAGAGTGGTGTCGATACCGGAGGACAACGGGCCGCTGCCGTGACCGAGTTCGCGCATCGAGGTGGAGAGCGCGGCACGGTGGGCGGCCTCGGCCGGGGCCGCCCAGACACGGGCGCCGGGGGTGGGCACCGGGTCCGGTGGGGCGATCGAGGAGAGGAGCGCCTTCAGGCCGTCGATGCGGTCCTCGTCCTCGTGCAGGACGTACGAGAGGTACGGCTCCGAGGCCTGGTCGGCGATCGTGTAGACGGCGCACCAGGTGGCGAGGGTCGGGACGGTCATCTGGGCCATCAGGGCCAGGGTCTGGTCGCGGTCGAGGGTGCCGGCCAGCAGGTCGGAGGCCTCGACGAGGAAGCTGAGGGAGCCGCGGCGGAGCCGTTCGAGCTCGCCGAGGCGGGCGGACTCGACGGCGAGCGCGATCCGGTCGGCGGCGAACTGGAGGCGTAGCGCCTCCTCGTTGGAGTACCGGTTGGGGGTCTCGGCGGCGACGCCGAGGGAGCCGGTGAGGCGGCCCTCCACCTTGAGCGGCACGGTCACGACGGAGCGCATGCCGGTGCCTTCGAGGAGCGGTACGGCGCCGGGGACGGCCGCGAGGTCCTCGTGCACGGCCGGCATCCGGGCGGAGCCGTAACGGCTGGCGCCGGTCTCGACGGGGACGCGGGCGAAGCGCTGGCGGGCGGAGGGGAGGCCGGTGGTGGCCCGGACCTCCAGTTCGGTCTCGTCGTCGGTGGCGAGCAGCAGGAAGGCGGAGTCGCCGTCGAGCATGTCACGGGCGCGTTCCACCGTGCGCTGGAGGAGGCCGTCGAGGTCGTCGGGGGCGGGGGAGCCGATGAAGACCTCGAAGGGGTCCGTGGCGCGGCTCTCGGCGCCCGAGTCGGAGACCGCGGGGCGCTGGGGGGTCTGGAGGACGGCGCGCTCGTACTCACGTACCAGGAGGCAGACCGTCGAGGGTTCGCCTGCCGCGTCGCGTACGCGGAGGTGGGAGGCGTAGACGGGGATGACGCGGCCGTCGGCGCAGCGAATGCCGTAGCTGCCCTCCCAGCGGGAGAGGCGCAGGGCCTCGGCGAGGCCGGTGCCGATGCCGGGGGTGTGCGGCCAGGCGGCGAGGTCGCCGAGGGGCTTGCCGACGACCTTCTCGGCGGCGTACCCGAAGAGGTCCTCGGCGTCCTCGTTCCAGGAGGTGATGGCGCCGCCGCGGTCGATCTGGGCGACGGCGACGCGGACGCGGCTGTCGGCGACGGGGAGGAGGGCGTCGGGGAGGACCGGTCCGGCGGAGCGGGTGCCGATCGGGCGCTCGGGGAGATCGAGCTGGAACCAGACACGTTTGTGCGTGGGTGTGTACTCGACGCCCCAGCGGGTGGCGAGGGCGGCGCACAGCAGCAGGCCACGGCCGTTCTCGCGGTCGGGGTGGGCGACGGTGCGGCCGCCCTGGACGGGGATCTCGCGCTCGGGGTAGCGGTCGGCCACCTCGACGCGGATGCCGTCGTCGCTGCGCAGGCACAGGACGTCGGCCGCGGTGCCGGCGTGGATGACGGCGTTGGTGACGAGTTCGCTGGTCAGGACGACGGCGTCGTCGACGACCTCGGCGTATCCCCAGCCCTGGAGGGTGTCCCGGACGAAGGCGCGGGCGGTCGCGACGGACCGCCCGACGGGGTCGAAGGTGGCAGCCGCCCGCGCGGTGATCACAGAACTCCTCGTACGCGTTTCGACGCCCGGCTCCGCCATGGTCGGTCTGCCCCTCCCGCTACGCCCGGTGGTCGTTTCGCGCCACCCCGCCCCCGCCGGGCGGACAGGGGCGGTTGGACAGCCGGATGCCAGGTTACTTACCTTCGCTGTCCGAGCGGATGCCGGTCGCCGCTGTTTCCGTCCCCCGTGGACGGGGACGCTATGCGAAGCTGCCGAACTGTTATCGCCAGGTTCGGCTGCGGTGAAACACTGGGCAGGCTTGTGGTGACGGCCCGGGCAGTACGGTCAACCCCTTCGGGAGGGACACGGTGGAGTCTGGCACGGCGGCGCGGCGCGGCGGCGGCGGCACGACGCGCGCGAAGGGCGGACGTGCCCGGAGCGGTGAGACGGTGCAGGTGGACGCGGCGGCCATGGAGCGGCTTCTGGCTGCCCTGGTCTCGATGCGCGACGGGAATTTCCGTAAACGGCTGACGGTGTCGGGCGACGGGATGATGGCGGAGATCTCCGCCGTCTTCAACGAGGTCGCGGACCGACAGATGCACCTGACCGGCGAGTTGTCGCGGGTCAGGCGCATGGTGGGGCGTGAGGGCAAGCTGTCCGAGCGCCTGGAGGCGGGGCCCAGTGAGGGTGCCTGGCTCGCGGCGATCGAGGCCGCCAACGCGCTGGTCGACGACATGACGCGGCCCGTCTCCGAGGTGGGGCGGGTGCTGTCGGCGGTGGCCGAGGGCGACCTCGCTCAGCGGATGGACCTCCGGTCGGAGGGGCCGGAGGGGCGGCCGCTGCGCGGGGAGTTCCTGAAGGTCGCCCGGACGGTGAACAACCTGGTCGACCAGCTGTCCGCGTTCACGGACGAAGTGACGCGGGTCGCACTCGAGGTCGGTACCGAAGGCATCCTGGGCGGCCAGGCCCAGGTACGCGGAATGTCCGGTTCGTGGAAGGATCTCACGGATTCGGTCAACACGATGGCGTATCGATTGACCGCGCAGGTACGTGACATCGCTCTCGTCACGACGGCCGTGGCCCGGGGTGATCTGTCCAACAAGGTCACGGTTCACGTGGCCGGCGAGATGCTGGAGCTGAAGAACACCGTCAACACGATGGTGGACCAGCTGTCCTCGTTCTCCTCCGAGGTGACCCGGGTCGCGCGCGAGGTGGGCACCGAGGGTGAGCTGGGCGGTCAGGCCGAGGTCGCCGGGGTCGGCGGTGTGTGGAAGGACCTCACCGATTCCGTCAACACCATGGCGGGAAACCTCACCAATCAGGTGAGAGGTATCGCCGAGGTGACGACGGCGGTCGCCAACGGCGATCTGTCCCAGAAGGTCACGGTCAGCGCGCGCGGCGAGGTCGCGCAGCTCGCGGACACCATCAACCAGATGACCGAGACGCTGCGGACGTTCGCCGACGAGGTGACCCGAGTGGCGAGCGAGGTCGGTGCCGAGGGTCTGCTCGGTGGTCAGGCGCAGGTGCCCGGCGCGGCCGGCACCTGGAAGGACCTGACGGACTCGGTCAACACCGTCTTCCGGAACATCACCACGCAGGTGCGGGACATCGCGCAGGTGA